>JANODO010000250.1:0-46714 GCA_031412735.1 Rariglobus sp. | reverse complement strand
TTCCCACATCGGAGCGACCACGTCGGCGGGGTTCTGCGTCCGCTCAGAGATCACCGAGTTGCGGGCGCAGCACGATCTCCTCGACGACGGTGTTCCGACCCAGCCGGTAAACATCCAAAAACGCCCGGGCCACGTCCGCCGCCGGCATGATGCGTTCCTCCGCGACGCCGCTGGCCGACCAAGATGGCGACCACGTCGCGCCGGGATGCACGCAACACACCCGCACTCCGTGCGCCCGCGTCTCGGCGCGCAACACCTGGGCCAGCCCGGTCACGCCAAACTTCGCCGCGCAATACGCCGCGCTGTGGGGATACGCTTCGAGCCCGGCGATCGAGCTCATGAAAAACACATCGCCGTGCTTCCGCGCCACCATCGGCGGGACAAACGCCTTCGTCACCAAAAAGGCACTACGCAGGTTGGCCGCGACGATGCGGTCGAACTCCGCCACCGAGGTCTCCGCGAAGGGCGCCGCCGCGAACACGCCCGCGTTGTTGATCAACACATCGACGGCCCCGAACCGTTTGGCGGCGGCCGCCGCCAGCGCACCGACGGCCGGTTCATCGGCGACGTCGCAGGCAAACGTCTCCACCTCGGCCCCGAGCTTCGCGCAAGCGCGCGCGACGGTGGCGAGGTTTTTGGGGTTGCGCGCGACGAGTGCGAGCCGCACGCGCGGAAGCTCCTTGGCAAACACCTTGGCGATGGCCGCCCCGATACCCTGGGACGCGCCGGTGATGAGGATGACGGGAGTTTTCATGCCACTGATCCAAGGTGGTAATCGCGAAACACGAAAGCCCGTAAATACCACTCTGACGGCGAGCCTGCTTATTTCGGCGCTCCGCCGGAAGGAGCTTCATCCATCACCGGCAATGGCTGCGGGTCCCACCGCTCCAGCACCTGCAACGCGGGCTCAAAATCGGGTTGTTGCTTGAGGATTTCGCGCACCACGAGCAAAGGCTCCGTCTTAAGCCCACGCTGGTGCCAGGTGGTGCCGAGCGTAATCAGTGCCTGCGCACCGGTGTCCCCAGCCGAACGCAGATAATTCCTTGCCGTCAACCGCAGCAGGCTCAGGTCCTTGGCGAGAACCGTTAACTCCAGTTCGATGAAAATCACGGGTTCTTCGTTCTCAACCAGCCAGGCGGGCGGCCGTTTGCGAGCGGACCGAATCAGGCGCAGGCCCTCGTCCGCTTGCCCGCCGGCTTCCAGCCGCCTCAGTTCAGCCATAAAACTTCCGTGGTCGCCAAACTGATCCATCGGCGAAGCCGCTGCGGCCGGTCGCGACTTTTCCTGCATTTTATCATGAGCCAGCAAGCTTTCGCCAACTCGTTTCGAGACCCCCAAGAGATAACGACTTTCAGGGTAGACGCCCTCAGCAAGGGTGACCACCTGACTTGCGGTCGCCGGGCGGTCCGCGTCGAGAAGGGCTTCGACGATTAACCGACTGAACTCCAGGCTGACGGGGCTGCGCTGGTAGGCGTCGATAAACATTTGCTGGGCTCCCCCGCCAGCATCAGTGCACGCGATGGCCAGGCTGGTGAGCACTTTCACATACTGGCGTTCGCCGGCGGCCATTTGGGCCTCGCGCTCGCGAAGGCGAGCAACGGTGGTTTGCGCGGCGGCCCAGTCACGGGAGCGGATTTGCGCAAGCAGACGCGCAAACAGCACGGGTCTCAAACCGTGGCCTTGTTCATGCATGAACCGCTCCACCAGCACCAAGAAATCATCTCTCCCTATTTCCGCGATATCGCGCGCCCAGATTGCAAGTTCGCGGTCATCCGAGCCAAACCGGAACAACCCATCCGCCAACGCGGCACGGGCGATCGTATCACGGCCGGCGAGGATGTTTTGAACAACGTTGAACGTCGCGTGCGCCGGATTGGTCGGACTGATCTTCCGCAGGCGATCGATGCAGGCCTGCATGTCATCGAAGCGGCCGGACTGGCGGTAAACTCCGGCCGCTCGCGCCAGAACCTCCTCGGAGAGCGGGCGTTGCTCAAACCAGCTAGTCACGAGGTTGGCAGCCCGATCTAGGTCGCGCCGGCCGAGCGCGACAGCGACATCCACTTCGATTCGCCGGTCGCTGTTTTCTGGATACAGTCGTTCGCTGACCCCGCCCGCCTCATCCCAACGTTCCATCCTGAGGAGGCTTTCAATCTCAAGAGCTTCGATGGTCCTCGTAGCCTTCTGGGAACCACCGGCTTTCGTGGAAGCAGCGCGGGCAGCCTCCAAAAACAGAATCTCCTTATGCGGCACATCCCCGTAGGTCAGAACCCGGTAAGCCTTTTCCACGTATTCATTTCCCGGATAACCGTGCTCAAAGGCTTCGATCAGAATATCGTCGGAGCGAGTTCTTAAACGGCTGACGATGAAAAGCTGGGAGAGCTCGAGGCGAGCCACGGAGTCCGTTGGATTGCGCGCCAGCCCGGCGCGCAACCGGCTGAAACCAGCGGCGAATTGACGGGCCTTGATTTCGTCGCGCGCCTGCGCGATCAGCGCCTCTCCGCGCAAGACCTTCAACGAAGACCAGCGCCAGGGCAACGCGACATCACGGTAACTGATTCGGTTATGTGGATTACCGCTCTGGACATGGAAAATGGCATAAGCCACCGCCAGATATCCCGCGCAGCCCAGCATGGTCAGCCAGACCAAGGCACCGCGAATGCTGATGTGCACGGTGCGCTGGAGATAAAGAGTTCGGGCGCGATCCGACAGGTCTTTGAGGTCGAAGAGCGCCGACGGGTCGCGCTGGTGAATCGCCAAGGTGCCCAGCCGCCAGCGAGTATTTTCGAGCTGTGGATTGGCCCAGGTTAACTTGATCTTCGTGGACGCCATAGCAGTCAAACGTGCCCGGTGGCAGCGGGGCGGTCCAGCGGCTCAATTCAACAATCCGGTTTCGCTGTCACCGATTCGTCATCCACCCAGAGCCGCCAGCGGGGTGCCTTCGATGCTCGGCGTAGTTTCAACCGGGGCCGATTCGGGCTCTTCCTCACCGCCGCCGTAGCCAATGACTTCGACGTTGTAGATGGAGGGCAGGCGCTCAGCGGCAGCAGCGGCGGCGGCGGCCGTGGAGCCCGGAACCAGGTCGCTGCCTCCGGCGGCCGCGGCCGTGGTGTTGGCCGACGAGAGGGCGCCAAGATTGAGCGAGGGCGCGGCCACCGGGGCGCCGGCGACCGCTCCGCCCGTCTGGATGTTGGCGGCATTCAGCACCGAAGCGGCGGCCAGGTTGAGATTGCCGGCGGAGCGGATACCGGCGTCGCCCGCATCGATGACGCCTTCGGGGGCGATGAGGTCCACGTTGCCGGCGGGCGCATCGGGAACGGTTTGGAGCACGCCGATGCCGCCACCGGTGGCCAGTCCACTGAGGTCGGTCTCGACCGAGGCGCTCTGCGGATCGATAAGGACGCGCGTAGGCGGTGCGGAGCGCACGGTCTTCGCGGCCGAACCGGCGGCGATGTCACCCTTGCTGGACCAGATGAGAATATCGCCGCCGCGCAGGGTAAAGATACGGGACGTGCCCACGGTGACGTCGCCTTCGGCGAAAATCTCGATGTTACCGCCCGCCTCGGTGAGCACGCCTTGGTCGGGCCGTTGGCCGGAGACGGGCAGCCCGATCGTGAGCGCGCCACCGGGCGCGTAGAGCGAGATATCGCCACCGGCGGCAGTCTTGATCTGACGCGACGTCAGGGTGATGTCGCCCGCCCACGTTTTCCCGGGGAACAAGGCACCGATGGCGGCGAAGCCGTTCCTGTAAGTGCCGAAGGTGGCGGCGGCGGGTTGATTGCGATCCCGACCGGCGTCGCGCAAGACCCGGTTGAACATGGCCAAGGTTAAGCGAGCGCGATCACCGGCCGGGAAATTGGAATAAGCCGTCCAGATGGTCTGGTTATCGGCGGTCGGCAGCCCGATCAGGGAGCCGAGCACGGGGAGGTAGCGGGCGGCGAGCTCACCACCGGCGGGGTTCAAAAATGCGGCCGCGAAGGCGTCGTAGTCCGCCTCAGTGGCGGCCAAGTTGACGCCGCCGCCGAGTCCTGCCGCGACGAAAAGATCGGCGCCGGTTTCGGGCAGAGCGGGATTGCGGGCGTTGCCGATGCTCGTGATGCCGGCCGCGGTGCCGTCGCTGTTGGAGGCGACAATGCCGAGGTCGATGTCACGGCCCGCGATCACCTCGAGGACGCCGGGGCCGGAGATCTGGATGTCGCCGGCCAGCGTTTGCTGGCCGGTGTTGAGCGCGTTGCCGGTGGAGCGCGCCTGCGTGCGCAGCTCCGAATTGGGCGCATAGGCGACGATGTCGCGACCGGCGGAGACGACGCTCACTTGATCCACCCGGTTATTCTGAATGTAGAAAGCGATGTCGCTGACGTCGCGCTCGGCAGATGCGATCAGCGGTTTGGCCGAGAAAAACGTGAGGCCGGAAAGATCCCCGCCAGCCGCGTAGATCAAAGCGGGGGCCGAGTCGTTGCGATGGAGAAGCCCGGAGGCATGCAACGTCTGGCGGGTTTGCAGAACCGTGTTGGTGGCGCCGGTCTCGTTGAAGGAGCGGCCGATGCTTTGCAAAGCTTGGAGCGCGGCCGCGTTGGTGGCCGACGTCGGCGTGGTGTTGTTTTCCACCGCCGACGCAGAGCCATTGATCACCGCGTGATTGGAAAGCGGTGAACGGATGTTTGCGATGGCGAGGGGATCGGCGTCGGAGAGATTGATACGTGACGACTGCCAGGTGAAAACCGTCTGGCCGGAAAGAATCCGGCTGGATTGACCGGACACGGAAAGCGCGTTCACAGCGCCGGCCGCCAGCAACTCAAGCGTGCCGCTCGCAGAAGGGAAGAGGTTGAAACTGCCCGCGAGATCGATGTCGCCGGAGAAAGCGGTCGCGCGAAGCTCTGGCGGCAAGACCGTGGTGTGCGTGGTGAACGCGTCGACCCGGGACTCGGCCAGCCGCAGCCACGGTTGATAGAACGCGGCGCTGCCGGAGCCGGAAAGCAGGTTCTGTGTGGTAAGCCACGCGGCCAAGAAAGGCTGGGCCGTGTTGGTGTCGGGCAACGTGACTTGATTGCGCAGCTGGAGATCTCCCGCCAGCGAGGAGGCCTCGACCCCCGCGTTTTCGCCATAGGTCGAGAAATACGTTTTATACCAGAAACGATTTCCGTTGGCCTGCGGAAGCAGGTGCGGGTTGGCGATCGGGCCAAGGAGCACATTGCCCCGCGCCGACACGTCGAAGCGGGCGTCGCCGACGAAGAGCGTGGTCGGCATCCAGGTGGAGGCCGGCAGGCGCGTCGGGTTGGCGAGGCTCGTGAGGATGCCGAGGTTGACCGAGCGGGCGAGATTGGTGGTCACTGCCTCTCCGGCCACCAGGCGACCGGCACCGCTCTGGACGTAGTAAACACCGCCATCGATGTTGCGACCGGCGCGCACGAGCAGATCGCCGCCGCCAAGTTCAACCAGTTTCTGGTCGGCGGCTCGGGTAGAGAGCACCGGACCGGCTTCGCCAGCGACCGTGGTCCGGTAGGTCATGCGGGCGTTGGTCGGGATGACCGCGTCCACGTTGGACACATCGCGCCCGGCCAGCACCGTGACATCGCCGCCGCCGAGGGCTCCGACGCCCTGAAAGAAGTTGCTGAAATCCACCCACCACGTCGTCGAGGCCTGCGGATCGGTGATGCTGTTAAGAGTATTCCCAACGAAGATCCGCCCGAAGGCACCGGTTGAATCGACATGGGACCGGCGATAAAGCCAATTGCTCGGAAGCTGTCGGGATGAATCGGGAAGGACCGTGTTCAGCGCGTTCCGGGTGACGCGTTCAATGTTGCCCTGGGCCGAGAGTGTGACGTCGCCACCGGCGAGCGAATACTGGGCGAAGTAAACCTGCGGGCGCGAACCCAAGCCGCCCTGGGACAAGCCAGCCTCGTTGCCTTCCGTGACCACCAAACTCGGCACAACGAAATCGTCCGCCGCGAAGAGAGTGGTGGCGACAGGAACCGCCGTGCCGGCCGTGTAGATTGCGGCGAAGGGATTCTGCAGTCGGATGTCGCGACCCGCAAAGACATCGATGTCGCCCGAGCCGGTCCGGATAACCTGGAAATTATTCGCGATGAGGGTGGCCGTGGTGGCATTGGTGCCGCCCGAGACGACTGCCGCGCCGGTATTTTTCCCGAGCAGCACAGACCCCTTGCCCGAGGTGAGCAGCGAGGTCGGTCGCACCGCGCGATGATCGGCGGCGGCCAGATCCGCACCGGCGGTGAGCCGGTAGTCCCACGACTGAAGATTCGCCGGCAGCGCGCTGTTGTAGGCGATCAGGCGGGAAAGCCACAAACTGGCCCCGCCTGAAAATCCATCGTTCAGGGCATTAAAGAAAACCAGATCGCCGGCGGCGCGGAGCGTGAGCACGCCCGGGGCGGACTCAGGACCAAACCGGAAGTTCGCCAGATTCCAATCAGCGGTGGCGGTGGTGCTGGTGGAGCCGAGTGTGAGGTCACCCGTGCGATGAATAATCTCAGCTCCGGGACGCAACACCAACGCGTCATCAAGACCGGGTTGAAGCGACAGCAGCCGGTTTCGCATCGCGGTGTAGCCGCCGGTGGCGGTCGCGCCCGCAGTGCCCAACAAAGCCCGGCCGTCGGTGTTAACCTGGCCTTGGACCACACTGGTGATCAGGCCGCTCGTCGCGGTGAGATCGTAGAGCCGGTAACCTTCGACCCCGACATGCGACGCACCCACCACGGCGGAGCCGATGGGATCAAGGCGAATATCGGTGCCTGCGAGTGTAAGCGGCGCCCGTAACTTCAGCGTGCCCGTAAAGCGACCGTTGGCGGCGTCATCCGCAGCCGAGGCACCGACGGAGAGATCGATCGTAGAGCCCGCCTGCAAAGACAAGCGAGCATCGGGCGAGACCACCCCGGCGACTTGCGAGCCGGCCGCCAAAGTCACCGAGCCACCCTTGCCGGCCGCGCTGAAGGTGCTGCCGGAAACATCCAGGCGCGCTCCGGCAGCCACCGTGAGACTCTTGGCGGCCTGCAACGTGATCGAACCTCCGGTCGAGCCGGAGGCGTCAAGACGCCCGTTTGCAGTGACCGTGACCGCCCCTGAGTCGGCTGAAAGCCGGTAGTCGCGCGTGCGGGCCGAGCCGTCGATGGAGACATCACCCGTGCGCACACGATAAGAGCGCTCCTCGCCAAACCCAGCGAGGTCGAGACGCGCGTCCAACGCCGCCGTGCCCGTCAATAGCGCGGTATCCAAGACGAAGGAACCGCCCTGCTGTTCACCCGCCGCCCGGATGCCGCCGGATACCACAAACGAGCCGGTCGGTGCCAGCACTTGCAACAGGCCCGCCTGCCCGACCGACGTGGGCGCGGAGAGGTCGAGCGTGGACCCTTCGTTGACTCGCACCGAGCCCAGCGGCGCGGAAAACACCATTGAGCCAGCCCGGGTGACGCGCGTCTGATCAAAGAATTGTTGCGCCGTGCCCGCTACATCCAACAGCGCCGCCGCGCTGGCACCGACCACCACGTCACCTTCACGGGCTTCGACCCGCAGACGACCCGAAGGCAGGCGGATCGCGCTGTCGAGCGTGACCCGGTCGCCGCGCAACTCCAACGAACCACCGAGCCCGGAAGCGGCCGGCGCCACCCCCGCCGCTGAAGAGGCCAGCCGCAAGTCACCGCCCGCGTCCAGAACGTGAGTGGCTCCCGTAGAAGTCATGATCGCCGGAGTTACCAGCTCGAGATTACCGGAGACGCCCAAGCCTCCCGTGCCGTCGATGCGAATGGACTCGGTCGCGCCGAGCTGGATCGAATCAAACCCGTCCAACCGAAGGCTCCCTGCACCCAGCTCCACCGTATCGGCCTGGAAGCGGAGCGCACCTGCCGACGTTGTCGGCGGCGAGGCCGCCGCACCCAGCGTCGAATTACCCAAAATAATCTCTGCGGCGGCAAACGCGACGTCACCCGAACCGAAATGCCTCAGCGAGGGCGCGGACAACGACAGCGATTGGAAACCGGCAGAACCGATCGCCCCCGCGCCAAACAGATCGATACTGGAGTAGCTCAGCAAGGACAGCGACTTGGCCGATCCCAAGACGGCATCAAGAGCGGAGCCCGAAAGCACCAGACCTCCGCCGCTCGCGACGGTGGAGTCGAATACGATGCTGATGCGACCGCTGTTTAATCCGAGCGTGTTCGCCGTAAGCGAGGCGCCCGCCGAAAGCGTGGTTCCCGCGGACGAATCAAGCAGCACCGAACCGCCGGACAACACTGCGCCGTTGCCCACGATCAACGCGGGCGTGACCGACGCGCTCACCCCGTTGCGCGCGACCGGCGCCGACGAGGAGGAAGCGACGCGCACCAGCGCGCCGTCTCCGCTCGCGGGAGACGAGGCCGAGCCGACCGAAAGCGAAACCGCCGGACCTCCGGATTCCGTAGCACTTGCCCGGATACTCGCGTTTTCGGCGAGGGTGACCGCCTGGCGCGCCGCCAGGATCACATCGGTGCCCACCAGCGGTGAACCGGCGTTGTCCACGATCAGATTGCGGGCGGTGACCGTCACCTGCGAACCCTCCTCGGTGGCCGAACGCAGGCCGCCGACCAGCAGGCTGGCCGCGCCAAACCGGCTCAAGGCGTCCGCTTCCAACGACAACGCGCCGACCACCGGCGCGGCCCCCGTGCCGGTGATGCGGATGTCGAGCGGGCTGCTGATGTCCACTTCGCTGCCGCGACCACCAGAGAGCGGCACGGCCGAAACCAGACCGCCGATTTTCAGAGTATTTCCTGCCGCAAACATCACCCGGCCCGAGTCGATCAGCAGGCGCGGCGTGCCGCCCTCGCGGGTCTCCGCAGCCTCGCGCAAAAAGGTGTTGGCCAGTTCGACCGTATACTCGGCGCGTTGATCAACGACGGCGCGCGAGGCGACTTCAAAACCCTCGAGCACGCCGCCTTCCTTGGCGGACCCGGTGAACCCGTCGATGCGATAGCCACTTGTCAGGGTGGAGCCGTCGGGCAACGTCGTGGTGGCGACGGGCGGCGCTGAAACCGGTGTGACCAGAAACGCGCCCGGCAGCAGGGCGTAACGCGCCGGCAGCAAGGTGTAGGTGCCGCCAGGCAGGACGGGCGTGGCGGCCAGCACCACGCTATCGCCGATGGAGAGCCCGCCCGACACATAACCGAGATCCCCGCCGAGCGTGGCACCGACGGACGACGGGTTGAACGGCGCGAAAGGAGCGACCGCCGCTTGATCGCCGGGGATCACTGCGAAGGAGCCGTCAAGCGCGAGCAGATCGCGGCTGCCGCCGGTGCCGGGGATAAATCGATAGGCGAGTAAATCGCCGCCGCCGCGCACATCGAGGGTCGAGCCTGTCTCAGTGCTTACATCGGCAGCCGACAGATTGATGGATTTTTCAGCTAACCCACCCAGGGTGATATCCACGCCGCGCGGATCGATCCATGACGTGCCGTTGAGCACAATGCCGTAGGGCAACGTCGCCGCACTGCCGTCGTTGCGGAAACCCGCGACGGACGTGAACCCGCCCGCTGATAAGGTGAGGCTGCGCGCCAGCGGCACGGCCGTGGAGGTGACGCGGTTGGTCACACCGGCCCCGGGGCCCGCGCCGAGGTTCACCGTGCCAAAGGGCGCACGGAGCGAGCCGCCCTGCGTGATGTTCGCAGCGTAGAGGCCGAGCGTGCCTGCGGCGGACGCAGGAAGATCGGGGCGTGTGCCCGACTGGTTGACCGTGATCGAGCCGGCGGTGGCAGTGCCGGCGAGCGTGTAGTCGAACGCCGTCAGATTAAACTGAGCGCCGCTGGTCGGGTAAAGCTGGCCGGCGGAGAGCAAGAGATCGCCGGCGATATTGAGATAACCGTTGCCACGAATGTCGCCGCCGGGCGCGCGGAGCTCGGCGCGCCCGATGCCGCCCAGCGAAAGGGTGCCCACATCGAGCTGGCGCGCGTCCACCGCGAGACTGCCGACCCCATGCGCGGGCGCGAAATTGTATTCGCGCAAGCCGATGCCCGGGATGTCCTGCGTAAACAGGAACGGAACCAGCGTCGGATCGACCGGCACGACGAAATCCTGACCGAGGGAAACATAACCGCCCGCCAGGCGCACGGCGTCGTTAGCCTGGATCACGCCGGAGGGCGCGACGCGCAAGGTGCCACGCGCGGTGAGGGACACCGCGCCTTCGAAGCGGACGTTGCCATCCAACACCAAGTGGTCGAACCCGCCGTCCATAAAACGATCGGCGGCGAAACGCCCGCCCGCCAAGGGATCGCCTTGAGCGGTCAGCAACGGTCGGCCCGCCGCGGCACTCGCTGCGGCAAATGTCGGTCCCGACTGAATGACCGTGAGATTAACGTCGGCCGTGGTGCTCGTCTCGTCATCGGCGTAGAAGCGGTCCGACGACACGGTGAGCGTGCCGCCACCGGCGGCAGAGCCACCGGCGCGGGCCAGAAGCGTCGCGTCGCTGGCGAGAAGCTCGGCGCCGGAGAGGGCGATCGTCCCGCCCGCGCTGTCGATGCGCACCGGAGTGGCCTGCATGCCGAGACCCTCCGCGCCGGCACGGGCCGAAAATTGGGGAGCGAAATCGAGGACGCCGCTCGTGCCAGACACATCAATGACCGCACCCGGGCGCGTCACTACGTTGCCCGCAAGCGTGACCGTTCCACCCGAGTAAACGGTGCCAAGGCGCAGACCGAGACCATCCAGGTCGGGAACGAGTTGCGTGCGACCCGCCGCATCAAGACGGGCGGTTTCTCCCAAAAGAACCGTCGGGAGGGCGCGCGTCAGGTCGGGGTTGACGCTTTGATAAGCCGATCCCCCGCGGACCGTGATGGTCCCGCCCGGGGCGATGACCGTGCCATTAAGCTCGATGACATTGCCTGAAAAAGAAACCGAGCCGCCCGCTTCCGTCTGCACGACGGCACCTGCGGCCAAGGTCACCTCGCCTCGCACGATCGGTGGATTGCCGGCGAGGAAAGGGTTCACCGCACCCGTTGCGCGGAAGGCGAGGTCGACTGCAGGGCGGATGCCCTCGGACTGGACCAGTCGGTCGATCCTCACGCCCGAGGCCGCATTGCCGTCGAGCGCCGCCCGGAGACTTTCCACGCGAGGAGCCAGAGTCACACCCGGGGCAATGTATACACCCGGCGAATACACATTGGCGGTCGCGGTGGGAGCACCGATACCGGAAATGGAGAACGAGGAAAAACCACCTTGGTTGAAAAAGTCGGGCGCGAGAGAGACAGCCGGTCCGGGGCTGGCGAAAGCGCCGGCAATCACCACGGCCGGGGCGCTCAACGACAAGGTGCCCGCACTGGCGTCCACTTCGGCATAGCCGAGGAAAGTCGCCCCGGCAAAGGTCAGCGATCCGCCGAGGACGGAGGCGAGCGCAGGATCGCGACCCGCAGCGATCGTGATTGAGCCGGCGTCGCCGCCAGCAATCTTGCCGGAGGCGTCGACATGGTAGCCGCCCGATACATCGAGCACCGCGCCGGGAACGAGCGTAAGGTCGAAGCCCGTGAGTTGGATTGAACCTGCCTGACGTGCAGCCGGTGCGGAAGTGCCCGCGCCGACGCGCTCATTGATCACCGTGCCTGCCGTGTCGAGGCGAGCGGCCGAGCCGAGCGTGATGGCCCCGCGACCAGCGAAGGCGACCGGGTTCGCCGTGACCGCACCCGTCGTGATGCTGTTGAGCGTGGCCAGAGGAACGTTGTGCGCCGTGACGGAAACAGTTCCACCCGGGAGGATAACAGCCCCCTGCACATCGACGTTGGCACCAACCAAGGTAAGCCCCCCGCCAAAGGGGCCCGTAATGGTGGAACCGGCGGGGATAATGATATCTCCCTCGCGGTTATTCACCGTCAGACCGCCCAGCCCGGAAGTGGCGATGAGATCGGGCGCCAAGTAGACATTGGCGCTCCGCTCAGCCGGCAGAGTCACCGGCAGGCCGGAGGCATCGAGACTGAACTCGGGAACCGCCACCGGTGAAATAGGGACCGAAAACGTGACGCGAGGCGGCGTCGGCGAAATCACCGGGTAGGTTGGCGCGACCGTGAGATCACGCGTCGAAAAATTTAGACTGAGTGAGGACGCGCCGGGGAGTTCCTCCCGCTGGCGCTGGCGTGAACCGCGGGTTGACTGGCCAAGGAATTGACCGTCGAGAACCATCGCCGCCGCGGTGAGCGCAACCTGGCCGCCTGCGGACCCCTGGGTGTAACCCGGCTCGTATAACCCGACAGAAGCCAACGGATTGGTGAAGGTGCGGGTGACACCCCAACGCGGGGAGGTCACCCTCGTGGTGCCGGTGAAGAGGGCGTCGTAGGTGACGTTCGGCAGCGCATCGGCGATATCAATCAACCGCCCGTCCTTCAAAAGCCGGGTGGTGCGCACATCGCCGCCTTGGTAATCGATCCAGCCGCCGGATACATCGATGCGGGCGTTTTCACGCATGACGATGGAGCCGCCCGCGTTCAGGTTTACCTGGCCCGCGTCGGTGGTAAGTTCGCCCACGCCCCGCTCAATTAATCCAGCGAATCCGGTGACATCCGCGAGCGGTGTGCCCACCCAGTCGATACCGTTAAGCGTGCCGGTCTTGCGGATATCCACATAGATGGTCTGTCCGCGCAGCACGCTGTTGCGCTGCAAGGGGGAATCGGCGAGCTCCGAGCCGCGTAATTCTACCGCGATGATGTTCTTCCCCACGGGCACTGAGACGCCAGCGGTGCCCGCCACTGAAATGAGCGCACCTGTATCAACGTAGATCTGCCCCTGGGCGTTAATCAACGCGGTGGAGGGCGTGGGGCTGGAGGGCCGCCAGACGCCGGCGTTCAGATTAACGATGGCATTGGGCGCGAGCACCGTTGAATCGCGACCGAGGTGCACGGTGCCGCCCTGCATGTTGATGGCGGAGCGTAGCGCGAGTGCAGTCGCGGCAACCGTCGAGGTGTCCGCCAAGTCGGGCAGAATACGCACAACCGCACCGGTGCCGAGTGACAGTTGGCCGCTTTCGCTGGCGTTAAACGGGATCTGTCCGCCGGAGAAAGCCGCCGGATTGGCAATCGCCCGGTAGCTCGCGTTGAGATCAATGCGCCCGTTGAGATCGACCGAGGTGGAGCTATCGATGCCACCGTCAACCTGGACCACTCGACCGGCGAGCGTGGCGTTGCCCCGCGGAACATCGATCAGGCCCGAGTGAGTAACCGTGCCCGCGTAGATATCGGCGCTCGGAGTGCCGTCCGCCGCCACCCGACCGACATACGTGTCCAAGCCGCGAAGCGACGCGTCGGAGGAACGATGGGCGGCAAATCCCACCTGTAAACCGGCCGCCAAAATGGTCTGCCCCTCGGGGGTGAGCAGGGTGCCTTGGTTACGAACGTTAGCTCCGACCAAGGTGATGCGACCACCGCCATCGGCCGTCAGCGGGCTGGTGAGTTCGGCACCTGTTTCGATGACAATGTCGCCAAACCGTCCGGTCGACACGGGCGGTGCCGGGGGCGTGAACGCGGGCGTCCCGCCGGAACCGGCCGGGAGGGGCAGGCCGGAGAACAGGAACTGGGCGTCCGGGTTGTTGAGCAAGCCGCGCTCAACGAGGTTGGTGTTAATCGGCAGCGACGAAACCGTGAGGCCGCGAACATTCACCTGACTGGTGCCATCGAAGATGACACCGTTGCGATTGATGATGTAGACCTGACCGTCGGCCCGGATAGAGCCGGCGATGCGCGAGGGCGACTCGGACGGATCGTTGATCTGGTTAAAGGCAATCCAGTTTGCCCGGTCGGCGCCGCCGGCGGATTGATCGAAAACGAGATCCGTGTTCCGCCCGATGTTGAAGCGCTCCCACGTGAGAAACGCCTGGGACTGGGTCTGCTTGATACCGACTTGGGTGCGCCCGCCGGCCACCGACTCAACCGGCAGGGCGGCCCCGCGCCAGAGAGAGGAACCCAAAGTGGCCCCGGCGGCAACCTGCAGTCCGCCGGGGACGAGTCCGTCCGGCACGGTGACGGCCCGGGCCAAGGCGGCCGCGCGCGCTTCGGTTTGCATCCGCTGGATGTCGCGGAGCGTGCGATTGGCCCGCGACAATGCCTCGCGGTTGTTGATGAGCGTCTGTTCGCGCAAGGCACCGGCCGCGGCTTCGCCCGCTCCATCCGCAGGCTGTGCGCTGGCGGTCGAGCCCGCGCTGCGGCGAAGCAAATCCGCCGCCGAGAGCGAACAACTTTGGGCGATGATAGCCGCGAGAGCGGCAGCGGCGGTGAGATTACGACGGCGAACTTTCATGAACAAAACAGACGAATGCCTTAAGGCTGGGTAACCACCGTCGCAGCGACCGGTTTAGCGGCGGAGACGGGCGGCAACTTGGCACGGTTGTCCTCCAAAACTTCTCGATAATCCTGAATGATGTTCTGGAGCTTGACCCGGGTGATTTTGGTAAACGGCTCACGCGCGACGATGGCGTCGCCGAGACCAAAAGCGGCATAGCGATCCAGCACCTCGGTCCCAATCCGGAACAACTCGCGGTTGAGCCCACGCATCTCGGTCACGGAACGCTCAAGCTCAACGCGGACGATTTCGTTGCGCGCAAGTTCGGCGGCACGGGTTTCCGCCAACGTGGACATGCCGTCACGCTCATCTTGCGAACGCTTGAGCTTGTCGGCGAGCCGGGCGGCCTCGGCATCCTTTTGCGCGACCTGCGTAGTGAGATTGGCGATGGCGAGACGAGCGGCAGACTGGTCGGCGGCGGCTTGGCGCGTGAGGCTTTCGAGCCTCTTCGCGAGGTCGTCTTTTTCGGCCAAGGCGCCGTCTTTCTCGGCAGTCACGGCGACGAGTTCGCCTTGCGCGGTTCTCAATTGGAGCGTGGCGGCGCGGAGGGCCTCACGAAGCTGCACCTCGGGGCCCGCTGGCGCGGGTTGGGCGAGAAGTCCGCAGGGCAAAAAGAGGGCGAAGGCAAGGGCGACGGCGGCAAAGGGGGAAGTGGGCTTCATGGTCAAAACTTGCTGTTGATATCAAATTGGAAGGTGTCGCTGCGCAGCGGAGCGCCTTCGATCTCGGAGGCGCTCAACCAGCGAGCTCCGAGGAAAACGCGTGAGCCGAGTGCGAGCCGGGCCGAGAGCGTGAACCCTTTCTGGTTGGTGCCGCCTTGGCCGAAATCGGAATCAACAAAGCCGTCAACGAAGGCGTCGGATTGGAGGTAGCGATAATCAACGCCCGCGCGCCAATTCCAACGCTGCTGGAGAACCGCGTGGCCGAAACTGACGCCCATAAGATAGCCGGTGTCGCCGCCTTCGTTGCCACCGCCGAAGAAGAAAGGATTAAAGGCGGGATCGGAAGGATAACGCTTTACGTTGTAGGCGGTGTTTTTCACAGCCTCAGCGTAGAGGGAGAGCTGGAAAGGTTCGAAGTTGTAGGCGTCAAGCTGCACGGTCGCCACTAGAGGGCGGAATTCACTCGCGAGCCCGAAGTATTGCCAGTCGTTGGTCAGGCCAAACCCATTTCCCGCGACCGGCGTGATGGTGCGCAGCGGCATATATGTGTTGCCCTTTTGGGCGAAGCCAGGGCGACGTCCGTCAGTGCTTCCGACCTCGTCATCACTGAGCGGCGCATAGGGATCAGACGGGGCCCCTTCGATATCATCAAAGATATAGTAGGCCAGTGACGCCTTAAGACGGATATTCGCAGTGACATCGGCATCAAAGCCGACCTGGAGCGCGCTCAGGTAACGATCATCGCTGGGCAACTTGTCGGGCTGGTTTGCCGGAAAATTAAACGCGGTGTTAAAGATCGGGAAAATGCCTGCAGTCGCGAACATTTTCACCCTGGGAGAGACTCGGTAAGAGCCCGAAAGCGCCAGGCCGTCGAGCTGGATGTCTTCATCCCACGTAAGGTCGGTTTTGAAGAAGGGATTGGGGAACCGGCCGGCGCGGGCGAGGAGTGGCAAATTTGATCCCCTCGTGGTTTCCCAAGAGAGGAAGGCCTGATCGAGCCAGAGGGAGTATTTCGAGAAATTACCCGGTGAGCCGACCGTCTGGTTGGTGCTGACTGGACTGGAACCGCTGCCCGTGGCGAGACGCGTGGCAAAAGTGAACCCTTCAGAGAGATCGGCCTCAAAACCGAAGCGGGCACGCACTGCGGCACGATCACGGGTTTCATCCGCGTTGATGGTTGGGTAAACCGAAGGGAAAACGCTCAAATCAAGGGGGCTGCCGGTGTTGATCGCGTTGAAATCAGGAAATAACCTATCGGTCACATTGGCGTCGTCGTAGCCGATGCTGTTATAGCGCAGGCGGAAGTCCGCAAACGGGCGGATGCGCGACGTCCAGAATGCCTCGTTCGAAGCCCCGCCCCACCTTTCGGCGCGGGCTTGCGCGGAGATTTCGTTGCGAACCTCGGTCGCTATCTCCTGGCGAACATGCTCGGGCACGTAAGTGACGCGGATGTCGGAGTCGTTGGCCTCAATCTCCGCCTGGGCGGCGGCTTTGATCTGTTCCGCCGCAGCGACCACCGAGCGCGTTTGATTCTGAGCCACCAGGGCCTCGCGTTCGGCCTGCCGAATCAGATCGACGGCGGCCTCGTGCGTGATGACGCCGCTCTTCACGAGCAAGCGGATGAGATTGACGGTCGCATTTTGCGAGGTCTCGAGATCGAGGCTCGCAGCCGGTCCATCGGCGGCCGGCGATTGGGCCAGGAGCGGAGTCGCGGCCGCCGCGAGCGTTACGCAGGAGAAGAGTATCCCTAAGTTTTTCATGAAATAGACAAAAGTTATAATCAGGCGGGACGGCGGGCGCTGATGCGCAGAACAATCGGCATCGGCATATCGCCCGGTGTAGTTTGACGCATCTGCAACCCGACCAGTGCCTCGCGCACGGCGACTACCACATCAGGAGGAATGCCGGGGCCGGAAAGTTCGACGCGCTCCACGCGGCCGGTGGCGTCCAGCCACAGCCGGACCCGTGTATCCAAGGAAAGAGCACGCGTGCGGGGATGGGCGCTCAGAGCGGATTGGATACCGCTTTGAACCTGGCCCGCATACCAGCCCCAGCGACTGCCCGAACCGGAGCTCCGTGCGCCACCGCCGCCGAAAAGCCCGCCCCCGCCCGGTCCCGTGCCCAAGCCGAAGCCGTCGGCCGGCCCATTGCCGACCACGCCGGTGCCGAGGGGCGCATCCGACGGAGCGGGTGCGTTGCTCGGCGCCTGTTCGGCTTCGGCGATGGTTTCCTGCATGATCATCTGCTGGTCTTCACGAGCGGGTTCCGGCTTGAGCTCGCGCGGTTTCGGCGGTGGCGGCGGAGGAGGCGGCGGCGGCACGATGATATTGACGACACGCGGAGCGGGCGGGCGCTCCGGGCCGGAAGATTTCTTCCCCGGAACCATAAAGAAAACCACGCCGGCGACCACGCACGCCGCCACGCAGAGCTTGATGCCATGGCGGGCAAACAGGCTGGCCGGGCGGCGTTTATGCGGGGACGGTTTCATGATTCAAGATACGGGGGCCCGGCTTAGCGCGGAGGCTGGGTGGCGAGTCCGATTTGGGTCAGACCCACACGGCCCAGCACATCGAGCACGTCCATAATTCCCTGGTATTGGGTCGCGCGATCACCCCGGACGACGACCGGAAATTCGGGATTCTGCGACTTGTGCTCGGCGAGGCGTTGCTCCAGTTCTTCGATCGTAACAGGCACCGTATCCAAGAATATCTTACCTTCGTTGTTAACGGTGATCGCCTTGCTCTTGGGCCCACCCAAAGCTGGAGCAGCGCTACCCCGGGGTAGATCCACCTTCACGCCCTGCACGCCGGCAGTGGTCATGATGATAAAAATCAGCAGGAGGACCAGGTAGAGGTCCACCATCGGAGTCACGTTGATGTCGTCGTAGGACTTGCTGTCGTCGGCTTTCATTTGCGGGTGGCTTCCTGCATTTCATCGTCGGCCTCAGGGCGGCGGCGGAACGGGAACGGGGCGGCGGTCAGATCGTTACCCGACGTGACCGGGTAGAACTCAGCCATCTTCGTGATGAACTCGTCGATGAAGAGCTGCATGTCCGACACGGCGTTCTTAATGCGGCTGTTAAGGAAGCTATAGAGGAACAGCGCCGGGATCGCCACCAGCAGGCCGAACACGGTTGCCAGCAGCGCCGACGCGATACCCGGGGCGATGGAGTTGACCTCGACCTCACCGGTCTTGGCGATGACCGCAAAGGTGATCATTACGCCCACCACGGTGCCCATGAGGCCGACATAGGGGCCACCGGCAATGCCGATCGTGAGAGAGACGAGACCGGAGTTAAGGCGGTGAACCTCACGAGTCAGGCCGGCGTCCAAGCTCGCCTTGATCGCCGTGATCGAGCGGACCGAGAGGCCGTGGAAGCCGCGTTTACTCTTGATGCGGTTGTGTATTTCCTCCGAGCCGATGTGATAAATTTGATAGAGCGGGCTCTGCTGCATGAGCTCCTGCAGCTCCTCGTCGGCGACCGTCCCGCCCATGCTCTTCACGTTGGACGCGTCGGCATGGTCGATGACCGTGAGATCCGACGAGACTTCTTTCCAACGGCGGAGGAATTCCTGCGTGCCGCGCTCGGTGCGTTTGAGGTAGGCGAATTTCTTAAACGCGACCCACCAGCCGATCACCATCATGACGCAGCAGATGGCGACCGCGATCCAGCCGTCGAACATCATGTTGTTCGCGATATCACCGAACAGCATGACGTGTTCGAGCGTGGCGTTGTGACCACCGCTGCCGGCGACTTCTTCGACGCCAAAGACCAGAAACGCCTGGCTCGCCGCCGAACCGGACTCCGAAGCGACCGCCAGCTTCAACCAGCCCGCACCGCGCGCGCTCTTGGAGAATTCGACTTCATCAATCTCGCCGATGAAACCGTTGCCACCGGTGTTGTCGGCGCCCAGCAAGACACCATCGTCGAGCGAGGGTATCGACCGATCCACCGTGGCATACGACGCCCCGTCGACATACAACGTGGTGCGACCCACCTCAGAAACCACGGCGATGTGCCTCCAACTGTTCTTTGCAAGCACCGCACCGGCCGGCGTGCGCACAGACGCAGCACCTTGAAAAATCTCCACATACGGGACGCCGGCCGCGACACCCAGCTCGAACCCATTGTCGCGATCACCCCAATGGATAATTGCGCCGCGCGCGCTTTCCCCCGTCGGCTTGATCCAGGCACTTACAGTGAAAGGATCCGCTTCGCTGCGCTTCAACGATTCGCTCACCGGGATGCGCACGGGACCCGATCCCAACAGACGATAACCCGGGCCGATCAAAGAGCCGGCAACCGGCGCACCGGCGTTAGAGGCGTTGTTGACGTTGCGCGTCGAGTCGAAGGGCGCACCCGACTCCGCAAAATGATAAATCAACTGCGTGCTCGCATCGTAGGTGCCCTTGGGGTCGTTCGCTGACACGGCCGCCGGATTCCCGTAGTAGAGCCACAGGTCGACCTTGGCGCCGGGTTTGAGTCCGGGAACGTTCACCCAGACAAACGCTTCGTTGAGGAGCGAATCGTAGCGCTCCAGGTGATGCACCAGCGGAGCCTCGGCCCCTTCCACCACAAAGCGGATGTCGGCACCATCCTGCAACGCCTGCAGAAACTGGAAGTTGCCGTCATGCAGACGCACGAGCACCGGACGCGCACTCGAGTCGGCCGGAGAAGCCGCGCTCACGGCCGTGGCGTCAATTGTGATCTGACGACGCAGCGTCCAGGCATCGTTCCACCATTCGGCGCGCAACAATGGGGCACTGAGTAGCAGGAGCGCGCCCAAGCGCATGATAAGGTCGAAAAAGCGAGTGGTGGTGAACAGTTTCATCTTCGATTTAAGCGGTTATAAATAGGTGGAAAAATGGCGGTCTGGGAAAGCGTCAGAGCTGCCCTTTTAGGATAAATACGACGAGCGGTTCGCCCGCCTTGGTCGTGCCTTCGTCGTAGAGGGGCATACCCGCGTTGACGGAGCCTTCAAAATGAGGAGAGAAGCGCAGCCGCAGACCGGCTCCGTAGCTGGCGAGTTCGAATTGGTTCTTTTGGTCGGGTAGAGGCTCCGCCAAGACCAGCACGCCGCCATCAACGAAGGCGTGCACGGTGAGCTTGCGACCGCTATCGCCGGCCGGAATCAAGCTGGGCGACCCGAGCTCCACGCTGCCCGCGAGACCGTGATCACCGAGCACCTCGCCCTCGAGATAACCCCTCACCGTGTCCAGGCCGCCCGCCGCAAATTGCTCGTTGCTCAGCAAGGGGCCGCTGGCCACTTGGCCCTGCACGCGCCCGGTAAACGTGAAACCGGCGGGCAATGTCCACGTCTGTGAAAAATCGCCCCGCAGGCTGATGAAGCTCGGGTCGGCACGGAACCGGTTAAGATCAAACTCGGCGGAGTCGCTGCCCTGCCCTCGCAAATGGAAGGTGAGGCCGACAAAGAACTCCGTTTGCGAACGCTCGCGTTCAATCGCACCGCTATAAAGGACGCCCAGAGGGAAATACGTGACCGGGGTATTGGTCGCTAGGCCCGCAGCGTTGACCTGCTGGGTGAAGTGTTTGCGATCCAGACCAAGACTGACCGACTGAAAAGAGCCGGGGGCGGACGGCAAAACCCGGGTGCCGCGCACGCCATAAATCTCACCGCGACCGGCAACCGCCACGCCACCGAGCGTAGAGATGTTGCTGTCCTGCTTAGTCGCGTTTGCCTGAAACGTCCAGTCGGGTAGATCTGTGAAACTCGCCTGGTAAAAACCTGAATAAACAAAAACCTCTTCGAACCAATCGAGGGGCGTGGTTTGCAGGCTGCCACCCAGAATGTGGCCTTTCTGCCACAGGTTGGTGTAGGCCGCCGAGGTATTGAGGCGCAGCTTGGTGGTATCCGCACTGTAGCGGTTGTTCAACTCAGCGCTCGCTGTCAGCGGCGGCTTGTCCTCGACCTTCAAATCCACGTCGAGCACGCCCGGCTCGGTGCCCGGCTTGAGATCGGGAATCACCCGGCGGTCGGAGCGCTGGTTAAGCGCGATCACATCCCGGGAAATATCATCGAAATCAGGCACCACTCCTTCGCTCAACGACGGGGCCGCCGCCTTGATCTGCTCGATATCATTGTATTGGGAACCCGTGACCCTCACCCGCCCGATACGACCCTCGGTCACTCGCAGAAAAACCACCCCGCGCCGGGCCTGCTGAGGCGGAATCTCCACGCGCGCCGCTTGGTAGCCTTTTTCCTGATACATTTTTTCCAGGACCGCGCGGGCCTTTTCCACGTCGTCAAGCGTGCGCGCAGGCCCGAGGTAGGGATAGACGGCTCGCTGAACATCGGCTGCAGGGAGCACGGTCGCTCCCTGAACGCGAATTTCACGGATGAAAAGGCGGGCAGGCGCTTCGGCGGCCGCCGGCGCATCCTGCGCGATCAACGTCGCGGTTGTGCCGAAGACCGCCAAGAAAGCGGCCCCACAGAATGAATACGGGCGTAAAATCATGGCCCGTGTTGGCGCACGTAGGCGGCACGGAATGCCTCCATTTGCATTTGGACGTAAGCGCGATGACCGAAGCGCTGTTTGATCAGGAAATCCGCCTCGGTAGTGGCGATATACACACCGACAGAAAAACCGGAACGCGCGTCCGCCATCCCGGCGGCGGGCGCCTCGCCGACCTGCTGCACAAATTCATCGGCGAGGGCTTCGATTCCGGCCCGTTGGTCGGGATCGAGCGGCAAGCGGTCGAGGTTCGGTGCGAGCACAGCGGGTGGAGAAAAATCGGTCACGGCCACCCCGTTTTGCTCGATCTGCAATCCGGGCAACGGCAGCGGTGCGAAACCGGAACGCGGGAGATTCCAGTGCGCTGCGAAACGGGGAGACTCGAGCTTCGGTGATACGGGCGGCTTCGCGAGCGCCTGCGGGGCGTTGCGTGGTTCGCGAGAGATACTTGGCGTCACTTCGGGGCTGGTCGGCAGGCGCACGGAGTCTTGGGACACCCAGGCCGCCTCGGTTGCTTCGCGCGTCTTGGAGAGCGGGGCTGGTTTAGCCGCGAATGAAAAGGCGGCTGGCGTGGGAACGCGCGAAGCGACGCCGGGCGCGCTTTGATTCGATTGCGCTGTAGGTGACTCGGAAGACGTGGGCGCCGAGTCGAAAACTGTGAACAAAACCGCGCCAAACGTCAGCGCGCTCACAAGGAGGAGGCTGGCGACTTGAGTGGACGTCTGCGGATAAAGCTTCATGAAAAGGCAGGAATGAAAACTGGCGCCGGCACGAAATCGTGCCGGCGCCAGGAGGAGACAGACAAATCTGGCTTAGAGGTTGGTGAGGACCGGGCCGCCGTCGCCGCCTTGACGGGTGACCTTCATGTCAGGGATAGGAATGCCGGCGGTTCCCAAGTTGGCAGGAATCGTGGCGACGAAGGTATCACGGAAGCTGGCCTCGTCGGAGGTGAGGCTGCCGTTGTCGTAGAACCATTGGTAACCCCAGAGGCTGTAGCTGCCGTTCTTCACGTTGTCTTCGCTGTAAGCGACACCGTTGTAGGTAAGCGACTTCGCACCGTTCGGGACCGCCTGGAGCGCGTCAGAGATGGTGAGGTAGCCGACGACCAGGAAGCTGGAGAGACCGGGGGACATGGGAGCTTCGAGCACAAGGCGAACACCGCTGTTGCTGCTGAAACCGCCGTTGCCGTAGGTGCCAAGCGGGGTGGTGCCCAAGACGGTGACCTGGCCACCGGAAATGGTGGGCTGAAACTGGTTGACAGCCCTGCCGAAACCATAACCGGTCTCGGAAAGAATCGTCACGCGGGTGCCAGACGTGTTGGCGCGGCCGGTCGGGACGACCGTAATGGACTCATCAGCGCTGCTGCCCGTGAACGTGGACAGGGGCGTGGAGCCAGTGGAATAGAGCGCAGCGAAGAGCTGATCCGTCATATTGGTGATGCCGGTAGGTGCGCCTTCCTGGGCAAGGAACATGAAGGGAACAACGCCCACTTGGGTGCCGTTCAGGGCAGGAGTGGGATTATTGCTGGCGGCCTGGGCGACGTCGGAGAAGGTGAACTTAGGAATGACGCTCTCAAACGTGATGCCACCGTTGACGCCCGCGGTCGTCATGGTGGTCGTGGTCAAGGGAACCGACACCGTGGTGCCGGTGACAACGCTGGCGATGCCGCCCGTCGAGCCGCTCCAAGAGCAACGAACCGTGACGACGCCCAAGGCAGGCAAGCTGGCGATGGAACCCCTGAAGATGGCACGGTCCGCCGTGGAGAGCGCGGCGGCGGTGGTTGCACCAGCAACGACCCCGCCGGCCGAGGTGGAGAAGGCGTATGCAACAACCCCGTTGCCTCCGAGCGCGGCGATGATGGAGTTATGGGCGGCGGCGCGGAATGCGGTCGCTCCCGTGATGTTGATCGTGACGTCGGCGAAGACGGCTGAGACGGAGGCGAAGAAAGCGACGGCTCCGACGAGAACGGATTTACGGATGTTCATGTCGTTAGTTGATGATGATTGCGGACGGGATTTCGTTTTTAGGACGAGAAAGAGTTAGGCGTTGCTGCGGGAGCGGCGGCGGAAGCCGACGACCGCAAGGGCCGCGAAGCCGACAAGAGCGGCGTAGGTGGAGGGCTCCGGGATGGCGCTGGCGGAAATCTGGCCCGAAGAGTTGATCGAGAAGGTGGTCTCGTAGCTGCCGCGACCCAAGGTGCCCGTAGGATTAGCTCCCGACGTGGTCGAGAGAATGCGATAGAGGTCGAGGTAAGCGAACGCGTTGCCGGTTCCAAAGGTGCCTTCGATACCGCCGGTGAAGATGGTGAAGTCGGTGCTTCCCGAAGTGTAGTCAGCCCAATCACTGACGGAACTGGTAGCCACAAACGCACCGCGACCACCGGTGTCCGCTGCGGCCTCTTGGAATGAGAACGTGCCGGTGACTTGGGTGCCGGTGTGTGCAAAGCTCACCACATCGGTTGCGGAACTTACCACCGCACTACGAGAAAATGCGGTGCCGGTGCCCCACGGCGTGCTGGTGCCTGCAGTCGTAGTCGCACGGCTGGCGTAAATCGTGGAAACCGGATCGCCACTCACCACCGTGGTGTCAAATTGAGGATTGGCATTACTGCGGACACCGATCACGCCCCAGGACACATCAGTGCGGGTATACCAGTCGTTGCCATAGGTGGCGGAGAGCTGAGTCCCCACGTTGGCGAGAAGCCCCTGGGAACCGTTGTCGCGGAATCCAACGGAAGAACCGACGTTGTAAACGAAGGTGGTGCTAGCCCCGGTGCCGCCCGAAGCACGGAACCCGACGAGCAGGTCGCCCTGGGAATAAGTCACGACAGCCGCCGAGGCGGACATAGCGCCGACAACGGCACCGACGAGAGCAAGCATGGTGGCCTTGGCCGGCCAAAGGTTGCGGTAGTTTTTCATACGATAGTGTGTGGATAATGATGCGCCAAGGCCTCCAACGCGGCGGCCCTACTTCACCAAGTAAACCACTCCTTTGTTACGAAACGGGCTGCACAATGTTACGAACCAGTGACTTTCAAACGAAGAGTCGGAACTATTCTAAAAACCCGGTGCGGAGTGATCGGCGCTCGTTTTACCGAAAAGTCACCGGACCGTCATGCAAACCCAATAGAGTTCGCAGACTCTCGCCGCAGTGCTCCCACCTACCGATAGTCCGAAACCCACTTTCCGTCAGCGCTTCCTAGAGAAAACCGGAGAGCGCCCTGAAGATTTTACCCGCGCCGTGCTGCGGGCCACCCTGCCGCTCCACGCCCGGGTTCTTTTACCCCTCTTCAAAATCATGAACTCCGACGTGCTCGCGGCCGATCACGATCTGATCGCGGATCTGGCCCAGCTCACGAGCCGTCGCGATTTCTCCGAATGCGTCGGCACCCGGCGCTTCCACCCGGCGAATCACGGGTTCCTCCGTAAAGTGGTAAAAGTTCGCGTATCCTTAGACCGGTTACAACGCCTGGTCTACGATGTGATGCGTCCGGCGGGCGGCACCACATCCACCCCACCCTTTCAGTCTAATAACAATCGCCCGTAAAAGCCGGACTTTAACCGGGTTTGCTGTAGCCCCGACCACCGGTCGGGCCTACATGGGAAAGCCCGACCACCGGTCGGGCCTACATGGGATCGTTGTCTGACTATCGAGGGGCGTTGGCTTACAACGTCCTCGCGATTCCGCGGTTGGCGAAATCCGGCCTCCGGTTGGTTGAACGCGAAAACCGCTTCAGCACCTTAGCTGGGCGAAATCGGAAAAATCAGCCAAAAATCCGCCGGGAACCCCTTTGCAGATCACGCTGACCGCGTCGTGCGAGTGGAGGGATTCGAGGTGCGAACAGGCCACTTGGAAATCCACGATGCGCGGGTCTTTCGCCAACTCGGCGTAAACCAGGCGGGCGGCGTCCTCGACGAACTTGATGTGCGCGCCATTCAGCTCGGCAAACGCCTGCTCGTCCTCCCGCTTCACCATGACCTGGGTTTCCGTGATCAACGCACGCAACAGGTGCGCCTGCACGTCCTCGATGGGCAGCTTGGCCCCGGCGGCGACCTCAATCTTTACCCGCGCCTTGGAGCGTTGGTTGTGCGGGATCGCGTAAACGTCGCGCGTGTCGCGCGCGTGTTCGCTCAGCTCGGCGCTGCACGGGCAAGCCGACGAATACACAAAGTCGAACTCGATGAACGAACGGAACCCGCCCGACGCGTCGGCCATCCCCTCAAACGACACGGCGTAAAATTGGTGCCCTTCCAGCCCGCTGCGCAGCGCGCGCTGGACCATCGGGTAGGAAAAGGAAAGTTTCACCCGGGCGTTCAGGGCGACGACCTTCTTCTGGTATTTCGTGACAATTTTCTTGAGGAGCCCGAGCGTGAAAACGTCATCTTGGTGCTCATAAAAGGACCGCACGATGCGGCTCATGTTGATGCCCTTCAGCGAGGCCTCCAACGACACGGTGCCGGTGACGGACGTCTCCAGCGTGAGCACCTTGCCGGCCTTGGTCTTGAACTTGAGCGGCAGACGGAAATTGGAGACGCCCACCTGCTGAATCGGCACCTGGGCACCGGGGATGGCGCCGACGGCTTCCATCATGTCGGGCAGGGATGCGTAATACTCGGGCGTGAGCTTGAGCTTGGCATCGTAAGCGCGCCGGGCGATTCGAGGTTCTCCCCCGCCGGCAGTGCGGTGGAAATACATGGTTTTTTTAGAGGGCATGTCGTTTTTGGTTTTTTAGGTGCGCCGGGCGGGTGACGATAACCGCGGCCCCGCTTTCGCGGGACGGTCGGGCGCAAGGGAGTTTACGTGCGTAGAAAGAGGGAGCGAATAGCCGGACGCGTCGGTTCAGGCGACATCGGGACCATGATACTCCGCGAAATTGCGCGGGGTTTCAAAGAGTTTCACGCAATGCAGCCGGCCGGCCGGGATGTGCGGTTCGAGCACGTTCCAAAAAGCGATTACGAGGTTCTCGGTCGAGGGAATGATACCGCGCAGAAAATCGACTTGGTCATTCATGTTACGGTGGTCGCACTTGTCCAAGATGCGCGTTTGAATGATATCTCTCAACGCTCCCAAATCCATGATGCAGCCGGTCTCCGGATCGGGCTGGCCGCGCAGGGAAACCTCCAACACGTAGTTGTGCCCGTGCCAGTGCGGGTTGGTGCACAGGCCGAATTGTTTGACGTTCCACGCCTGGCTTTTCGACGGGTTCCACAGGCGATGCGCGGAGTTAAAATGCACTTGGCGCGTGATGGTGACGACGCCGGTTTGGGGGCGCACGGCGAGTGAACGGACTTTCGTTGGAGCAGCTTTGCGAGGCATGGGAGAACAACTCGATAACATAAAAGCCTAACGGGTCAATTCAGAGACCGACTTTGCCGGAAAGCCGCGCGGGCAGCGGCTGCAAATCCCCTTGCGCACCGTCGCCGCGGGGCCTTCATCGCCTTTGCAACATGGCGATGAGTTTCAGAATCCTCGGGAGCGGCAGCGCGGGCAATTGCGCCGTGCTGCGCACCGAGCAGACGCGCATCCTCATCGACGCCGGTTTCGCCCAGCGGAAACTCCGCCAGCTCCTGCACGACGCGGATGAATCGCTGGAGAAGATCGACGCGATCTTCATTACGCACGAACACGGCGACCATGTGGCCGGCCTCGATGGGTTAAAGAAATTTCCGCACATCCAGGTCTTCGCCAACTCAGCCACCGCCCGCGCCGCCCAGGCCAAAATCGACCACCCGATCTCCTGGAAAATTTTTGAGACGGGCGCGCGGTTTCAGTTTCGCGACTTGGAGGTGGAGAGTTTTCATGTGCCCCACGACGCTCAGGAGCCGGTGGGCTTTACGTTCACGAATGGCCATGAAGCCGACCTGTTTACGCCGCGGCGGCGTCTCGCCTGGCTCACGGATCTTGGCCACGCCCCGCAGCACGTCCACGAACGCATCCGCGACGTCGATGTGGTCGTGGTGGAGAGCAACCACTGCCCTCGCCTACTCCAGGCCGACCTGAAACGCCCGTGGCCGACCAAGCAGCGCATCTCCGGCCGTCACGGGCACCTCTCCAACGAGGCGATGTGCGAACTGTTGGGCGCGGTCGCGAGCCCGCGTTGGCGGCATGTCTACCTGACCCACCTCTCGCGTGATTGTAATAGCGAGGCGGCTATCGAGACCGCGTTGACCGCCCTGCGCACCCGGCTGACGTGTCAGTTCAACATCGTGGCCTCTGGCGGCGGCACCGCAGTCTGCGAGCTGTAACCGCCGCATAAAGCCGAAAGTCCCGCTAATCGGCCGCATTAACGACGCAATTTTTCCAGCGTCAACGCATGGAAGGGTTTTACGGGATTGACCATCAGTTGGCCGAATGCCCTGAATCCTCACGCTTATGCAAACGTCCACGTCTCTCCGCCGCACCAAGATTGTCTTCACGCTCGGTCCCGCCAGCCACAGCGAGGAAATGCTCGAAAAGCTGATCGTCACCGGCGGAGTCGATGTCGCCCGCCTTAACATGGCGCACGGCAACCACGAGTGGACCCGCGCCGTCATCCGCCGCATCCGCGCCGTCTCGAAGAAAGTCGGCCGCGAGATCGCCATCATGATGGACATTAAAGGACCCGAGATCCGCACCGGCGATGTCGAGGCCCCCATCGAGCTCAAAGTCGGCGAGACCTTCGACTTCACCGTGAAACCCGGCGACCGCGAGGGCAACGAGGAGATCCGTTCCGTGAACGTGAACTATCAGGACCTCGTCAACGACATCCATGTCGGCGACATCGTGCTGGTTGACAGCGGCCTCATGCGCTTCGAGGTGCTCGACAAGAAGGATAACCACATCCGCTGCAAAGTGCTCACCCCGGGCGCGCTCAGCTCCCGCCGCCACATCAATCTCCCCGGCGTCAAAGTTAACCTCCCGTCCTTCACCGAGAAGGACCGACTCGACACGTTGATGGGCATCGAGGAAGGCATCGATTTCGTCGCCCTCTCCTTCGTCCGCGAAGCGAAAGACATTCACCAGCTCCGCGAATTTATCCGCGCCAACGGATCCAAGGCCAAGATCATCGCGAAGATCGAAGACCAGACCGCGATCGCCAACCTCGACGAGATCATCGAAGTGACCGACTCCCTGATGGTCGCTCGCGGCGACCTCGGCATCGAGTGCCCGCTGGAGGACCTCCCGGTCATTCAACGCCGCGCCGTCAAAGCCTGCTTCGAGCACGGCAAGCCCGTCATCATTGCCACGCACACGCTCGAATCGATGATCACCTCGCCCGTCCCCACGCGCGCCGAGATCACCGACGTCGCCAACGCCGTCTACGAAAAAGCCGACTGCGTCATGCTCTCCGGTGAAACCACCGTCGGCAAATACCCGCTCGAATGCGTGCAGGTGCTCGACAAGATCGCTCGCCGCATCGAACGCGAAGGCCCGTTTGAGTTCGCCGAACCCGCGCACGTCCTCACCGACAAGATCAAGCTTCTCCACTCCGCCGTGCTGCTCGCGCACCAGATCCCCGGCTCGTCGCTTCTCACGTTTACTCGCCAGGGTCTGATGGCGGCCGGCCTTGCCGCCCTGCGCCCCGCGCTGGTGCCGATCTACGCGATGACCAACACGCTGGAGACCCTGCGCCAGCTCCGCATTCTTCGCAGCGTTGAACCGTTCATGCTGTCCCTCGACACCGAGCCCAACCAAACCATCGAAAACGCGATCGCCCTGCTCGTGCAGGAAGGCCGCGTGCAGGTCGGCGACAAGCTCATTATCGTCACGGACATTCTCACTGCCGACCGCCTGGTCGACAGCGTCCAGCTGCGTATCGTGCGTTAAACGCCGGACGGCTCTCCCCTCCTGGTCTGATCGACTTGGATTCGATCGAGCGCACTTTCACCGGTGCGCTCTTTTTGTGCCGCCAGCTCCGTTCATCCGGATCGCGGGGTGGCAGCGCTGCTGCGGGTGGACGGCGATCTCCGAGCGCCGTTTTGAACATCAGCCCGCCGATCGCCGTGATTGAGTGGAGACGGGGTCTCCTGACCCCGCTGCCGGCGAAGCGCGGGCACGGACGGGATTGAGTGGAGACGGGGTCTCCTGACCCCGCTGCCGGCGAAGTGCGGGCACGGACGGGACCGGGAGGTCCCGGCTCCATCAATATTTGAAACTACCCGAGACGGTAAATGCGCACCGCGTTGTCACCCATGATCGCAGCACGCTCGCCCTCGGATAATGGAGCGATCCAAGCCTCGACCGTCTTTTTCCAGGTTCCGTAACTGACGCCCGCCAGACACACCGGCCAGTCGCTGCCGAAGAGCAGGCACTGAGGTCCAAACGCCTCGATGACTACGTTGAAGTAAGGTCTCAGTTGCGCAGGCGTCCATGTGCCAACGTCCGCTTCGGTCACCATGCCCGAAATCTTGCAGACTACATGGGGCCGCCGCGCCAGTTCGCGGAGATTTCGCGCCCAGGGCTCAAGCTCACCGGAGGCGATGCGCGGCTTGGCGATGTGATCGAGCACGAAGACTTGGTTGGGATGGCGATCCACCAACTTGATCGCCGCCGGCAACTGCCGCTCCAAAATGAGCAGATCGTAAGCCAGCCCATGCCGCGTCACCGCCGCAATGCCGCGGTCGAAATCGGTGCGCGCCAGGTAGTCATCCGGCTCTCCCTGGAGCACATGCCGCACGGCCCGCAACTTGGGCTGCGCGCACACTGTATCGAGAACCGCATCGATGGCCGGATCAATCAACGGCACCCAACCAACCACCCCGCGGATGATCGGGTGCTTCGAGGCCAGTTCGAGTAGCCAAATCGTTTCCACCAACGACTGCCGGGCCTGCACCGAGATGACTCCGTGCACGCCAGCGGACGCGAGCTCAGCCGCCAGATCGACGGGCAGGAAGTCACGCCGCAACGCGGACCAAGTGGGCGGAATCCATCCGTAGTCCGCCTCCGTGTAACGCCAAAAGTGGTGATGAGAATCAATGACGGCCATGGGGCGTGGGGACAAAGAACGCTTACAGCTCAACGTGTATTTTGGTGATCGCGCCCGGGTTGGCCGACCACGCGGCCAGCGCCTCACCGGCTTCGGCAAACGGCACGGTGCGCGTGATGGTCTCATCGATCGGGTAACGGCCCGACGCCAACATCGTCACCACATCGCGGAAGTCCTCCGGCGTGGAGTTGCGCGAGCCCAGGATATCCAGCTCCTTCATCACGAAATACTTCGTCTCGTAGGAAACCGGTGCCTTCGCATACCCGATGTAAACCACGCGCCCGGCGAAACACACCTCATCCACCGCGGCCACAAAGGTCGCCGGGTTGCCCACCGCCTCGATGGCGACATCGGGTCCGTGCCCATCGGTGAGCGCTTGCAACCGCTCGTGCAAGTTTTCGGTGCGCGAGTTGATGACGTGGGTGGCGCCCGCTTTCTTGGCGATGGCGAGTTTTGTGTCTTCGATATCCACCGCGATCACGGTGGCCCCGCGATGCAGGCCGGCGGCGGCAATCGCACCGAGACCGATCATGCCACAACCAAAGACCAGCACGATATCCGTCGCGGCGACCCGGCCCCGTGAAACCGCATGAAACCCGACAGCGAGCGGCTCCACCAGGGCTAGTTCACGCAGACCGAGCGACGCGGCGGGCACCAGCTTTTGCCAGGGCGCGACGATGTAATCCGTGAAAGCACCGTCCTGCTGCACGCCGAGCGTCTGGTTGTGGCGGCACGCATTAAAACGCTTTTGGCGGCATGAGCTGCACGTGCCGCAGGTCGTGTAGGGCATCACGGTGACCGCCTGCCCGGCGGCAAACGAGGCCGGCACGCCGGCCGTGACCGACTCGATGATCGCGGCAATCTCATGACCTGGTATCCGGGGATACGATACAAGAGGATTCCCTCCGCGAAACGTGCTCAGATCCGAGCCGCAGAAGCCCAGGCGCTTGACGCGAAGAAGCACCTCGCCCGGGGCGGGCGTCGGCGTGGGTTTTTCGCCGAAGGAGAACCGGCCGGGAGCGTCGATGAGAAGAGTTTTCATGGTGGGTAAACGCCGACAAAGAATCAGTGATTTTCCGGACGGCCGGAGATCCACGTGACGTTGTGAACCGGCTTGAGAATCGCGAGGACGTCGGCGAGCAGCGCCTGGTCCAGCGGGGCTGCGGAATCGGCGATATTTTGCAGGACCCGCGCCGGGCTGGCGGTGCCGACGATGTGGGTATGGATGTCGGGATGCGCCATCGAAAATTGAAGGGCGAGCTTGCCGAGATCGGCTCCGCGGGCGCGGCAAAGTGCGGCGGCTTCCGCGCACTTGGCGCGCAGCGCGGGGGGCGCGGGATGCCAATCGGGCGGGCCTTCGTTGCTCAACAGGCGCATGGCCAGCGGGGCGGAGTTGAAGATGCCTACGCCCTTGCTCTGGAAATACGGGAGCTGATCGGCGAGCGCCGTGTCGTTGAGGCAATAGTGGCAGTAACTCTGGATCTGGTCCACGGCCACGCGATCCATGACCTCTTTGTAAAGTCGGACGGGCAGGCAGGAAATGCCGACGAAGCGAACCTTCCCGAGCGCCTGCAACTTACGCAGCGCGGGGATGGTTTCGTTCACGATCTGATCGATATCCCCGAACTCCATATCGTGAACCTGGATGAAATCGATGTAGTCCACCCCGAGGCGCGCGAGGCTTTCATCGACACTGCGGGTAACGCGAGCGGCGGAGAAATCGAAATCGGCGAGGGTCGCCCCGTAGCGAGCGACCTTGGTCGCAAGGATGTAACGGTGGCGGGCGACACCCTTGAGCGCCTTGCCGAGGACCGTCTCGGCCTTGGTCGCGCCGTAGTAGGGCGCGGTGTCGATCAGGTTGATGCCATGGTCAAGCGCGACGTGGACAGAGCGAATGCCTTCGGCCTCGTCGATGTCCCTGAACGCGGAGCCGAGGGAAGAGCCGCCGTAGGCGAGCGCGGAGACTTTAACGCCGGTGGCGCCGAGGGTGCGATAGTGCATGGGGTTTAAGGTGAAAGCGGGGTTAAGCGGATTGGAGTATGAGGTTGCCGTATTGCGTGGTGTCCCCGGTGCGGATCAGGCCGATGGCGTGAGGCACGCGTTTCTTAAGCTCGACGTGCGGCTCGAAGGTGATCGGCAGGCCATCGAGTGCGGCGAAGTGGCGCGCGAGCCTATCGGGCGCGTTGGCCTCGTTCACTTCGTCGGCCAGGAACACACGACCGATTACGAAGTTGGCACGTAACGCCGCGACGACCTGGGCGACGGTAGGCAGGTCGTCCACGACGGAGAGATCGACCGTTTCGATCTCCGGCCAAAAGGGGAAGCCACGGTCGGCGATCACCAGTGTGTTTGTATGGCGAACGCGCGCGAGCAGTTCGAGGACGGCGGGGTTGAGAATACCGGTTTTTAGCATGGCAAGGATTGACCCAGTGATAATAACTGAGGAACACCCCGGTGACAATGGCCGGGCTTGTTTCCGATATGGATATTATTTGCGCGGATGCGCGATGCTGGCTCGGTGGCGGGCTTGGAAATCGCGAGGGCTGCAACCAAACGCACGGTGGAAAATGCGCGAGAAATGCAACGCGTCCGCGAAGCCGGCGGCGGATGCCGCTTCTTTGACTAGCACGGGCTCCGTGGCGAGCAGACGCGCCGCCATGTCGAGTTTGCGGCGCGTGAGGTGACGCTGCGGCGTGTCGTGGCGAAAGCGCGCGAAGAGCCGGCAGAGATGCGCCGGATCCACTTGGGCCGCAGCGGCGAGGTCGGCGAGCGAGTTTAGCTCGACATGACGCGTCTCGATGAGCCGGAGCGCGCGTTGCAACGTCTCCAACGCGCGTGATGACGCGGCTACCGGAGCTGCTCGCTCGCGGGTTTTGAGGAGAATTAAACGAAGGTAGGTTTGCGCGAACTCCTGACGGAGATCGTGGGTTTTCTGCGCCTCGCGAATCAGTTCCTCGAAGAGCAGTCGGACCGCCTCGGGCTCGCGCACGGCCAGGAGCGCGGGCGGAGCGATTCCCGCTTCGCGGCAGGCCGTCGCGGCAGCGCGTCCGAAGAAATCGACAAAGTATTTCACGAGTGGCCGGCGCGGGTCGCTCTCGATCTGATGAACCACACCTGGCCCATAGCTGAACACGTGGCCCGGCTGAAGACGGTGCCGATGCCCGTTGAGCACCAGGGTGCCGGCACCCTCGACCACGAACTCAAGGGCGTGACAAATGTAGTTGTCCCGCGCGACCAAGTAACCGGACAGGCACCGCTCGCGTCCGGCGCAAGCGACCACGACGCCCGCTGCGGAGCGAGGCTCCATGTCGAGCGTGGCGTAGCTCGTATCGACGACTTGGGTGGAAAACGCGGGAATCGGAAGGGGCATGACGCCGGGCCCAAATGAGTGAACCCGATTCACAAACATGCAGATCGTCCGCCGTCCGGCGAGCCTTCGGCACACCGCGTGATTGCGATTGGAAGGTAGCCGGGGCGGTGCCCCCGGCTGCAGCAATGCGACAAAACCAACCGCCGCCCTGACGCTGCACTTTTAAAACCGACGGAAGCGCCCACCTGCGCAGAAAGCGTTTGCCAGCAGCCGAAACGCTCGCGTTGGCGCGTCAGCATGGCTTTTATTCCTTCACATGATTTCCGCTCTGAGAGACCGACTTGGCGGGCACCGTGTGCTCACCGCCCTTGAGGATATCATTCCCTACGGCTTCGACGGCACCGCCACGCTCAAACAACTGCCCGCCTGCGTCGTGTTCCCGCGCGACGCCGCCGATGTGTCGTTCATCCTGAAGCTCGCTCGCGAACACCGCGTGCCCGTTGTCACTCGCGGCAGCGGCACCGGACTCTCCGGCGGCAGCGTGCCGCTCGCCGGTGCCGTGGTGCTGTGCCTCGTGAAGATGGACCGCATCCTCGAAGTGGATACGGCCAACCTCACGCTCCGCGCCGAGGCCGGCGCAATCACCCAGAAGATCTACGAAGCCGCCGACGCGGTGGGCCTCTTCTATCCGCCAGACCCCGGCTCGATGAAGATCAGCACGATCGGCGGCAACGTCGCGGAAAACTCCGGTGGCCTGCGCGGACTCAAATACGGCGTCACCCGCGACTACGTCATGGGCCTCGAAGTCGTCCTGGCCGACGGCTCCATTTGCTGGCTCGGCTCCAAGTGCGTCAAAGATGTCGCCGGCTACAACCTCCGTGACCTCTTCATCGGCAGCGAAGGCACGCTCGGTGTCGTCACCCAGGTCTTACTCAAACTCCTGCCGAAACCCGCCGCGCGCCAAACGTTGCTCGCCACGTTCACGGCGATGGACGCCGCCGCCGGAACCGTGTCGGCGATAATCGCCGCCAAGATCATCCCCTGCACCTTGGAATTCCTCGACCAAAAGACTCTTCGCTGCGTAGAAGATTTTGCCAAGGTCGGCCTGCCCCGCGACGCCGCCGCGATCCTCCTCATTGAAGCCGACGGACACCCCGCCGCCGTCGCTGACGAAGCGACGAAGATCGAAGAACTCTGCCGCACTCACGGCGCAACGTCGGTCCGTCGCGCCGCGACCGCCGCCGAAGCCACGCAACTCGCCACCGCGCGCCGTAGCGCCTTCAGCGCCCTCGCCCGCCTGCGTCCCACCACGATCTTGGAAGACGTGACCGTGCCTCGCAGCGAACTCGCCGGCATGATCCGCGCCGTCGAAGCGATTGCCCAAAAGCACAACCTGAACATCGCCACCTTCGGCCACTTCGGCGACGGCAACCTGCACCCGACGATCCTCACCGACGAGCGCGACCCCGCCGAGATGCATCGCGTCGAACTCGCCCTCGCCGACATCGTGACCGCCACCTTGGAACGCGGCGGCACCATCACCGGCGAGCACGGCGTCGGCCTCGCCAAAAAACCGTTTCTCAAACGCCAACTCGGCGACAACTCCTACGACTTGCTGCGCCTCGTCAAAAAGTCTCTCGATCCCGATGGCCTGCTCAACCCCGGCAAAATCTTCGATTAAAAATCTGTCTCGCGAAGGAAGCGAAGGAAGCGAAGTCCAATCCTCCGAACCTTCGCCCCCTTCCCACCCTTCGCGAGACCCTCTCCGTGTCCTCCGTAAACAAAAAAGAAAACCTCCTTACCGGCCTCGATTACTCGGTGCTTCAGCAATGCATGCACTGCGGCATGTGCCTGCCGACCTGCCCGACCTACGACGAGACCAAGCTTGAGCGCCACAGTCCGCGCGGCCGCATCTCGCTCATGCGCGCCATTGCCGACGGCGAACTCGAAGTGACGAAAGCTTTCGGCGAGGAAATGTATTACTGCCTCGGTTGCCTCGCGTGCACCACCGCCTGCCCTGCCAACGTCGATTACCCCAACCTCTTTGAAACCGCCCGCGCCGAGATCGAGCGACAGGGCGTCCTCGATTCACCCACGCGCACGTTTATCCGCACCGCCGTCCTGCGCGGCATCTTCACGCGCCCGCGCCTCCTCCGCCTCATCGGTCGCATGCTCTGGCTGTGGCAAGCTTCCGGCCTTCAATCGTTCACCCGCCGCACCGGTCTCACCCACCTCCTTCCGGCCAACCTCCGCCGTCTCGAACCCCAGGCCCCGCGCATTCTCCCTCGCTTTTCTCACCAACTCATTGACCCGGTCGAAAAGCCCGCCGCTAATGCCTTTCCCCTCCGCCGTGTCGCCGTGCTCACCGGCTGCGTGCAAGATCTCGCGTTCTCCGATATCAACCGCGCCACCGTCGACGTGCTCCTGGCCAACGGCTGCGAAGTCCACACGCCTCCCGTGCAGCCGTGCTGTGGCTCACTCCACGCCCACAACGGCGACGTCGAGACTGCGCGCTCACTCGCCCGCCGTCAGCTCGACCTGTTCAATCCGGCCGACTTCGACGCCATCATCAGCAACGCGGGCGGCTGCGGCTCCCACCTCCGCGCCTACGACCACCTTTTGCACGACGACCCGGTTTACGCGGAACGTGCCGCCGCTTGGTCCAAGAAGCTAAACGACATCCACGAATACCTCGTCGCAATCAACTTCCGCAAACTCTCCTCCCCTCAGGTTTCAGGTCTCCATTCTCAGGTTTCCACAACCGTCACCTACCACGAATCGTGTCACCTCTGCCACGGTCAGAAAATCAGCGCGCAACCCCGTGCGATTCTCACATCGCTCCCGGGCGTCGAGCTGCGCGAATGCGCCGAGTCCCAGTGGTGCTGCGGCAGCGCGGGTATCTACAACATCACCCAACCCGAGACCGCCGCCCGCCTCCAGGAGCGCAAGATCGGCCACGTCCTCGCCACGGGCGCGAGCATCGTCGCCACCGCCAATCCCGGTTGCCATATCCAGCTTGAAAACGCATTAAGAGCGCGCGCCCGCCACCGTGCGGGCCGGATCGAGACGGACGACACGGAGCTCGCCCCGTCCTCGTCTTCGATACCGCAGGTCGTGCACCCCATCGTGCTCCTCGCTCGCGCCTACGCGGCGGAAAAATAAGGAAGGCACCCACCTCGGCGCAGGCCGTTCCGGAGCGAGACGAGACGGCGGGTGGGATCCACACGCGGGCCGGTAGTTGGTGATAACACGCGGAGAAGTCTGGCGGCCTGCGTAAGATGGGTATGCGCCGACTGCGGGACGTATCTTCACCCGCGAAACGTCCGCTGTTATTGGATACTGGTTCTACTTTTTAAGGTTAAGAGACGGATGCACAGCCCAGGTGAAAGAGGAAGTCCGCCTGCACTCTCTGCACCGTCGAGCACGCCGACCGCGCCCGCTGGTCACGGTCCACCCCAAACCCGTTTGCCGCGCCGCGCTACTCGTCGAGCGTGCGGAGCAAAACCAGCAACAGGTGCCACTGCTGTATCGTGATTCGTCGGGCATTCACTTGCACGCGCGTGTGATGATCGCCGGTCATTTCCACCTCAAATTTTAGATTCGCAGCGGCATCATCAACCGGGAGCTCACCCAGCCGATCCAAAGCCCCCTCCGGAAAGAAAGTCTTGAGCCGCGTCCCGAGAATCGCTGCCCGTTCCTGACCCAGCAGGCGCTCACTCTCGCGGTTGGTATCAATGATGCGGGTCGTCGCCGCATCGCACAAAAACGCGGCGTCCATCAAATGATCGAAGAGGCAGCGGTATTTGAACTCCGATTGCCGAAGATACTCCGACGCCTGACGGGCGTCGTCGCGGAGCTTCTTTTGGTCCAAGGCATGCTGAATCGCCGCGTCCAACCGGCCGATTCGGTCTTTGAGGAGGTAATCGTCGGCCCCGCGCTTCATCATCTCCACCGCCGTCTCCTCGCCGATCGAGCCAGAGAGAATGATGAACGGCACGTCGATGCCCTGTTGCTTGAGCAGGTCGAGCGCCGCCGGTGCGTCGAACGAGGGGAGGTAGTAATCGCACAGGATGACGTCGGGCGATTTTTCGAGTTCCATCTGGAAACCCGCCAACGTGTCGACGCGCACCACGTTGAGCCGACGACCGCTGCGCTCCAGCGCTTTGACGGCGAGAATCGCATCGATCGGGTTGTCCTCTACGATCAGAAGACGCAGAGGCGAAGCATTGGAAGTATCGGCCTTCAAAAGGGGGATAGCCCCAACTAACCCCCCTCCTTACTGACGTCAATCGCGCCTGGGAAACTGCGTGACCATACCCCGGATGCGCGCAATCGTATCGGCTGGCAGATAACCACTAAAAGGCGTGGTCGGCATGACCAAGGCACGTTTGCCGAGGATGGAACCGGGATTGAGCACCGCGTTGCAGCCCACCTCGGCTTTATCGCCCAAAATAGCGCCGAATTTCCGCAAACCCGTATCAAACGTGCCCGTGGGCAGGCGCACGGTGATCGGCTGTTGGTCCAGCCGGAGATTGGAGAGAATCACCCCGGCGCCGAGATGCGCTGCGTTGCCCAAAATCGAATCACCCACGTAGCTAAAATGCGGCACCTGCACGCCATCGAGCAGCAGGCAGTTTTTGAACTCGCACGCATTGCCGAGCACGCAGCCCTCGCCCACGATCACGTTTCCCCGAATAAACGCACCGGGGCGGATTTCGGTTTTTGGCCCGATCCAGGCCGGGCCAATAATCGTGGCATAGGCGGGGAGTTTCACCGAAGGATCGATCCACACCGCGCCTTCGATGTGCACGCCCGGCGGCACGGCACGCGCCGTGGCTGGAGGGAGCGAGGCCAGCGCCGCCCCGATTTTCTTAAGCCATTCCCAAGCCGCCACGTCGGCACGAAAGTGATCGGCGAAGGTCGCAAGGGACGGCGGCAGGGTAAAAAATTCGGCGGCAAGCATGTTGGGCCGAATGGACACGAAAACCTCGCAGCTGTCATTCGGTAAGATGTCGCCGCGAGATGTCTCCGAGCGAGATCGCCGAAGGTGGAACGCGTTGTCCCTAACGCGTTGGTCCGCCTGATCGACTATTCATACCAATTACTATTTGCTTTGAGACCATTCGGACCGGAGCCGAAATCGCTCCGCGACTCCGCTACGTTCGGCGGTTGTAGCGGAACGGCAGGGCCGTTTCGTTTCTAAATTCTCACTTCAATTCGAGTTTGGTATCAGAGCCCGCCTCCGTTCAGGTGTAGGCCCGACCGGTGGTCGGGCGCTCGATAGAAGCCGCCCGGCCCGCACCACCAGCCCGCTTGACCGCCAACGCGTTCGCCACAAAACTATAAGCATAAAAACCACCCTTGATCTCCCCCCGGCTGTAGCTCGCACCCCGAGGATGGAATCCGCGCGAAGAGGTGGTCGCAAGGCGGCCTCCATTACCAAACTGGTAGCGGATGCCGTGCGTAAGACTTATGGCGAAACCCCGTCGCGAAAAAGCCCCAAAATAAACCTTACCCCGGGACGGGCGACTGTGAAGGCTCCGGTCCGTTCGCGGCTTGTCACCTCCGCCGACATCCGCGCCGCGCTTGAGCCCATTCTGCACTTTTTCCCGAACATGATTGTGACACAGAGAACACGGCGCCCCCAACCAGAGCTCACAGAGCGCGACCCTTCGAACCTTTCGGGCTCTGTGAACTCGGTTCGAAACTCCGGCTCGGCTCTGTGACTAATCCGAACAGTGTATTGATACCGACTACTGGGGTTCATTTGCCAAACATACCCTTGTAAGCACGCCCCCCATGAAACTCTCGCAGCCCCAAGCCGATATCTACGTGCCCTCCGGCGACGACGCCTCGGCCGCGCTCGCCCGCGTGACCCACCTGTGCATCGCCGCGCACCAAGACGATATCGAGATCCTCGCGTTTGATGCGATCTGCGACTGCCTCGACGATCCCACGCGCAAAGCCTTCGCCGGCGTGGTCGTGACCGACGGAGGCGGTTCGCCGCGCACCGGAGATTATGCGGCCTTCACCGACGAGCATATGAAGGACGTGCGCCGCCAGGAACAGCGTGACGCCGCCCGCCTCGGTAGTTACGCGATCCAGCTCCAGCTTGCGCACCCCAGTGCCGAAGTGAAGCGGTCGCCCTCCCCTGCACTGGCCTCCGACCTCGCGGCCCTCTTTGCGCGCTGCACTCCCGAGGTGGTTTACTTGCACAACCCCGCCGACAAACACGATACGCACGTCGCCGTGTTCCTGCGCACGCTCGAAGCGTTGCGTGCGTTACCCGCAGACCAACGCCCCAAGCGCGTGCTCGGCGGCGAAGTCTGGCGCGACCTCGATTGGCTGGTGGACAACGACAAGGTTGCCCTCGACAGCGGACGCCGCCCCGAATTGGCGATGGCGTTGCTCCAGGTTTTCGATTCGCAGATTTCCGGAGGCAAACGCTACGACCTCGCCGCCGCCGGCCGGCGGCTGGCGCACGCAACCTTCCATACCTCGCATGCAACGGACCGCCTGCAAGGAATAACCTGGGCGATGGACCTCACGCCTTTAGTGAACGATCCTACGCTCGATGTGAGCTCGTTTATACTCGCGTTTATCGACCGCCTCCGCGCCGACGTGGCCGGACGCGTTACCCGGTTTACCTGACGTCAAAAAGGAAACCCGACAATCTCGTCGGGTCCATTTAAACTTTTACAGACTGCTGGACTTGATTTCGACCCGGCGCGTGTAAACGCGCGAGTTGGCCAAAGCGATCTCCCACCAAGTTTCAGCCGTAACAGCACCGCTTTCCAAGTTTGCAAGTTTAGTCGCGCCCTCATCAGTGAGGATACGAATGAAAATGTCGGCGACCGTCGGAAAATCGCGCTTCGGAGAAGCCTCCTGCCCGGGGCCCACCTTATTTGAGTCTGATGTAGCTGCAAAACAAAGATCGGACGTGCTCGCGGGGAAAATTGGAATAAGTTGGTTAGATCCGTTTGATTTTAGAAAGCGGACACCAAAATCAATCACGTTGTTTGCCACCAAAGAATCTGCATTAGGGGTTCTGATAATACCAGCAGCGCCACTATAGTAAGCGCTTCCGAATAGATCATAACCCGTCGCAAATGTAAGATCCGGGGCTATTTCGGAACGATACAACATATACCGACTTTCATTGCCGCTGCCAGTCACATTTTGCCGAACAATTTTATAGGAAACTGCTCGGGGCGCCGAAAGCGTTGCGGTGCTCGTGTTCGTATCAGGAACAGTTGAGAACATTCGAAGCCATACACCACCTTGACCAAAGCGATAATCCTCAATGCTGGTAGGTGGATTTGTGATTGGTGATGGAAATGGGGGAATAAAAAGAGAACCGTTCGTTGCGGAGGCACTCGACGCCGTCGCCGTAGGCTTACTACCACCAGTCCATCCTGATGCGGCAGTCTGAATGGTGGCAACGAGCCAAACGTTACCATCTCGGCGCATAATAGCCGACTGAAGATCGGAGGAGACCAAGTCCATCACAGTTCTAGCTTGATTGCCAGACGAGAGCGTTCCTGACGACCTATTCCACCCGCCAAGAACATTTACCACGATGGTCAGCATGAGACTGACCATTAGCGCCGTGACAGCCACAGCGACTAGAAGCTCAATGATAGTAAAAGCCGCGCGGGTGGACCCACCAGATAATAATTTATTTTTTTTCATCAGCTATTATCTAGTGATAGCACCAGGAACAATAAGAACGCTTTTTTGAGAATGAGCAGTAAACTCAGTGCCAATTCCGGCAGCATTTGGTATAAAAGCTGGCCAGCGAATCCGCATAGTATACGCCAAATACCCAGCAGCCGTATCAGCGGAAGCCGCAGCAGCATTTGCTGATAAAGTCGTATTTCTAATCAGCATGATTTCAAAATACTTTTGGTTATCACTGCTTCCCCAGGCCGCCGTATCAGTCGTTAAACCAATCTTACTACCATCCCTGCTCGCATAAAGTGTAAATCTATTGTAGGTAGAGCTTGTCGCCAAACTGGCACCATCAGCAGGATCCGCCGGGGCGGTAGCCTGAATATAACCATCATTCCTATTAATGGCGGATGATCCAACACCTACCGCAGAGCCTAGTGTCGTAAATCGACCGCTGGTCGCCAACTGCTGCAAACCCAGTTGAGCGGCCGTGACCACGCGCGTTGCGTTATCGCTACCCGAAACATCTGCAATTGCTTTGTTGGTTGGCGACAAGAGGCCTATCACGCCTACGATCGAGAGGGCAAAAATCCCTACGGCGACAACAACTTCAACCAACGAAAAACCCGACTTATGCGAAATCGAACGGTTCATATATAATAAATCAATTTCCAAACGACGCGGCGTCATTAACAATAGTTGGCACGCCATACCTACTTATAGCCAAGCCACGAAACGACTCATAATTATCAAGTGTCACCATGTTAGCAGCCGTAGTTTTTCCTGACCCCACAACAATATTGCCGCTTGTTATTGTGCTACCACCACCAGTAGTCAAAACGCCTAACGGCGAAATCCAGCCAGACGAAAACCAACTGCCCTCAGTCGCTGCAATTCCGTTAACGGAACCAGCATTAGAATTAAAAAAAGTCGACCGTCTTCCAGCGCCAGCCTGCATTACTCCATCAGGGGTGCCATTAGGAACCATGTAAGCACCGTTCGGCAATATTATCTCGGGACCGACCTGGGCCCAATTGGCACCGCCATCAGACGAGACAACGACTCGGATGGCCCGAAGAAAAGTGTCCTTTGTTTTATCAGCCTGTAAAATAAGCTTCGCGTTAGATTGAGTAAGCGCAGCCTGTCCGCGCGCACTAGAAAGCGCACTCACCATCAGTCCTTGCGCACCACGAAGTGCAGAGCTCGGATTATTGTCACGTAAGGCGAGGCCTAGACCGGCAGCCAGAGCCGCAATAAGACCAATCACTACAAGTAACTCGATGAGCGTGAACGCCCGTGATGTGTTTGGGAATTTCATTACCAACTCGTGACTAGATTAGAAGTGCGCTCAGTCGAACTACTGCCACCCTTCCCGGCGGAGTAAAAGATCACGGAAGAACGAACACCACCCGTCGGAAGCGCTGCGGCAACCCCAGCAGATTCATCCACGGCCTTAACAACCGCCAGAGTTCCATCCGATGAGGTAATCACCCCGTCACCGTTGATATCAGCAATCACCGCAATTTCAGAATTACCAAATGCATCAATTATTTTGCTGGTGGTGCTTAGTTCGGAATCCGCAATTGAATAAAAGGAGAGGCCCTTCGTGTTACCATCCGTTGTCACCTTGCTATTGTCCGACAACTTACGGCCGGTTAAGGCTGCAGAAAATTTATCTGTATCAAGAAGACCACTAGAATGAATTGTCGGAAAATAACCATACTCATTCTTAAAAAGACTCATAGCTGCCGACCACTGGTTAAATTGGACCTTCGTCTTAGCTTTATTTGCGGAGGTCTTAACGGAACCCACCGTTGGAATAATAATGGCAGCAAGAATCCCTATGATTGCTATGACCGTAAGCAGTTCAATCAGTGTAAAACCGTGTTTACCTACGGATTTTTTCAAATGTGTGTTCATTTTAATTACTTATTCGCGTAAATATTATCAGCCTCATTCGGAGCATCGCTAACGGTATAAAGGCCGCCTGTGGTAACGGTAATTCCGGCCGTCCCTGAAGTTGCAACGCTCGGTCCAACAGAAAGTAAAATAAAACCGGATTTCGTCCATTGAGCGTTGGTGCCTGTTTTATAAAAATAGAGATATCTACGGCCCCACGGATCGACAAAGGCATTGTTAACCGCGGTCGTGTTACCTGCGGTAGGCAACGCAGTAGAGCTCTGAATCGAAAATCGGCCTAATTCAACAAACGGCTTCCCATTTATCGCTGCCGCAGAACCGGCCGACCAATTATACGGGCCCAATTTTCCAACTAATGCGTTAAACAACACACCAGGGCCGTCAGTTGCTGTAGGCGTTGGTGAAGTTGCTACATTTGCACCAGCAGACCTCGGATAATCCCCATACTGCAATTTATAAGACTCCAACGCTTGGGCCAGCGAAGCCAACTCCGCCTTGGCTTGGCCCACTGCCGCCCGCTCATTCACGCCTTTCACCACGCCAAACGTGATCGCAGCCAAGATGGCGATAATCGAAATCACCGTCAGCAACTCGATCAGCGTGAAGGCGCGTTGACCGACCTGACGGGCGCTCAGACGGGGCTCACGCACGGGGTAGCGTGCAAGGGTAGGCATAAGGGGATACCCGTGAGACCAATCCAACTCCCTCGGCGCATCAACGTAAAAGTGGGCACCGGAGCAAAAGAGTCGGCCTCCTTCCCCCGGATTTTACCCTAAGACCAATCTCGATCAATCACGCCGTCTTGTCGCATCGCCCGCCCGATCCGGGTTTGTCACCTAATAGGTGACAAGTAAGCTTGGATGGATGCCATGCGGGCGCGCTGCGAGAACCCACTCACTGGTGCACGATAAGCGAGTCGCGGCTCAACTCAACATGGGCCGGCACCGCCAATGCATCCTCGATGAGCACCAGATTGGTCTGGATTAAATGAATCAATTCCGTGTTACCGATATTTCCCGTGCTCACGACCATAAGACGCTTAGGACTACCTCGTAGGGCACGGTTGACGACAAAGTCGGCGTCTTTCGTTATCACCACCGCATCGGAAACGTATGCATGGGCACAAATATCCTGACCGGAAGTTCGGTTTCCTTCAGGCAAATCAAGAGTATGGGTCGCCTGATGGCCCGCTGCAACGAGGCTGCGAGCAAGACGACGCGGCAAATGAGCATCGCCTAAAAACCTCACGATGCGAGGGCGACCATTGAGGGGGTTTTGGCCAGCCGCGCAGCATACATCAAAACGGCCTGCAGATCCTCCGGCACAAGATCTTCGTAATCGGAAAGAATATCCTGCGCCGACATACCCGACCCCATTAGCTCAAGCAGAGTTTCGACCGGGTATCGCATGTCACGGATGCAAGGTTTTCCGTGGCAAACAGCCGGGTTTACCGTGATGCGCTCCAAGAGATTCATAGGTCCGAAAATGTCGGAAAGCCCGTCAGTGTCCAGCAACGTCTAGACTCCGGGCAATCTTCTCCCGTCAACGACCATTCAATCAAAGCGCCTCGCCCTTCCCTCACCGATGATATCCCGAATCAATCCCCGGCAACGGATGCCTTGGGGTGTGTTTGGTAAATAACCCAGCCCATCGCTGGCGCTCTTCGAGTGAGGCGAGAAAAGGCACTGGGCCGGCCCTGCCCTCCCCTCTACGCTCCACCGTCGGCCGACACTCTCAACAGTGCGTCGTGCAGCTTGGCCGCGTCGGACACCACCGTCACCAGCTCCATCATCGACACGGGCTTGAGCAGATATCGAAACAGAGCCGCTTCGTTCACACTCCGCAGCAGCATCTCGGGCTTCATGTAACCGGTCACCAGGATGCGCTGCATGTGCGGATATTCCTCGCGGGCGCGCACCAGAAAACTCATCCCGTTGCCACCGGGCATGAGATGGTCGGCTACGACGACCTTAAATTCCTTTTTGCGCAAGATGAACTCCGCCTCGCGAGCGGACGTCGCCGAGGTCACTTCAAATCGCGTCCCCAAGGCCTCCGCAAACACCTCCAACAAGGGCCGCTCATCATCGACCACCAACACGGCCTGACGTGGTGCCGTGGCCGGGGCTGGGAGGTTGCTTTCATCTCTGGTCATAATCGATAGGCGCGAAATTGCCTCCACCCTTTCTCAACGCAAACCCAAAGCCGTTGCGCAGAGGAGCGTTTTGCATGACCGCCTCCGACGGCGTTGCCTTTTAGCTTTGCTCCGCTTCGCCGCACGGGCTTCGCTCCGGCTCATGGATATCGATGCGCTGCTCGCGGCTTTGCGCGACGGCACCCTCCCCCGTGAGTCCGCCCTTGCTTTGACCGCTAGTGACCTTGCCGTGCGGAATCGCTCCGGCAACACCGCCCTGCACGCGGCCGCCCGCTATGGCCGACTGCGCGATCTTTCCCCCTCGGAACTGACTCCGGCCTTGCTCACGGCGAAAAATGATTCGGGCTACACCCCGCTTCATCATCTCGCCCAAGCCGGACACTTTCAGCAGCTACCCGAAGGCTTGCTCGATCGCAGCCATTTTCTGATCCGCAGCAACTCGGGCTACACGCCCCTCCATACCGCCGCTGCGGGCGGACACCTCGATCAGTTGACGGGCGCAGTCGGCTCACTCGACCGGGATCTCCTGCTCCTGCGCACCGATCTTGGAAATACGCTGGTCCATGAAGCTGCCGAGAACGGCACCCTCGACCGTCTGCCCGCCTCGGCGTTCACCAGTCAACTCCTCGCCGAGCGTAACGTGAGCGGGGAGACCGTGCTCCATGTCGCGGCCCTCAACGGCCACCTCACTCAGGTCCCGAAGACCCTCCTGCCCCGTGCCGCCCTGCTGGTTAAAACGAAGGCGGGCGACACGGTGCTCCACGCCGCCGCGATAGCCGGCCATCTCGGCCAGCTACCGCCCGAGGTGCTCACCCACGAAAACCTCATTCTCCAGAGCAAGGCCGGCTACTCCGTGATCCACGCGGCCGCGGAAACCGGACAACTCAACAAACTCCCGCCCGGGTGCCTCACCGCCGACCTGCTGGTCGCGCGCAATGACCACGGCGACACCCCGTTGCACGCCGCCGCGCACGAAGGCCACCTCGACCAGATTCCGCCGGGATTGCTCACGACCGAGCTGCTCGCCACCCGCAACTACGAGGGAGTCACCCCGCTCGCCAACGCCATCCGCCGCGAGCATGTGGACCAGTTGCCGACCGCGCTCCGCCCCAAACCTCCCGGGGTGATCGCACGCGCACTGGCCAAGCTGGGGTTCTGAGTCGGGCCCGACTTTGGAGTGCGGCGAGCTCTCGCCGCTTTCGACGGGGCGGCCGGGCGGCCCGCCGCTCCGCAGCGCGGGCGGCGACTCGCCCGCCCTCCAGCCGGCC
>JANODO010000249.1:0-9633 GCA_031412735.1 Rariglobus sp. | reverse complement strand
GGTTAAAAAATGGGGGGTTGGGGGTGGTTTTCCCCAACACCACCCCCGCGGCGCTTTTGGGTTTGCGGCGGGGTTCTGTTAGCTGGCTGGGTTGGGGGTTGGGCTTGGGCCAGCAAGCCCGATTCCCACGCCAGACCGCTCTCCGTAATGTCCTCTCCTCATCAGCTCCGTCCCAACCTCGATTCGGTAACCACGATCCGTGAAGACGGGTCGCACCTGTTCCTGCATCCGGCTGATGCGCGCGGTTGGTTCACGAAGGCGCGCCGTTGGTCGGGCTGGGTGTTGATCGCGATCTATCTCTCGCTCCCGTGGATCCCGGTGGGCGGACACCCGGCGGTTTTCCTCGATATCGCCGGGCGACGTTTTCATCTCTTCGGCTTCACGTTGGCGTTTCAGGACACGTGGCTGATGTTTTTTGGCATCACGGGATTGGGCTTTTCGCTCTTCTTTATCACGGCGCTGCTCGGTCGTGTGTGGTGCGGTTGGGCGTGTCCGCAGACGGTCTTCCTGGAGCATGTTTATCGGCGCATCGAGCGCTGGCTGGAAGGCGACGCGGTCGCTCGTCGCCAGCTCGACGCGGCGCCGTGGACCTCTTCAAAATTCCTAAAACGCGGCGGCAAGCAGGTGATTTTTTTCGTTATCTCGGCGGTGATCGCGCACCTCTTCCTGGCCTACTACGTGTCGATTCCCGAGCTGTGGGCGATGATGCACGAGGCACCGGGTGACCATTGGGCGGCGTTTGTCTTCGTGTTTATTTTTACCGGGATTCTCTACTTCAACTTCGCCTGGTTCCGGGAGCAGCTCTGCATCGTGATCTGCCCCTACGGCCGACTTCAATCCGTGCTGATTGACGACCACTCGCTCGTGATCGGCTACGACGGAAAACGTGGCGAACCGCGCGGGAGGTTTAAGGCCCCGGCCTCCGCCGGTTCCGACGTAGGCTGCGAGCTTGCTCGCGATCCGGCCCCGGGTTCTCCGAGCGCGAGCAAGCTCGCGGCCTACGCGGATCCGAATGCATCGGCCTCAGCTTTGGGCGCGTGCATCGATTGCAACCGCTGCGTGCAAGTGTGCCCGACTGGCATCGACATCCGCCAAGGCCTCCAGATCGAGTGCATCGGCTGCGCAGCGTGCATCGATGCGTGTGACGAAGTGATGGACAAAGTGAAGCGGCCCCGCGGACTCGTGCGCTACGATTCGATGGCGGCGTTTGCGGGCGGGCGCACGCGCTGGCTACGTCCGCGGATTGTGGTTTATGCCGCGCTTTTGGCAGCGGGTGCGACGGTCGCGACGTGGGCGCTCTCGACGGTGCGCCCGGCCAACGTGGCGATTACGCGGCTCACGGGAGCGCCGTATTTTGTGACGACGGACGCCGTGCGAAACCAGTTCCTCGTGCGGATCGTCAACAAGCGGGACACAGCCGCGCGTTTTGTGATCACGTTACCCGACGCGCCCGACGGGCTCATGCGCACCGGGATGGAAGGCGTGGTCGAACTGGCACCGCTCGCTGAGGAGGTGCGCCCGCTCATCATGCAGATGCCGCGAGCGGGTTATGCGGGCGAGTTCGCGCTCACCGTGCGTGTGGCCGACGAAGCGGGGACGTTCCAATTGGAGCGCGCCGTGCGTTTCGTGGGACCGGAGTCGGCGTTGCTGAAGGAGGATATCAAATGAGTTCCGATCCGGGCTGGAGCCGGGACCTCCCGGTCCCGCCTGAAGACAACCGGGACCTCCCGGTCCCGTCCGAAGCCAACCGGGACCGGGAGGTCCCGGCTCCAGGCAACCCATCAAGCACGACCCTGTGGATCGGAGTCGGGGTGGTGTTCGCACTGATGGCGCTCGCCTGGACCGCGATGTTTTTCTTTACCTCGAAATACCGTGCCGAAAGCGTGCCGGTCGAAAAACGGGAGGCTCGGTAAAACGTGATGGAACTCGCTGGCGTCAATACCCCCGCCGCCGCATTCGTGGCCGGTCTGGTGACGAGCCTGCATTGCGCGGCGATGTGCGGTCCCCTCACTTGCATGATGGCGCCGGCCAAGGCCGATCGGGTTGATCCGTTCACGGTGGCGACGGTTTACCACGGCGCGCGATTGGCGGGTTATACGTTGTTGGGGGTTCTGGCGGGCGGGCTCGGCAGGATGCCGCTGTCGCTGTTGGGGGAATCGGCCACGCGCGTGCTGCCCTGGGTCTTGGTGGTGTTTTTTGTGGTCGTAGGATTGCGCCTGGAAAAACGCTTGCCGCGACTCGCGGTGCTCACGCGGGTGCAATGGAAGCTGCAAGCGGCTCTGCGCGGCCGCTCGCGTTTGCGTGTGGCGGCGGTGATGGGCGCCGCGACGCCGCTGCTACCGTGTGGGCCGCTCTATTTTCTGATCGCGATGGCGACGTTCTCGGGATCGGCGGTGCGCGGGGCGGAGTTCATGTTGGCATTTGGGTTGGGCACGGTGCCGCTGCTCTGGCTCGTGCAGGCGAACTACGGGCGGTTGCAGATGAAGTTGTCGCCTGTGGTGTTGGCGCGGGTCCAGGCCGGTCTCGCGCTCACGACGGCGCTGGTCTTGAGCTGGCGGCTGGCGGTGGGCGGAGGGGAATTTTTATGCCAGTAGCTCAGCAGAAAGTTCGTCTGCTCTGTAACCATTGCGGAGCGCACTCGCCGCAGGGTGAGTTCTGCTGTGCGGGTTGTGCGTATGTTTTTCGCTTGGTGCACGACGAAGGGCTCGATGCGTATTATCGAATCAAAGACGACATCACCACGCCGGCGGACCCGTCGCTGCTGCAGCCGCGCGATTACGCGTGGTTACAGTATGCGCAGCGCGAGGCCGAGGCGGCGGCGGAAGAAGGCCGCGCGCCGGTTCTCGTGTTGGAAGTGCAGGGGATCTCGTGTGCCGGCTGCGTGTGGTTGATTGAAAAATTATTCACCAAACAACCCGGTGCGGGCCGGCTCGAGGTGAACGCGCAGACCGGGCAGATGCGCTGGTTTTGGGAGAAAGGGCGCTTCGATGCGGTGGAGTGCGCGCGCACGTTGCAGCGGTTCAATTACCTCGTGGGGCCGGCGGGATCGGTGAACGTCGAGCACTCCGAAAGCCGCGTGCTGGGCCGCCGCATCGGGCTGTGCACGGCGTTTGCCATGAACGTGATGCTTTTCGCGCTGCCGACTTACTTCGGCATGGAGAAGACGTATGAGTATGCCCGCCTGTTTGGGACGTTGCAGCTCGCGTTTGCCACGCTGAGTTTGCTGGCGGGTGGCGGATATTTCCTGGCTCGCGCCGTGCGGGCGTTGCGTGAGCGGGTGCTGCACATCGACCTGCCCATCGCGGTCGGGATCGTGGGCGCTTACGCGGGGTCGCTCTACGGCTGGTTGCGGGCGGAGGAGAGCTACGTGTATTTCGACTTCGTGAGCGGGTTCATCGTGTTGATGTTGGTGGGGCGTTGGGCGCAAGTCGTGGCGGTGGAGCGCAATCGCCGTCGGTTGCTCAGTCGTCAGCCAACCTCGCCGCGCGTGCGCGTGGTCTCGGACGACGGCACGGTGGCCGAAGTGGCTCCGGAGGCGGTCAAAGTGGGGCAACGCTTTGAGGTGGTCACCGGGGCGATGGTGCCGGTCGAGGCGCGTCTGGAAGCGGCGGAGGCCTGGCTGAGTCTGGCTTGGATCAACGGTGAAGCGGAACCGCGCACGTTTCGAGCCGGGCAGCGGATCTCGGCGGGTGCACAAAACATTGGTCGGGAAAGTATCCGTCTAGTGGCTACACAAGGGTGGAACGAGTCGATGCTGGCCGAGTTGTTAAAACCAGCGCTGCGGGAGGATTTCCGGCACAAGCTGATCGACCGGGTGATCAAGTGTTACTTGGTGGTGATTCTGGCGGTCGCCGCGTTGTCGGGGTTGGGTTGGGCGCTGGCGACGGGTGACCTGTTGCACACGGGCGCGGTCGTTACGGCGGTGCTGGTGGTGTCGTGTCCGTGTGCGCTGGGTCTGGCGTATCCGTTGGCGGAGGAAGTCGCCACCGTGGCGCTGCGCAGGCGCGGCGTGTTTGTGCGCACGGCGGATTTGTGGCCGCGGTTGCGCAAAGTGCGCACGGTGGTTTTCGACAAGACGGGCACGCTTACGCTGGAGACGCCGGTGCTGCAGGAAGCGGGCGTGCTCGACGCATTGAACGAGGAGGCGCGCGCGGCGCTGTTGGCGCTCGTGCGCGACAATCCCCATCCGGTGAGCCGTTCGTTGCACGAGGGGTTGCTCGCGCGAGGCGGCGGTGGCGCGCTCGACGGCGAGGTCACCGAAATCATCGGCCAAGGCGTGACCCTCGGCGAATGGTCCCTCGGCCGTCCCGAGTGGGCCGATCAACCCCAGCCGTCGAGTAACCTATTAGGTTACTCGATGATTGGAAGGGCTGAGGCGGTGGTGGGTGATTCGGGGGAAGTGGTGTTGGCGAGAGGGGGGCAGGTGGTGGCGCGGTTTCGGTTTGCGGATACGGCGAGGGCGGATGCGCGGGAGGAACTCGCGTCGCTTGCTGAGCGGGGATTGCAGATCGTGGTGTTGAGCGGCGACCGAAAGGAGAAGGTCGCCAAGTTGATGCGCGAGCTGGGGCTTCCCCCCGACAACGGCTACGCGGAGATGTCTCCGCGCGACAAGGCTGACTGGTTCGCACAACATCCCGACGCACTCATGCTGGGCGACGGCGCGAATGACAGCCTGGCGTTTGATCAGGCTTTGTGCCGGGGAACGCCAGTCGTGCATCGCGGCGTGTTGGAACAGAAGGCGGATTTTTATTATCTTGGCCGAGGGATCGCGGGCATCCGGGCACTGTTTGAGATCAACGACGCGCGGCACTGGACGCAGGTCGCACTGCTCGTGTTTATGATCAGCTACAACCTCTTCGCCGTGGGCATGGCGGTCGCGGGGCGAATGAACCCGTTGATCGCCGCGATCCTCATGCCGGCCAGCTCGCTCGCGACGCTGGCGATCGTGGGCTGGGGGATGCGCCGCGTGTGGCGGGGCCAGGAATGATACACTTTTGTGGTAGCGCTTTAGTAATTGGATTAGGGGCGTTATCTCACATAGATTTGCTTCGTTGCAGTCCGCGCTCTCACCGCGCCCGGTGATCCGCAGTGATGAGGGCGGGGTGGTTTTTGTCTTCTGAACAACCCTTTGTTATCCATGAAAGCTGGCAGTAGTTCCGCCGAGGATTTCTCCGCTCGTCTGCGCGTCGCGACGAACGGCGTTCATCGGCGGGCGGAAAAGACCGCGTTCATCATCGGATTTCTACGCGGGACCGCAACGCGTTTGGCCTACACACGGCTGCTGGCCTCATTGCATCCGGTTTACCAGGCAATGGAGGAGGAAATGGGGCGCCTCCGCACGATCGATCCGACTTTGGCGCGGTTTGACTTCCCGGCCCTTCATCGGCGAGCGGCACTGGAGCGAGATTTGGAGTTTTTGTCCGGTCCTGATTGGGCTCGCACCGTGCCTGGAGTGAGCTCAAGCCGCGTGTATGCGGAGCGTATTCGCGTGGTGGCCGCAGCCGAGCCGGTTCGCTTGGTGGGCCATCTCTACACGCGTTACATGGGTGATCTTTCGGGCGGGCAGATTCTTGCCGGTATTGCGCAGCGCTCCCTCGGGCTTTCGCGAGGTGCGGGTCTCGACTTCTATGATTTTCCGGATGTCGCCGATATCCCGTTGATGAAATCGGTGTTTCGTTCCCGTCTCGACGAATTGGGTGCCAAGCCTCCCGCCGTCGGTGCGGGTGTGATCGACGAAGCGCAGATCGCGTTCCGTAACAACATAGCGATCTTCGAGCAACTGGAGGGAAATGCCTTCATCAGCTTCCTTCGTAATTTACCGCTCCCGGGGGTGCGGGCGGCTCACCTTCGGCCGTTTGCACGTGGAAGGTTGTAGCGTTTGGACTATGCCCGCCCCGAGGTGATTAGGTTATTGGGGAAATCGTGGACTGATTGCATGGTTGAGCCAGGCCTGACGTCGGTGTGCTCGCAGATGCCGGAAACCAAGCACCCGGTTTGCCGGCTTTGCTTCAGAAAATCCGAGGCCTTGCAAAATCCGGTCGAGGTTTATTTCCATGCGGTGCCGGATGCGTGTCTCTGGGAATTTCAGATCGCGACGACGGAGGTGTGTGGAGCGGATGCGGGTGGGCGCTGGGACGAGCGGATATTTGAGCCCGATGTGCATGCCTACAGCTTGGCGCAGGCGGTGGCGGAAAAGGTGCATGCACTCACGGGTTTCGCGCGGGTGATGGTTTGCAAGTTCCATCCCGATTGGAGCGGGGAGGTCGTCGCCGAGTATCGCGAGCCTGCGAAACCAGCCTGGCCTCGGGATCGCGCAATCGGCGCACGCACTCGTAACTGTTCCAGCAACTCATCGGCCAGCGCCTGATAAAACCCCCGGCGCCTCGACAATGCTGCTTTATATCCGGTCCGTATCTGTGTAATCTGTGGTCGAAGTCTGAATGTTTGGGGCTGTTGGTATTAGACGTTTCCAGACAGGGGCGAGACGCCCATGCCACGTCCAACAACGATCAAAACGGCACGGGTGTTTCGCCCGTGGGATTGGAGTCTAAAAGCATTCAGCGGGTGGTATCAGGCGCGGACTTGGCCGGTGCCGTCGATGAGGTATTTGTAGGAGCAGAGCTCGTTCAAACCCATCGGGCCGCGGGCGTGGAGGCGGTCGGTGCTGATGCCGATCTCCGCGCCGAAACCGAACTCAAAGCCGTCGTTGAAGCGGGTGCTGGCGTTCCACGTGACGACCGCGCTGTCGACGGCGTTTTGGAACCGGCGGGCGGCCGATTCGTCGCGTGTAATAATCGCCTCGGTGTGACCCGAGCTGTCGCGGTTGATCGTGGTTATCGCGGTTTCGAGATCGGGCACGATGCGCACGGCGATGATGAGGTCGAGGAACTCGGATGTGTAGTCGGCGGACGTGGCGGCCACGACCGAGACCTGAGGGCTGAGACCTGAAACCTGAGGGTCGGAGGCGGAGTTCAGGAGGGCGAGCGCGGCAGGGCCGCAGCGGAGTTGCACGCCTTTCGTGACGAGTGCGGCGGCGAGACGGGGCAGCACGGTGGGCGCGACCTCGGCGTGGACGAGGAGTTGTTCGGCGGCGTTGCACACGCCGGGACGCTGGGTCTTGGCGTTGATCAGGATGTTTTCCGCGATGGCGGGGTCGGCGTCGCGATCCACGTAAACGAAACACACGCCGGTGTAGTGTTTGATGACAGGGATCGTGCTGTTTTGGGCGACGAAGCGGATGAGGCTCTCGCCGCCGCGCGGGATGATGCAGTGCACGTAGGCGTCGAGCTTAAGGAGGGTGTTGAGCGCGGCGCGGTCGGTCGTGGGGATGAGTTGCACGGCATCGGCGGGCAGTCCGGTTTCGGCGAGCGCCTGGGTGAGCAGTGCGGCGAAGGCGGTGTTGGTATTGAAAATCTCCTTACCGCCGCGGAGGATCGCGGCGTTGCCGGATTTGAGGCAGAGGATGGCGCAGTCGATGGTGACGTTGGGACGCGCCTCGTAGATGATGCCGATGACGCCGATCGGCACGCGACGCTTGCGGATGTGAATGCCGTTGGGGCGCGTCCAGTTTTCGAGCGTGGTGCCGACCGGATCGGGCAACGCGGCGACCTGGCGGACGGACTCGGCGAGGTGGTCGAGTTTCGCGGGCGAGAGGGAGATGCGCTCGATCTGGTGCGTGGGGAGTTGGTTGGCGCGGGCGGCTTCGAGGTCCTTGGCGTTGGCGGCGAGCAGGGCGTCGGCGGAGGCGGGGATCAACTCGGCGAGGCGGAGGAGCGCGGCGTCTTTGCGCGCGGTCGGGGTCGTGGCGAGCACGAGGGAGGCGGCGCGGGCGCGTTGGGCGATCGAGGTGACGAGGTGCGTGAGATCAACGGACATGGCGGGAGCCGCGCGGGGCGCGGAGTGACCAATGACGAATGACCAATGACCAATGGCAAGCCTCGGGCTTCGATGGCGAGGCTCCTGGCGTGGCCTCAGTGGCAGTATGCCACGCATCGCGAGCAAGCTCGCTCCCACGTCGGACCTCAGACGGCCAGTGATTTGGCGTGGTCGTGTATGTCGGGCCAGTGAGACGTCGGGATGGCGGGACCGACGTGGCGAACGCATTCGGAGCCGAGCCGGGAGCCGAGCGCGCCGGAGGCAAGGGGAGTCCAGCCGTGCAGGTAACCGTAGAGGAAACCGGCGGCCCAGGCGTCGCCCGCGCCGGTGGTGTCGAGCACGGTCGGGGCGGGGACCGGCTCGATGCGGTGCACGGCGGTGCCCTTCGCGACCCAGGCGCCGTCTTTGCCGATTTTCACGGCGGCGAGTCCGCCGAATTCGGCGAGGCGTCTCGCGAGCACGGAGTAGTCTTTGCCTGAGTCGGGGAAGAGCGCATGGATCTCGTCTTCGTTGGCGAAGACCACGTCGATGCCGAGTTGGAGTTGGTCGAGGATCCAGTCGCGGGCGGCGTTGACCACCTCGAACGAGGCGAGGTCGATGCTGAGGGTGCAACCAGCGGCGCGGGCCGCGGTGACGACGGCGTTGGCGAGGTCGCGATTGAAGAGCAGGTAACCCTCGATGTGCGCGTGGCGGCAGCCTTCGAAGTCGAGGTGGCTGACTTCAGACGCCGCCAAGGTCATCGCGGCGCCGAGGCAGGTGCGCATCGTGCGTTCCCCATCGGGCGTGATGAGTGACACGCAGCGGGCGTTGGCGAGTTCGGCGTATTTGAAACGGGATACATCGCCGCCGGCTGCGGTGAAGTGCTCGCGGTAGGCGGTCGCGGTCTGGTCGTTGCCCAGCTTGCCGAGAAAGGTGGTGCGCAAGCCGAGACGGGCGGCGCTCACGGCGGTGTTTCCGGCGGAACCGCCGGAGACGGCGGCGGGAGCATGTTCAAGGCGTGTGACAATCGCCTCCATCTCGCCGGCGTCGACAAGGACCATGCCGCCTTTGGCACCTGTCAACGTCGTGAGAAAGGCGTCCGGAACCTGTGCGAGCAGGTCCATGATCGGGGAGCCGACACCGATAAGATCGAAGGAATGAGCGGGAGAAGCGGGCATGAAGCGAAGGGAGCGGGTGGACGTGGAGCCGATGAGTCGGAACTCGGAGGCCGAGAAGGTCGCGGCGATCAGTTAGAAACGGTGATGCTGGTGGCGAGGAGCGGGTCGTCGTCCACCTCGATGACGATCGAATACTCGCCGGGCTGGGGGAACGAGAGGTTGCGAATCTCGTTGATGAGATTGATGCGTTGGAGGGGGCTTTGGGACTCGAAGGTGCGCTCGATGAGCGGCTGCGGGTTGGTGGCGTCGAGGCCTAAGGAGATCTTGATTTTGTGCGGGCCGGAGGGGACGTCGCTCAATGTGAGGAACCACACCATGAACGGGTGCACGACGGGGAACTGCCGGCCGCGGATATTGGAGAACACGCCCAGGATGGTGTGTTTACCGCTACCGGGATCGACATGCACGCCGTCACAGGTGAGCCAAGCGAGGACTTGAGGAGTGGATTGCATGTTGGTGGGGAGACGAATGGAAGGACGTTGTCGGGTGCTCCCGGCAAGGAGCAAGCGGGTAAATCGCAGGCTTCAGAAAGACCCATAGACATGTTGACCCATGTTGCGGCAAACGGAATCCAAAGTTGCCGCTGGTGAGTCTGCGAGTG
>JANODO010000248.1:0-23023 GCA_031412735.1 Rariglobus sp. | reverse complement strand
CGTGTCGAGTTTCTGCGGGTGAGTCAGCTTTTCGCTCAGGTGCCTGTGAAGCTGGCGAGATCGTGCATTCGCATGTCGGTGCGCAGGATATCCGCCAGCAGCGCCGGATCGGTCCGCATGCGTCGATCAATTCCCAGCGTGACCAGAGTCTTTTCCGCAGCGCTCAGCTCAGGGGGGGCATGAATCATCACCGCATCATTCCAGCCAAACCAAGGCGAGCAAGCGGCCGTCTTGAATCGCCGTTTGCCCTCGCAGCGCGTGCAGCGCGTGCAGGTGCGGGTGGGGCTGGTTGCGGGCGGCCGCCGCAGTGCGGGCCGTGAAACCGCCTTGGGAATCCCAGGCTAGCACCACGTCGTGAAAGCCGGGCACCGGACCGCCGCCGAGCGGGGAGAGGGCTTTGTGCTTACTCCGTGGCAGTCTCACGAGCGCTGCCTGAAAGCCAGGCCCCGGCCAAAGTTCATTATCCGCCCACCCGGCCGGGTCGTCGCCATCATCAAGCATTACCACTCCGCCTTCGTTGATTGAACCAAAAGTATTCAGCGAGATGCCCGTGCCGCCATCGTTTGCAGCCCTGAAAACTAGCCGCGTCTAATTACGAGGCCAAGACTCTCGCCCCAACTGCGCTCCACTTCGTTACTTCTGAAGCCTTGCTATTGCGTAAATTGCTTACGACATATTGCTGCAAAAGCTTTAACCGCTTCCCTCTCGCCATGCCTGAACGTCCTCGTCTCTCCAGCAGCCTAAAAGTCGTCGCGTGCCTCCTCGGGCTCGGTATCGCAGGATACTTCACCTACGACCACCTGCGAGACCGTCCTTCGTCACCGGGCGCGAAAGAAACTTCCTTCACTCCCAAACCATCGGAATCAGGCCTCGTTGCTTCCCTGTCCGTGATTCCGGCTGAAGGCACGCTATCCGGAAGTCCGCTGACTGACCGCACAGGCATCCCGTCGTCGATCCTCGAAATCCTCAGCCAACCCATCGAAGCTCTGGATAGAACTGCTCTGGATGCCTATCTGCGCTCAGACCAGGGCGCGCCTTTCACCGGACCCGTTCTTTTACGACTGGGCAAAGAGTTATATTCAGCAGGCTGCTACTCGGAGAGTCTCTCTACCTTTGAAACCGCATGGGTAAATGTCCTATCACGCACCCCAGAGCATTGGGCCGAACAAAAGCTCATCGCGGAAATCGGGGCCAACTTAGGCGCGCTCTACGCGCGTCTAGGACGAACCGCTGAACTTCAGGCTCTCCTCATCAAAATGGAGAACCGCCCCGTCGAGGGTGCCGAAACACTCGCCTTTACCAACCTTCGCCAAGCACTCGAAGGCATGACCCAATTCCCGGAGCACGCCTTCAAATGCGGCCCGCTCGCTCTGGGCAAAGTTTTCACCACCCTGAATCCCACCTCTGACGAGCCATCGCGTATCGCCGAGATCGCCTCACCCCGCACCGGCTTTTCTTTGGCGGAAGTGGTTGCGCTGGGTGCCGAGATCAGCTTCCCGGTCAAGGCCGTCCAGCCCGCCCAAGGCACCATTCCCGTCCCTTCGGTCGTTCACTGGCGTTCCGAGCACTACGCCGCCATCACGCGCGTCCACGAGGGACGTTACCTCGTCGAAGACCCCACTTTTCAACGAAGCGTCTGGATGTCCCCGGAGGCGCTCCTCCGGGAAAGCTCCGGGTTTTTCATCGTGCCCGTGCCTCACGTTGATCCGAGCTGGGCTCTCGCTTCGACGGCCCAAGCCGCGTCCACCTTTGGCAAAGGTGCCCCCAGCCAAAGCGACAGTGACGACCAAGGCGGCGATGAAGACGAAGGAAAGTGCGAAGGCCTCCCTCGGGCCGGATTCAATAATTTCTACGCCGCGTTGACCCTACGCGACATGCCTCTCTTTTACACGCCGCCAGTCGGCCCGGCGGTTGAAGTGGAGCTTACCTATTTCGACGCTTCGAACTACGACAACGCCACCGCCCAGCACGGCCACCCCGGGAAAAAATGGATTCTCGGCTGGATCCGTCATATCGAAGTGCCGCAACTCAACACCGCCGGCGCAACTTTCCGTATAGTTCGCTCCAATGGTAAGACCGAGAAATTCCAAGGCGTGACCGCCAACGGTGCCCTCACGGTCGCCCAGCCCGGTCTCCACACCCGCTCCCGCCTCACCCCCACCGGCGGCGTGGCCGGCGCTCCGCTTACTTCGATCAGCCGATCCCTCCCCGATGGCTCGACCGAGACCTACGGCTACCTCGCCGCCAATGGTGACGCGCAAGCCTTTGGTGCCATCGTCGGAGGCGGCACCCAGAACTCCAAACTCTACCTCGCCGCTGTCACCGACCCCCAGGGTAACTCCATTCGATTCCGCTACGTCACCGGCACCGCCAAACTCAAAACCATCGTCGATGCCATCGGCCAGGAAACCACGGTTTTTTATTCAAACTCCGCCGACGGCCTCGGTGCTGACGACCCCGCCCGCCGCCTGATCTCCGCAATTCGCGATCCCTTCGGCCGGAGCGTCCTTTTCCGCTACGATGCCCAAGAGCGACTCACCTCGCTCACCGACGCGGTCGGTCTCGAGACGACCTTCGCCTACGCCGTCCCGACCACTCCCGACTTCATCTCGTCAATGACCACGCCTTACGGGACGAGCAGCTTCGCGAAATCGGGCACCACGCTCACTCTGACCGACCCGGAGGGCCTCCAAGAAAAAGTCAGTTTTGCCTTCAGTCGGCAGGGCATCGCGCTGGCCGGTGTCTCCGGCACCTCCGCCCTCACTGCGGAAACCCCCAGCACTCCGGGAATTACCGTGGCCAATGGTCAGCTATACTTCGGCTACCTTTATTACGGCACTACCCTTTACTGGGATAAGAAAACGATGCGCATGTTCGGCGACCAGCCAGACAAGGCGCACCAGACCCGCTGGGCACAACAATCCAGCTCTTTTTCCGTGCTCACTGGTGTTCCTTCCAGTCGGCGCCCCGCGCTCTCCCATCGCGAATGGTATCACTACGCTGCCCAGCCCAATGCCGGCACCATCGGCACCTCGGCCCAGCCCACCCTTCGCATTCGCCGAATTACGGATGAAAACGGCAACCCGGCCGACGAGATCCATCGCTACGCTTATAACGCCCAAGGCCACCCGACCCTTACCGTCGATCCCCTCGGCCGCGAAACCACCCTGGAGTATGCGGCCAACCAGATCGACCTCACCGCCGTCCGCCAAAAGAACGGCGCAGCCTTCGACACCCTCACCACCCTCTCCGGCTACGGCCACGACGCGCCTTACCGCCCGCGCTACGTCACCGATGCCGCCGGCCAGACCACCGAACTCCGCTGGAACGCCCGCGGCCAACTGCGCGAGGTCATCAACTCCCTCGGCCAACGCACCGTCCGCACCTACGATGCCAACGGCTACCTTACCCAAGTCCAAAACACCGACCCCGCCCAGCCTGCGAGCTTGGTTACCGTCGTTACCTTGGCCTACGATTCCCTCGGCCGCGTGCGCCGCGCCACCGGCCCGGACGGCTACTTCGTCGATCGCGACTACGACGCGCTCAACCGCCTGACCAAGACCACCTACCCTGACGGCACCTTTGAGAGCGTCGTGTATCAAGCCCTTGGCGTCGCCTCCTCCCGCGACCGCTTGGGCCGCACCACCACCTACGCTTATAACGGCAACATGCAGCCGGTCACCACCACCGATCCTGCCGGTCGCACTTTGCGCTACGAGTGGTGCTCGTGCGGTGCCCTACAGGTGCTGATCGATGCCATGGACCGCCGCACCCGCTGGCGCTACGACATTATGGGCCGCCAGACGGCCAAGGAATACGCCGACGGCTCCGCAGACCACTATGAATATGATTCTGCCTCCGGGCGCCTCCGGGCCATTATCGACGGGAAAAACCAAGTAAAGAATTTCGCCTATAACGTGGATGGCACTCTGTCCAAGGTCAGCTATCTTTATGAAACCAATGAGACGCCTGACGTCTCTTTCGCCTACGATGCTGTTTATGGTCGCCTCGTCCAGATGGTGGATGGCCTCGGCATCACCACCTATGGTTACCATCCTGCCGCGCCTGGCACCTTGGGTGCCAGTCAACTGGCCTCGGTGGATGGTCCATGGGTTAATGACACCCTCACCTACGGTTATGATGCCCTAGGGCGACAACAAACCCGCGCCGTGGACGGTGTGACCGAAACTGCCGCCTACGACGCCCTAAGTCGTCTAAACAGCATTACCAATGTCCTCGGCACGTTTACCTACGGCTACGATGGCCCCACCAGTCGCCTATTGAGCGCCACCCACTCGGGCGGCATGAAGTCCGTGTATAAATACTTCCCCAATGTTCAAGATCGGCGTCTGGAACGAATCACGAACCTTAAACCAGACGGCGTCACGCCCCTCTCGGTTTTTGACTACACCTACGACGTGCACGGTCGTATCACCACCTGGAAACAGCAACAAGACGGTGCAGCCGCCACCGCCCAGCTCTGGACGCTCGGCTATGACAATGCCGACCAACTGATTTCCAATGTCGTCACCCAAGGTGCGAGCACGGTGGGCACCAGCGGCTGGGCCTACGATCTCGCCGCCAATCGCACCTCGGAGACAATCAACAGTGCCACCACCAGCGCCACCCATAACGCACTCAACGAACTGATCGCCACCACGGCCACGGTTCCGACGATGACTTACGAGTGGGATGCGGAAGACCGGCTGCTTACCATCAACCAAGGCGTTAACCGCAGCGAGTTCATGTATGATGGTATCGGCCGCCGAGTGCGCATCACCGAAAAGACCAACGGGGCGGTCACCTCCACCCACAGTTACCTTTGGGACGGCCTGCAAATCCGCGAACGCCGCGATGCGACGGGCGCAACTGTGCAACAACGCTACTTCGGGCAGGGTTTCCAAGGTGTGGCTGGGGTGCCTTCGGGTATTAATTTATACAGCAAAGACCACCTTGGTAGTATTCGTGAGGTGACCGACTCCACTGGTGTGCTGAAAGAGCGATTGAACTACGATGCTTGGGGGCAAATTCTATCGCCACCCGCGACGCCGGTGACCTCATTTGCCTATACGGGGCACCTTATTCACCGGCCAAGTGCGCTGTATCTACCTCCCTATCGAGCATATTCCCCATCAAATGCACGGTGGCTCAGCAAGGACCCAATCGGTGAAGCCGACGGACCGAACGTGTATGCCTACGTCCAGAACGACCCCATCAACGGCATCGATCCGCTCGGCCTGTGGCAATTTTCTATTTACGGGGGAGCTGGTCCAGGTGGTTACCTTACGTTCGGATACAATTCCGGACAATGGAACGTGGGCGTTAGAGTCGGAGGCGGCGTAGGACTTTCTGCAAATCTTGATACAAGTGACTCAGGGTGCCAAGGAACGGGGCTTAGCGGCGCACTTCCAGTTTTTGCAGCAGGTGGCGGCGTTGGAATTATAGGAGCAGATGCTGAGGTGGGCGTTAACCATGGAAATTTGGGGGTCGGATCAACCAATCCATATGGCTCAATCAGCGGCAACTTTGGTCCGTTTGCAGGAACTGCTAGTGGAGGAATTGGTATTAATTCTCCTATGCGTGGTTTTTATGGGGGTGTCAGCAAAGGCTTTGACGGAGGCACCGCAGGGTTGTCTGCATTTGCAGGAGTCGGTGCTTCGTATACTTGGTGATCTTCGTCTTATAATGAAAATATTCGAGTTTTTAGCTACAGCGGTCATGCTTTCCTGCATCATCACCTGTGTTTATTCTTTCAAGACGAAGCCGAGTTTGGCCGGTCGGCTTGGTGTAATTACGATTATCCTTTCAGCACTGTTATTTGCCGTTCGCGTGATTGCTTTTGCATTTACCAAAAATGGAGTTGAACGAACGGTATTAATTTGTGCCGGTCTAGTAAGCGCTTTGGCTATAGCCTTTTATTGGCTACGCGTTTGGCAGGTTAAGAGACCGGATAGGATGATGCTCAATAAGTCGGGCGCGGAGCCCGACGGGGTAGACTAAAACATAGCCGAAGACGTCAGACCTCGACTCCTGACAAAACGTCCTCGGCAATCCCTTCGACGCATTAACCCGGGTCCAATCCCAGCCTCCTCCCGGATTACCAATTCAAAACGCTAATTCCCGACATGAACTGCAAGTTAAAGCCATTAAGTAGGTTATACATACCTTCGCGCTTGTTCAGCCGGAGCATGTTGGGTGTATTTTTATCGTTACCCGGCACGGCTTTTCTGCCCGCCGCAACGCTCACCTACGACGCGAACGGTAACACGCTCACCCAACAATCCGCCGCCGCGTCGCCGCCCGTGATTCTTGGGCAACCGAGCAACCAAGTGGTCGCGCCCAATGGCGGAGCCGGCTTTTCAGTCGTCGTCTCCAGCGCCACGCCTGTTTCCTATCAATGGAGGCTCAATAATACGGACATCCCCGGTGCCACTCGGGATAGTTATTACATCACGGCCGCCACCGCAGCCGACGCAGGGCTTTATACTGTAGTGGTTACCAACGGCACCACGCCAATCACCAGCACCACCGCCACGCTCTATCTCGATGCCAACGGCAACCTCCTGCCCGACACTTGGGAGCAAGCCACTTTTGGTAATCTCACCCAAAAGCCCCTGTCCGACTTTGATAACGACGGGGTAAATAACCTCGACGAATACCTCGAAGGCACCAACGCCGCCAGCGCCACCTCCCTCAACCCGCGCTTGACCATCACCCCAGTGATTGGGGGCGCGATCCGAGTGGCCCCCTTCTTAAAGCGCTACAGCTACGGGCAATCTGTCTCCCTGAGTGTCACCGCCGAGGTCGGCTACGGGTTCTTCGGTTGGAACACGGAAACTTTTGGCGCCGAAACTCCGTCATCCTTACTACTTAACGGGAGTAAAATCATCACTCCCACCATAAACCGGCATGGCGTCTATGCGTGGGGCAACAACGCCGATGGCCAAGCCGTGATTCCCTCTAACCTCACCTCGGTAGTCGGTCTCGCCGCTGGCGATTTCCATACCATTGCTCTGAAACAAGACGGTGGCGTGATCGGCTGGGGATTTAACGGAAATAACCAAACAACTGTTCCGGCTGCATTAACCACCGCTGTCGCGCTCGCAGCTGGCGAACACCATAGCCTTGCGCTTCGCGCCGACGGGACCGTGCTTGCTTGGGGTTTAAACAGCAGCCAATCCACCGTGCCTGCGGCATTAGCCGGAGTGGCGGGTATCGCCGCCCCCAGTGCGCACAGCCTTGCGCTCAAGGCTGATGGAACAGTGATCGGCTGGGGATCCAATACCTTTGGCCAGCTCACGCCACCGCCCGGCCTTAACACCGCCGTCGCGATCGCCACGGGTAATCGGCATAGCATCGCGCTAAGGAGCGACGGCACCGTGCTCGCCTGGGGTGCAAACACCTGGGGCCAGCTCAACGTGCCCGCCGGCTTGAATAACGTCGTAGCGGTCGCCGCTGGCTACAACCATACGCTCGCGCTCAAGCGCGACGGCACGCTCGTCGCCTGGGGCGAGAATACAAGCGGACAGGCCACCGTCCCCACCGACGCCAACAACATCGTAGCGATCGCGACCGGGGCCTATCATAACCTTGCGCTTCGCGCCGATGGAACCGCAGTGGTCTGGGGCTATAACAACGCCGGGCAGCGAACCGTCCCTCAGGGAATTGCTAAACTGGCGGCGCTGGCTTCCGGCGCAACCCACAGCCTCGCCATTGCCCGCCTCGATCCCAGCACGGCTCTGCCGACTTTTCTCAGCCCACGTTTCGCCGTCGGGGTGAAGGACCACGCTTTCCACTACCAGATCCTGGCCAGAAATCAGCCCGGCACCTTCGCCGCTAGCGGCTTGCCGGCCGGCCTCGTGATCAACCCTGTGACGGGTGTCATCAGCGGCACGCCAACTACCCCTGGCACGTATGCGGTGACGCTCTCCGCCACCAATGCGGCGGGCACATCCCAGCGGGCGCTCGGCATCACCATAAATCTCGCCGTCCCCATTATAACGAGCTCCGCCTTGGCGCTCAGCAATGTGGACAACGGCTTTTCTTATCAAGTAATCGCCACCAACGGCCCAACCTCGTATAGTGCTTCCGGTCTGCCACTCGGGTTATCCATCAATCCACAAACCGGGTTGATTTCTGGCTTAGCTTTAGCACAAGGCGTGTTTTCGGTGAACATCACCGCGAGCAACAGTTACGGCACGGCCCAGCAAACGCTGACTCTGGAGACCAAGACCGTAATCGGGTGGGGAAACAACACGGACGCCCAAGTTACCGTGCCTTCGAGCTTAAGCGGGGTCATTGCGTTGACCGGCGGTGATTTCCACAGCGTCGCGCTGCGGGCCAACGGCACGGTCGCGGCGTGGGGCCACAACGGCAATGGCCAGACAAATGTCCCCTCCACCCTAAACACGGCGATAGCAATTGCGGCAGGCCAGTGGCACACCCTCGCACTGCGCGCCGACGGCACCGTAGTGGCGTGGGGTTCAAATGGCAGTGGCCAATCGACCATCCCAGCAGGGTTGACCGGGGTCGTAAGTATAGCCGCGCACAGCAGTCATAGCCTAGCGCTCAAGGCAGACGGCACGGTCCTCGGATGGGGTTCTAATAGTTATGGTCAGCTCACGATACCGCCCGGTCTTAATACGGCCGTCGCCATTGCCACAGGTAATGCCCACAGCATCGCTTTGAAAAGCGACGGCACCGTGCTCGTTTGGGGTGCAAACTACTCAGGTCAACTGAACGTGCCCGCAGGCCTCGCCGACGTGGTGGCAGTCGCTGCAGGCTACAACCACACCCTCGCTCTCAAGCGCGACGGCACACTTGTGGCTTGGGGCGAGAATACCAGCGGCCAGTCCACCGTTCCCGGCGGCACCAGTAACATCGTAAGCATCGCGGCGGGCGGCTACCACAACCTCGCACTCAAGGGAGATGGCAGTATCGTTACGTGGGGTTACAATAACGCAGGTCAAACCACGCTGCCCTTTGGTCTCAACAATGCGGCGGTGATTGGTGCGGGTGCCCAGCACAGTCTGGCGGTCGCACGCCGCGAACCGTCTGACCTGCGACCGCTCATCGCCGGGCCGGCCCTTGCGATCGGAGTCCGAAACAGCGGTTTCCATTACCGTATCCAAGCGAGAAACGAGCCTGCTTCATTTGCGGCGACCGGCCTGCCTAGCGGGCTTACGATCGATACAGCTACGGGTGTCATCAGCGGCACGCCGACCAGCGCCGGAGTCTTTTCGGTGGCGCTCTCCGCGACCAATGCGGCCGGCACCAGCCAGCGGACAGTCACCTTTACGGTTAACTTGGCCCCGCCGGTAGTCACTAGCTCGGCCTCGGTCATTGCGACGGTGGGCAACGGATTCACGTATCAAGTCACCGCGAGCAACACGCCTACCACCTTTAGCGCCACTGGCCTGCCGCCCGGCTTAGCTATCAACACCGCCACCGGCGTGATCTCAGGGTCGGCGCTGACGGAGGGGGTGTTCCCTGTATCGATAGGAGCGACCAACGCACACGGCACTGGCACGCGCGCTTTGACCCTAGAGACAAAAACCGTAATCGGGTGGGGCAACAACACGGAAGCCCAAGTTACGGTGCCTTCGGACTTAAGCGGGGTCATTGCGTTGGCCGGCGGGGAATATCACAGCGTCGCGCTCCGGGCCAACGGCACGGTCGCGGCGTGGGGTTATAACGGCAATGGCCAGACAAATGTCCCTGCCAACCTAAACACGGCTATAGCCATTGCGGCGGGCCAGTGGCACACGCTCGCACTGCGCGCAGACGGCACCGTATTGGCTTGGGGCGCAACGTGGAGTGGTCAAACAACAATCCCCGCCGGACTCGCCGGAGTGGTGGCTATTGCCAGTCGAGGAGGTCATAATCTTGCTCTAAAAGCCGATGGCAGCATCGCGGCTTGGGGGACAAACTCCTACGCCCAACTTACAATCCCGGCGGACCTGCCTCCGGCGGTAGGGGTGGCGGCAGGGGATGAACACAGCGTGGCTTTATTGGCGGACGGGCGCGTCAGGGTCTGGGGTAGCAATTTTAGCGGACAACTCAATGTGCCCGCTGGGCTCGACAACGTCGTCGCTATCTCTGCTGGTTATTATCATACCCTAGCCCTTCGCCGTGACGGCACGGTTGTAGCGTGGGGGAGAAATTCCAATGGCGAAACCGCTGTGCCCGCTGGCTTGACCGGGGTCGTCGCCATCGCCACTGCTGGCTACCATAACCTTGCCCTGAAAGCCGACGGTTCGGTCGTGGCCTGGGGGCGTAATAGTGAAGGGCGCAGCACGGTCCCGACCGGCCTGACTAAAGTCGCGACGTTGGGCGGCGGCGGCGGCCACAGTCTAGCCCTATCGAGCCTAGATCCGAGCGACCTCAAACCCACCGTGATCAGCTCCCCCTTCGCAATTGGGGCGCGTGAACAGCCGTTCTATTATCGAATTTCAGCCAAGAATACCCCGACGAGTTACTCGGCCACGGGCTTACCCTATGCGCTCAGTCTCAACACTACGACGGGCGTTATCTCGGGACGACCACTGGCTGTGGGTAGCTTCCCGGTCACGCTTTCCGCGACCAACGCGGCGGGCACCTCCCTGAAAAGTCTGGTCATCACCATCCTACCGAACGCGCAGCTCCCTACGCTCGTCTCCCCTGTGAGTCCAGCCACGGCGGCTATCGGCACAGCATTCTCCTATCAAATCGGCGTCACCGGCGGGGCGAGTAGCTTCGGTGCGTCCCATCTCCCGCCGGGACTGGTGATCGATGCGGCAACCGGCTTGATCTCCGGCACGCCCACAATCAGCGGGAACTATCAGACCGTGATTTGGGCTCAAAACATGAATGGTGTCAGCACCGCGATCCTGCCGATCAACGTTTATAACACCACTAATAGCGGATTTAACGATGCCTTCGCCAATCGTTTTGTGATCACGGGCGCAGCCAATAACGCTGGCGGGGTAAATACCACGGCGACCAAGGAACTAGGCGAACCGAGTCACGCGGGAAATACTGGTGGTGGTTCTCTTTGGTGGAGTTGGACTGCCCCGGAAAGCGGGTCAGTAACAATCAATACACTCAATAGCACCTACGATACTTTGCTGGCGGTTTATACAGGAAGCACAGTGAACGCGCTGACTTCAATTGCCTCGAACGACAATGTATCGACCTCCGTTACCCAAAGCTCGGTTGCGTTTAACGCGGTGGCGGGCACCGTCTATCAAATCGCGATAGATGGTAGGAGTAACGCGAGAGGCACTGCCAGTTTGCAAATCCTACAAACAGTGCCCAGCGGTATAATTACCACAAATGTAGCGCCGGCCAATTCCGGAACAACGGCAGGCGCGGGCACGTTTGCCAACGGAACCAACCGTACGCTCACAGCCTTTGCAATCTCGGGCTATGCCTTTTCCCACTGGAGCGAAGGAGGCTTAACGGTGAGCACGGCAGCCGCGTTTACCGTCCCGGTTAATGGCGACCGAGTATTGGTCGCGAATTTCACTGCGATTGCTATCCCTGTGATTGTTACCCAGCCAGCGAGTCAAAGTGCCTCCTTAGGTGGCGCCGTGACCATGTCTGTCGTCGTCAACTCCACTCCAGCCCCCACTTACCAGTGGTATTGGGGCGTATCTTTGTTAAGCGGTCAAACCGGTCCGAGCCTCACCTTGAATAATTTGCGGGTCAGTGATGCCTCGAGTTACACCGTGTTGGTCAGCAATGCCGGAGGTGTGGTCGCCTCAAATCCCGCCGTGCTAACGCTCGGTGGCATGAGCTATTCGAGCTGGCGAAGCGCCGAATTCTCGGCTGCTGAGCAGGCGAACACCGCGATCAGCGGACCAACCGCCGATCCAGACGGTGACGGCCGGCCCAACCTGCTAGAATACGCCCTCGGCCTCAACCCGAAGCTGGCGGAAAGCACCGGCCAACCGCAGGTGGCCACGGACGGCGGCAATCTGACCCTTCGCTACGCCAGAATGCGCACCGATATCAGCTACGTCGTGCAAACCAGCACCGACCTCAGTTCAACCGCTTCCTGGACTTTGATCGGGGTGGCGCAAGGGACGCCCGACACCAACGGAAACGTCACCGCCAGTGCGCCCCTCAATGGCGCTCGACGTTTCCTGCGCCTTAATGTCACCGTGATTCCATAAATGTGCAGGGCCCGGTAGCCCTTTCGGACTGATCTTACCAAAGTCTTTTCCGCGGCACTTAGCTCAGGGGGGCCGTGAATCATCACCGCATCATTCCAGCCAAACCAAGGCGAGCAAGCGGCCGTCTTGAATCGCCGTTTGCCCTCGCAGCGCGTGCAGGTGCGGGTGGGGGTGGTTGCGGGCGGCCGCCGCAGTGCGGGCCGTGAAACCGCCTTGGGAATCCCACGCAAGCACCACGTCGTGAAAGCCGGGCACGGGACCACCGCCGAGCGGGGAGAGGGCTTTGAAAATCGCCTCCTTCGCCCCGAACGCAGCCGCCGCACGCCCTTGGGCCTCGTCGTCGGGCAGATCGTCGAGCGCGTTGATTTCCTCCGGTGTGAACACATGCGGCCACAGGGCGCGTTTCATGCGTTGCGGGTCTTCGAGATCGATGCCCACCGCACGCACGGAGTCCGCGCGCGCGACCGCGACCGCACCCCAGCCGGCGCTATGCGTGAGGCTGCCAACCCAACCCGCCGGCCATGCCGGTGCACCGTTCGCGTGGCGACCGATGTGCGGTGCGTTTACGCCGTGGGCGCGGAGCAACTCGCACGCGCAGGCGCGCACGGCGGAGGATTGTCCGGCGCGATCAGCCGGCACCGGACACAGCGCAACCAGGATCGAGGGAGGGACGACCTCCGTGTCGTCCGTTCGGCGCGGGAACCGGACGACACGGAGGTCGTCCCTCCCTGAAACACCGTCGATCCCCCACATCATACCTTGGCGGTGCGTTTCCAGTTCTCCGACTCGGCGGAGACGCGCGCATCGCGGCCCCACAACCAGTCCGCGACGGATTCGTGCCAGAGGCGCTCCGCTCCGACCCCCGGCAAACCGGTGGCTCCGTGTTCGGGAAATGCCAGCATCGCGCGCGTGGCGTGCGTCGGGTCGGGCAACTCCTGCAACGCGAGGATCAGCCCGGCCTGGATTTCGGTCACGCCGTGTCGGGCCGAGAGCGCATGCACGCGGGCGGCGAACTCGGGTTCGGCGACCAAGGGCACTTCGCTCTCGGCACTCGGTGGGATTTGGTTGATCGCTTCGACGACGAGCTCCGCCGCTTTCGGACGAGGCATACTGCGGAGCAATTCCGGCTCCAGCGGCGCTCCAAACGTGAAATCCTGTCGCCCGTAACCGAACGGAAACGAGATGATTTCGGGCAACGGCTCGACCGGCAGACCGCCGCTGAACCGGAGCGGCAGGATGGCGACGTTGAGATCGAGCGCGACATCCACGAGCACGGAACTCATGCGGCGCACGCGCTGGCGGCAGGTCAGGCCTTGCTCGCCCTCGACGTGCAGGTGCAACGAGTGGGGATGCGCGGCTTGGCCCGCCTTGTAGCGCGCCATAACATCGAAAAACGAGCTCGGTTGATCACGATCAAACAGCAGCTGCGGATTCACGCCTTCGGTGCGGCCCGGGTAATTCCACAAAAACTCGGTGAGCCGCCCCATCCAGCTTTCGCGGTGTTCCTGGCGCGTAACGGTCGTCACCGGCACGCCCGACCAACGCGCGTAGAGATCGGTGAAGATCATCGATTCGAGCGCGGTCTGGTGGTTCGAGCAAATCACCACCGGACGCCCCCGCCACGGCGCGGTGGCGGCCGGCGCGTGTTCGCGGAAGTGCCGCACATAGCGGTGGCGCAACGCGCGGGAAACGTCCTGTAAAAACTCGCCGCGAAACATGCCCGCGTCGCCGTCATCGAGCCAGCGCGCCGGGCCGGCGTCGGCCACGCGGACGCCGCCGTCGGCAGTGATCTCACTCTTTAATGGCACGAATTGCAGCGGCAGGTGCGCGGAGGTTGCGCGCGTGGCCTCGTCATCGACCTGGATCGCGGCGGGGTGAATCGCGAGCGCGTGGCCGACGTGTTCCTGGGCAGTCAGCGCGAGGGCGAGCGCCTCGGGGGAAAGGGTTTCGGGGAGTTGGAACAGCGTTTCTATCTGGCGCGGCATCCACTGAAAACGGTGCAGATCGGCGACCTGCCATTCGCTGGCCGCGCCGCTCGCGTGGCTGAAGCGAATCTGCGGGTGAAACACACCGCGTCGCAGGAACGCCTCGCGCTCGGCCAGGGGCACGCCGACGAAGGGCGTGGCGTCGAAGAGCGCGATTTCCATGAGCAACTCGCACCAGACGCGTCCGGCCACGATGAACTGCGCGTAAACTAGCGGCAGCCCGCTGCGCGCGTCCGTGCCGCGCGGACGCACTTCACCGCGAACCTCGCCTTGGGTCGGAGTCGGCCCGTAAAAACGCGCCCAGTGAATGCCGCGCGGCAGGCCGTTGAAATGCGCGGGCACCTCGGGATACCAGAGCGCGAGTTGGCTAAACGGAATCGGATGCGTGCACGCATCGAGCAGCGCCGGGTGCAGACGACCGACTGGCACCGTGCCCGCCGCTGCGTCGAAGACGCACGAAACGCCTTCGGCCGAACGGCGCGACGAGCGCAGCAGGCGAAATGCCGGGCCGTGCGTGGTCTCGCGAGAGACGTAGGGCGACTCGCCCAGCGGCGCGGAGAGCTCCGGCAGTGGAACCGGCGGGGTTCCATACGCAGCTGCGCACCGGATCGTGGTCTCGCCGATGACATCGAAACGCGAGAGCTCGTCCCGCGAGGCCTGGCGCCACACCGCGAGACTGGCGTTGATCGCGCCGTCCGCGCCCGGCGCGGTGTCGATGCGCGTGCGCACCTCGGCATCGTTGGCGCAGGCGAGCCAGCGCGACGGGAAAAACCCGCCGATCTCGGTCACCTGTGCGTGGGATGCGTGCCTGCGTGCGGCTGAGGCGAGGTCGTCCAGCATCACGGTGAGCGGCACGACGGCGGCGGTGAACGACGGGCGGTGGTCGTCGAGCCACGGCGTGGCCGTCATGCTGAAGGTGCGTTCGGCGGCGTCCGTGCGGGGTGAGGCTGACGCGCGCACGCGCATGGCGAGGCGCGGGAGGTCGTAAACTTTTTTCCCATCCACAAACAACGCCCCGCGCGCGTGGGCGGTGATCGCGGTGTCGGAGGTTTCAATGCGGAAGATTTCAACTAGACTAGTGATGCGTTGGTTGGTGGGCACGATCTGCCCGCGATATTTCCATTCGAGCGTTTCTCCGAAGGCGACGGGTTCAAACTGTGCCCCGGGCAGGTTCGCGCCGAGTCCGCTCAGGCGCATCGCCGCCTGGAGCAATTGCAGCAACGCCTCGATGCCCAGCGAGCCGGGCTGCACCGGGTCCTGCATAAAGTGCGCTTTGAAGAACCAGTCGGACGCGACGACGTCTTTTTCGCCACGGATGATGCCGAGCCCGGCCTCGCCCGCTTCGGGCCACCAGCCGGTGAGGCGATCCAGCATGAGTAACCGCGCGTTCGCGAGTTCGGCTCCGGCGACGGGCCACGCGGTGAGTTGCGAGCCACGCAGGTGGAACAGGAAGTCGGAGGCGCGATCCACGTAGTCGCGTTCGCGCGGCGTGGGTGTGAGGCCGGCTTGGTTGGCAAATGCATCGGCCGGGAAAAAGCCGAACGAGGTTTCCATGCTGGCGACGCGCGTGTCGTCGACGCGCGCCTGCACGCGGAACGACACGATGATCATCGTGCCGAGCACCGACCAATTGGTCAGCTCAACCCGCACGCGCAACGTGGCGGCGCGCGCGGGGAGTTCCGCAGTCCAATCCATCTTGCCGTCGAGGTTGCGGAAAAATACGTCGCCCGGCTTGCCGGACACATCGCGGCCAAAGCTCGCCAACCAGCCACACGGTTGGAGCAAGGCTTCCATGAACACGCACGCCGGCATGGTGGGCGCGGCGTTTTCGGAGAAATACCACGCGTCGGCGGCGAACGCGAAATCGGACTCCACCCACATGCCGGCGCGTGCGCGGCCCATCGTGCCTTCGCAGGCGTCGATGCGCGTGACGAAGTGATACGGCGGACGCGGCAGACGCGGGATGCTCATCGGCCCATCGCAGGACGCGTAACCGGGACCAAAACTCTTGCTCGGCGCGCCAAGCGCGCAGGCGAGCAACGAGCGGTGATCAAACGAAAATCCGTCCAACGTAAACGCCGGCTTGGCGGCGGGCAGCAGCGCGACTTCGCCGGTGCGCAGCAGCTCGTCGAGCGGGTAATCGGGGACGAGGTCGAGCGAGAGGTTTTGGCAGAGGAAACCCTTCTTGCCGTCGACCGACGCCATCACGGAGGCGCGCAAACGCGGCACCGCGCCGTCGGTGAACTCCTCAACAAATACCTCGTAAAGCAACTCGCGGGACGTCGGAGAGCATTGCCCGCGGCAACGCATCAGCACGTTCTCGCCAGGGGTCGGCTCAAAGCGCCAGCCATCGGCGCGCACCGTGCAGCCGAGCGCGGTGAGATAAAACGCCATGGCCTGCACCGCGCCTTCGAGCATGAGCGTGCCGGGCATGCACGGGTCATTTTTAAAGTGACCCTCGAAGAACCAGAGGTCGGGCGTGATGGTTTTTACGGCGCGCAAATAACCGCGACCCCACGGACCGCCGGTGGAGTCGAAGTGGGTGACCTCCTCGATGAACTGCATGCGACCCGACTGGATGCGCGGCGTGCGCGAATGGGATTCGGTGCGGGCAAACGCCGGACCGAAGCACTCCGTGACGCGCCCGGCGGCGAAGGCCGACACGGCCGTGCGGTCAAACGCTCGCGGTGCGACCGCGATGCGCGGCGCGTCGTGGCTGCCGCGCAAGGCGGGCGCGGCCTCGGTGGCGGCGTCCCAGAGCACGCCCTCGGAGTGGGCGAGTTCTTCGTCGGAGAAGAAACCGGCTTGGCCGCTCCGCACGCTGAGGCGGAGTTCGCCGTTCACGTGCAGATCGGAGTGAAAGAAAAACATCCGAATGCCCCCGAGTTGGGCGTGGCCGTCGATATGGATGTCGAACTTGAGCGTGTCGCCGACCTTGGGCAGCGAACCGACCACGCGCGCCTCGCAACCGAGCAGGCGGTAGATGCGGTCGCTGCGATTGTGGGCGTCGATGCCCATCCAGGAGATGAGCAACAAATCGGCCTGGCCCGCCTCGATCGTGATGCCGACGGGCATGCGGTCGTTATGAAGATACCACGCGTCGGGCGTGACGTCGCTCTCGGTCCAGATGGTGCCGGTGCCGAGTTTGCCGGGTTGGGCTTTGATGCCGGTGACGCGGTCGGCGAGAAGCATCGGCGGGAGCGGCATGCGCACCTGGCGAGCGAAGCCGTCTTGTCCGGCGAACTGCGGCCCGAAGAGGTCGGAGATTTTTCCGCCGGCGAGGTGGATCAATTGCTCGCGGGAGAACTTGGGGCCGGGCAGTTTGGTTGAGACGGCGGCGACCACGGGCGCAGGAACGGCGATGACAACCGGTGCCGGAGCCGGCGGGGGCGGCGCGACCGGAATAAATTCGGGCTCGGTTGCGAGAGCGGGTGCGGGCGCGACGAATTCAGCGGTGCCGATGGCTGCAAGGAAAGCGGTGTGCGCGGCGGCGAGCTCTTCGAGAAAAACTTCGTGGAGCGCGGTGAGGTCGTGGCTGGTTTCGGTGTTCACGACCACGGCGGGCGGCGGCGTGGTTTCGGCAACGGAGAGGTCGAGGGCGACGCGAGGAGTGGAGCGCACCGGACGAAGCGCGGGCGCGGCGGGCATGAGTTCCATGGTTTCTTTCGCGAGCAAGTCAGTAAGGATTTCGACCACGGGTGCTTTGCGGACCGGGAAGCTTATGTGCGGGCCTTTTGGTCCGGCGGGTGCTACGCCGGGCCACGGGAGAGGCGGCTGGTCGGCGCAGGCGTGGAGCGTGAGCTCCGTATCCGAAAAACGGATAGCCGATAGCGCGGGGCGGAGTTGGTATTTGAGGACGAGTGCGGCGGCGGCGAGGTCGAGCAACGCGGAGGCGCTGTGGCACACGCCGAGACGGCGGCGCAACGCGGCGGCCTCGGGTGCCCAGTCGGTTGCGTCGGTGGAGGCGGCTGCGGTCGGATCAATTAAGGCGTAGATCGTGTCGCCATCGCGGCGGGCGTCGGCCTCGCGTTTCAGCACGAGCAAACACGCGCCGTCGGCGGTGGTGATGCTGGAGCCCAGCGCGGCTTGGTGCACGGGCTCGCGCCCGAGATCGACCGCGCCAACGAGGGCGGCGTCGATTTCACCGTGCACGAGGGCATGGGTGGCGAGTTCGAGCCCGCGCAGGCCGGACAACTCCTCGGCGGAGACCGCGCAACTCGGGCCACCGAAGTCGAATTGGCGGTTGAGGCGGTTGGCGACGATGTTGGGCATGCAGCCGAGTGTCGTGGCGGCGAAGGGGCCGGGGATGAGCCGTTGGCGGGCGACCTCGCAGTCCTCGGCGGCGGCACTCGTGCCCATTGCGGAAAGAAACTCCCCGAGGCGCAGGCTCAGACTGAAACGGCACAACTCGGGGTCGCAGCCCATGCCGACAAACACCGACGTGCGCTCGGCGGGGAGCGGGCGGATTTTCGCGAGGGCCTGGTGGGCGAGTTCGAGGGTAAGGGTCTGCTGGGCGATGGAGTGTTCCAGGTCCTTGGGGGGAAACGCCGAGCCGACGAGCGGCAGGTGGACCTCACGCATCGGAGCGGTTGCGCGTGCGGGTAACGGCGTGCCGTCGGCGAGCAGCGCTGGAATAAAATCGTGGACATCGGCGCCATCACCGACGCGAGCAGCGATGGAGACGATGGCGAGGCGTGGCGCGGGTGTAGGTGGGCTGGCGACCGGCCGAGCGCGCGCGGGCGCGGGGCTTTGCTCGACGAGCAAGTGGGCGTTGTTGCCACCGAAGCCGAAGGCGTTGACGGCGGCGCGACGGATGCCGTGCGTGGTCCATTCGGCGGGCGCGAGATCGGGAGCGAAGGGCGTGCCGGCGAGGACGGGGGACGGCTCGTCGAGGTGGAGGATCGCGGCGCGTTCGCCGTGCTCCATGGATTTGAGGACCTTGATCAGGCCGGCGGCACCCGCGACCGGGAGGAGGTGGCCCAGGTTGGACTTGAGCGAACCGAGCGCGATGGAGCGCGTGCCAGCGAACACGCCAGCGCAACTGCGGAGCTCGACCGCGTCGCCCACCGAAGTGCCGGTAGCGTGGAGCTCGATGGCGTCGATATCGGAAGGGCCCAGGCCGGACATCTCGTAGGCGGCTCGCATCGCGCGCACTTGGCCGGGCGCGGAGGGCACGAGCAAGCCGGGTCCGCGTCCGTCGTTGGCGAGGCCGACGCCGCGAATCACGCCAAGGATGCGGCTGCCGTCGCGTTGGGCGTCTTCGAGACGTTTGAGGACGACCACGGCGGCACCCTCGCTGGGGATGAGACCGTCGGCCTGAGCGTGGAGCGGGCGGCTGCGTCCGCTGGGGCTGAGCGCCTGCAACGTGGTAAAACCCGAGTGAAGCGTGAGGCTGTTAACGCGAGCGACACCTCCCGCCAGCATGACATCGGCGCGGCCGGAGTGCAGCCAGTCGCAGGCGTATTTGATCGCGTAGAGCGAGGACGCGCAGGCCGCATCGACGGTGAACCCGCCGCGCGACAGGCCGAGCGATTCGCACAACAACGCGGCGGGCAGGCCCGACATGAAACGGTTGAGGCGCGTCGGGGTGATTGGCAGCTTCCGCAGATCGGGGCGACGGGCGCGCAAGGCCTCGGACCACACGTGCCAGGCCCAGTCGTTGAGGCCATACGTCGGGTAGGAGAGATTGCCGATGATGGCTCCGCCGACGATCGACTGCGCGGGCGATGCAGTGAAAATCCCGGCATCCCGCAGGGCTTCGCGACCGACGTAAAGCAGCCAGTGACAGAGCGGGTCGAGCGGCGCGACTTGGGCGGGGTCGAGGCCGTAACCGGCGGGATCAAAGGTTTCCGAAAACCCGGTCACGAAACCGCCGCGCGTGGTGCCGATGCGTTCGGCGGGGGGCGCGCCGGCGTCGGTGCGCATGAGACGTTTGGGGTCGGCGACCTGCCACGTCGCGGCGGTGGCGTGGCCGAGCAGATCGCGGCCGCCGCGCACGGCTTGCCAGAGCGCTTCGGGCGAGTGGGCGCCGGGCAGGAGACAGGCCTGCCCGACAATCGCGATGGGGCGGAAACCGCTCATGCCGGGCCGACGATCGAGTAGGAATCGACGTGAAAACATTCGATGCCGCGCAGCGTGACGACGGATGCGCCGCTGGCATCAACACAGTCGATGTCGGACACGGTGCCGAAGCCGGCTTTTTCGCGACCGCTGAGATGGCAGTCCATACGCTCGGCGGAGTTCAGTGGACGCTCAAACGCGAGTTCGGCGATGCGCAACGGAAGGGCGGATTTACCGTGGGCGGCGATGGTCCAGAGCGAAGCGGATTGCAGGGCGCCATCGACCAAGGCCGGGCCGAGGGACCAGGCGGAGCCGCAGTGGCGGGCGAGTTCGCGATTCTCGACCGTGATACGGGCCGAGCGCGGCGAGAAACCGTGGAGCTCGGTGATCACTTGAAACTGCGGGCCATGAAACAAGCGGTCGCCGTAAGCATCGGCGGATTCGAAGTCGAAGGCGCGCCAGTCGGGGTCGAGCGTCCGTGTGACGACGCTGCGGATCGGGCTGGTCGCGGTCGTGCTGACGTAACGGGCGCTGGCGGTGAAGCGGAGTTGTCCGCCGACCGCGTCGGCGATGCGCAGGGCGACGGAGCCGTCGGGTTGTTCGCGGGTTTCCAAGGCGAGCAGCGGTCGGTCGTGGGCGAGGTCGGCGAGGAGGACGGCTTTGACGACTTGCAAGTCGTGCAATGCGGCGACGGCAACGCCGGGGCGAGTGAGCTCGGCGGCGCGCAACATCCACTCGGTGACCAGGGCGAGCGGGACGACCGCTTTGCCTTTGACGACATGGTCGGCGAGGAACGGGTAGCGGTGTCCGCTTACGGCAATCTCCACGCGGCGGGACGGTTGATCGCTCTCCGTAGCGGAAAGATCGATACGGCCGGCACCGATGACCACCTCGACGGAGTCGGTCGTGGCGGGCGCGGAGAGTTCTTGAACGAACGCGGCGGCGCCGCCGGCATGGGGGATGAGGCCGATGCCTTGGCCGAGGAAGTGGGCGCGGAGGGCGGCCGTGACCATGCCGCCGTCCCACGGGCCCCAGTTGAGCGAACGCACGAGGCAAGCCGGGCCGCGACGGCGGGCCTCGGCCTGGGCGACCTTGTTGAGCACCTCGTTGGCCATGGCGTAGTCGGACTGACCGCGATTGCCGAAGCGGCCGGCTACGGACGAGAACAACACGATGGCGTTGAGCGGATCGGTGGCGGTGGCGGCGAGCAACGCTTCGAGACCGAGGACCTTGGTGTCGAACACGCGGGCGAATTGCTCGGGCGTTTTTTCGGCGATGAGACGGTCGGCGAGCACGCCAGCTCCGTGGATGAGCGTGGTGATCGGGCCGAATTGCGTGCGGACCAAGGCGAGCGTGCGGGCGACGTCGTCGGCGTTCTGCGCGTCGCAGGCGAAATAGGCGGCGGCGCTGCCGGCGGTGTGGAGTTGGGCGAGGGTTTCGCGGATTTCGCGCTGGGCGAGCAGAGCGCGGACTGCGGCGGTGAGCTCTTTCGGCGAAGGGGCTTTTCCGGCGGCTTTGGAGCGGGCGAGTAAGGCGGCTTGAATGTCTTCGGGGCGCGTCAGCCGGGCGCATTCAGCGGGCTCGGTGGTGAGGGCGGTGCGGCCGAGCAGCGCGATGCGCGGCTGGCTGGCGGCGGCGAGGGCGATCAACGTCGAGGCGGTTACACCGCGCGCGCCGCCGGTGGCGACGACGACGGAGGTTTTGCTCACGCGGGTGGCGGGCGGGGTGGCGGACGCAGGGAGTTCGTCGGCGACGACGGCGAGGCGCAGGCGGGTGCCGTCGGCGGCGAGGCCGATTTCGAGTTCGTCACCGCCGTAGAGGAGTTCGTAGGCGAGACGGGCGGCGGTTTCGGTGGGCGAGAGCGCCGCGGCGAGGTCGATGGCCCGCACAGTGGCGCGGGGCCATTCTTTGGCGGCGGTTTTGGCGAGGCCGGAGTAACCGCTTTGCCAAGCGTTCTTCGCGGGCGCGGCGTTGAGTCCGAAGTGGCCGCCGGTGGCTTGAACGGTGACCAGCAAGCCGCCGTGCGCGGTGTGGTGGGCGGCAATGGCCTGCACGCGGGTGAAGGCGGCTTGGTGCGCGGCGGAAGACTCGGCGGCGGTGGCGCAAGGCTTGAGACCATCGAGGAGGATCAATGCGTCGCAGTCGGCGGGAACGGTGGTGGCCACGGATGCGTTGATGCCGTGGGTGGCTAGAACGGTTTTGAGAGCGGGCGCGAGGCCCCGGCCGTCATCGGTGATAACGAGTTTTTTGGCGGTGTGGAGGCCGGCGGGAGCAAAGCCGGGGGCGGTGGCGGGCACGGCGCGGAGGACGTAACGACGCACGGGAAGTTCGCTCGTTGCGACCGAGGGCGCGGCGGCGGTGGGTGTGGTGTTAACGGAAGCGGATGTGGGAGCGGTGGCGCCGAGTTGTTCGGAGAGGTAGTCGGAAATCGCGCGGAGGGTCTGGAGGCCACCCATGACTTTAGCGTCAACGGGCGGGAGGCCGGGGAGTTTTTCTTGGACGGCGGAGAGGATCTCGACGCGCTTGATAGAATCGATGCCGAGATCGCTTTCGAGGAGCATGCCGGGTTCGAGCATTTCGCGCGGGTAGCCAGTTTTTTCGGCGACGGTGGTCAGGACGACATCGATGACGCGGGAGGCGTCGATGGCCGGAGCGGCGGCGGATGCGCTGGTGGGCGTGGGGGAGGAGGTGGATGCGACGGCACCGAGTTGATCGGTCAGGTAGTCGGAGATGGCGCGGGGGGGGGGGGGAACGCCCACCCCCCCAACCCCCCCCCCACCCCCCAACGACCCCACCCGCCACCACCATGTAGTACAGACCACC
>JANODO010000247.1:0-23941 GCA_031412735.1 Rariglobus sp. | reverse complement strand
ACTTCACCCCTCGCCGTCCCAGCACTCGCAGACTCACCAGCGACAACTTTGGATTCCGTTTGCCGCAACATGGGTCAACATGTCTATGGGTCTTTCTGCCAAAACCCGCCCAAGAAGTGGACATTTGGTGCTGCAACTGCTTCTACAGACGGCACACACCACCACGCCCGCATGGTCCACCCCGATACTGAAATCCGTTTTGTAAACGACAACATCGGCTGGGGCGTCTTCGCCACCCGGCCTCTTCCCAGAGGCACGATCGTCTGGGCACTCGATGTCCTCGACCAGAAGTTCGACCCTGGCGAAGTCGCCGCCCTCCCGCCCTACGCGCAGGCCACGCTGGAGAAATACTCCTACATCGACGCCCGCGGCCGCCACATCCTGTGCTGGGATCACGGGCGCTATTTCAACCACTCCTGCAACGCCAACTGCCTGAGCCTCGGCTACGACTTCGAGCTCGCCATCCGCGACATCGCCGCCGGCGAAGAGCTCACCGACGACTACGGCACGCTCAATCCCCTCGCACCGTTCCCTTGTCTCTGCGACGCGACCGGCTGCCGCGGCGCCGTCCAACCCGACGACTTCACCCGCCTCGGCGACCGCTGGAACACCCGCGCCCGCGAGGCGTTTTTCCTGATCCCTAGTGTCGCCCAACCGCTCTGGAACGTCCTCTCCGAACGCGTCGATATCGAAGCCGCCCTCGCCGACCCGAACCGCCTCCGCCCGATCCACGGCCACTACCACGCCCGCCCCGCGCCGCTGGTCGTTTCCTGAGCCGCCCGCGCCACGCGAGCCCCGCACACTCCAGCTCAGGCCGCCTTGAACGCCACCACGCGGAAGTAGGTGCTCTGACCCTCCTTGATCTTAAAATAAGGATACGAGTCGGTCGTGCCCACGCAGAACTTCGCCAGCTTCACGAACGGACCCGGCACGATGCGTTTGATCATGGATAGCTTGCGCACGTTCTCCGTCTCCATCGAGACGAGCACCTGCGGGCTGATGATCTCATCACGCAGGATCTGAAACCCCGCGTCCTTCAAAAACCCGACCGCGCGCAGGTAAAGCGAATGCGTGAGCACGTCCGTATAGAGGAAGTGCCCGCCCGGCCGCAGGATCGTGAAAATCTGCCGAAAAACATGCGCGCGGTCATCGTAGTTGTGCGACGCCTCGACGCTCAACACCGCGTCCATCGACGCGGGCGCAAACGGCAGCGCCATCGCGTCGCCGCGAACAAACGTGAGCCCCGGCTGCCGGTGCTGCCGCTTGCAAAACGCCACCGCCGAAGCCGCCACATCCAGTCCGCAGTAAGAGCGCGGCTTATGATAACCCGCCACAAAATTGGCCCCGCCACCCCGCCCCGAACTGATCTCCAACACATCCTTGCCCCTCAAATCCGCGCCCGACGCCACCAAGTGATAAAGCTGAATGGGCAGCCGCTCGCTCTCCTGCGCGGGCGATAACTTCAACGGCTCGCCACCGCCGTCCGGAGCGTAACCATAATTGATGCACGTCCAGTCCTTCCGATTGCGGAACAAGAACGACAACACCTCGAAATACGCCCGGGGATAATGCCGCCATTTGCGCATCGCCCGGTAGATTTTGTAGAAAACAGACTTTCGCGCGGCATCGGCTTGATTCATTAGAAAAGAGTTAGGGTTAAGGCCTGCTCCTCAAGCAAGCATCTTGCCAACCAGCGCGCTCAAACCCGTTCGGCTTCCTCGCGCATCTCTCTCCATCTTGAATCTCCCCGGCCTGATCGCTCGCAGTCTCCTGCTAACCACCCTGCTCGGCGGTGTGCCCGGGACATCCGCCCCGACGCCGCCCGCCGCGCCCTGGGTGGAGTTCAAGCCCATCGCCCCGCGCGCCTACCCGCGCCCCGTGGACTCGTGGCTGGAGGCGCAGATCGCCTTGGCGCGGCGCGGTTTTTCCAGCGGCCCGATCGACGGCGTTGCCGGAGCCCAGTCGGCCGCCGCCCTGCGCGCATTCCAGCAATCGGCCGGCCTGCCCGCCACCGCGCGACTCGACGATGCCACCCGCGCCCTCCTCGTCCTCGAAACTCCCCCGCTCACCCAGTTCGCGCTCTCCGCGACCGACGTCGCCCGCCTCCAACCGCTCGGGAAAACCTGGCTTGAAAAATCCCGGCAAACCGCCCTCGCCCACGAAACCATCCTGGAATTCGTCGCCGAACGCACCCATGCCAGTCCCCGCTTCATCGAGGCGCTCAACCCCGGCGTCGATTGGACCGCGCTCGCGTCCGGCGCGCACCTCACGGTTCCCGCCATCACCCTCGCGCCGTTTTCCGCGAATGCCGCCCGCATCGAAGTGCGCCTCGCCGACCGCGTTCTCCAAGCTCGTGACGCCGAGGACACGCTCCTCGCGCATTTCCCTGTGAGCATCGCCCGCGATGTGGAGAAACGCCCCGTCGGCGAACTCCATGTCACCGTCGTGATCGCCGACCCCAACTACACGTTCAACCCCGCGACCTTCCCCGAATCCGCCGAAGCCCGCGAACTCGGCCGCAAGCTCATCCTCGCGCCCGGCCCCAACAACCCGGTCGGTGTCGCCTGGATCGGACTCGACCGCCCCGGCTACGGTATCCACGGCACCCCTACGCCCGAACACGTCGGCCGCACCGAATCCCACGGTTGCCTGCGCCTCGCCAACTGGGACGCCCGCACGCTCCTCGCCCTCGCGTGGGTCGGCCTGCCCGTGACCGTGATGCCGTGAGCCCAGCGCCGGTATTCATCCGGGTTCAACGTTGTTAAACGGACCGAAGCACCCGCCTTCCCGAAGGTGGGCGATCCGCTTGCAGGCGCAGTTCGGAGCGCGAGCCAGCTCGCGGCCTACAAAGTAAGATTGGATTAGCCAAGTAGACCCAATGCACGCCCGGGAGCACGCCCGGGAGCACGCCCGATCATCGAGTAACCTAATAGGTTACTCGATGATCGGGCGTGCCAAATATGAAGTGCGCGCGATGCGGGGCCGAAAGCTCACAACGAAAGATCCTGCCCTGCCTCCTTGTGGGCGAGCCAGTTGAGCATTTGCAGCATCGTCTCCGCATCGGGCATACGCCGTCCGCCCCGGAGGTAGTCAGACAAGCGTTGTTTCGGAATCCCCAGATAACGCGCGAGTCTCACTTTGGAACCCAAGGGCTTGAGCTCCTCTCGCATCCGTGCGGCGCACGCGTTCCACAACGGAGTATCAGCGCCCGGGCGGCGCGTCTTGTAAGAGCCGCGCCGGCGGGGACGAAGCCCCTTCTCCAGACGCTCGACGCCCGCCTCCGCGGCGACCGCCAGCAGCGCGCCCAGATCCATCCACAACTGTAATCTCGGATGTGAAGATGTCATACCTTGAGTAACCTATTAGGTTACTCATTGCCGACAAGCGCGAACACGGCCACACGTCGCCCCGGATCGCCCCGGCCCGGGCGGGACGGCGTTAGGACTCACCACATCCCGCGCCATCCCGCGCCATCCCGCGCCACCTACGCGCGACTCGCGCCTTGCGCGCATCGGCCCGCCACGCTCACTTTTGCGCATTCATGAACCTCACCAAGCACTGGGCCGCTCAGCTCGACGACTACGTGATCGACCTCGGCTGGGCCGCCGATGGCAGCCTGCTCGCCGCCGCCGCGTCCTCAGGCCCCGTCTCGCTCTTCGCGACCACCGACGGCGCGCGTATCGACCTGCCCGGGCACGAGGATGGTGCCAACTGCCTCGCTTGGCACCCCACCCGGCCGCTCCTCGCCACGGGCGGACAGGATGCGAAGGTCAAATTCTGGGACGCCACCAACGCCCAACACACCGCCTCCGCCGAAGTCGGTGGCGGGTGGATCGAGCACCTCACGTGGCGCCCCGCAACTCCCGTAGGCCGTCAGCTTGCTGACGGCCCGGAAAGCGCGAACAAGCTCGCCGCCTACGCTCCTATCCTCGCCGCCGCCGCCGGTCGCCACCTCGCGTTGCTCCGCGCCGATGGTTCGACGCTCCACCCGTTCGCGCCCGCGCCCAAAACCATCAGCGCGATCGCTTGGCAACCCGCCGGCGGCTGCCTCGCCTCGGCCTACTTTGGCGGCGTCTGCCTGTGGGATGCCGACGACTTTATCCCGCAAAAAGAGTTCGCCTACGCCAACGGCATTCACGCCCTCGTATGGTCGCCCGACAACCGCTGGCTCGTCTCCGGCAACCAAGACCCGAGCGTCCACCTCTGGTTGCCCGAGCAGAACGACGAGTTCCACATGAGCGGCTACGAAGGCAAAGTGAAGGAACTCTCGTTCGACCGCGATTCGCACTGGCTCGCCACCGGCGGCGGCAAGGACGCGTGCCTTTGGGACTGCACTGGCACCGGTCCCGAAGGCCGCGAGCCGGTGATGTTGCCACACGATGCCAAGGTCTGCGCGGTCGCTTTTCAACACACCCTCGGCCTGCTCGCCACCGCGAGCGCCGACGGCGTGGTCCAGCTCTGGAGCCCCGAGCGCAAACAACCGCTCCGCGCCACCGTCAAAATGCCGACTGCCGCCACGAAACTCTCCTGGTCTCCCGACGACCAGTTCCTCGCGGTGGGCAGTGAAAAGGGCGTCGTCTACGTGCTGAAGGTTGCGGATTGAGTTAGCGTTGTCTCATGCCAACGCCCGCGCTCACGCCTACTCCCAGTCGCGTTAAACACGATGAACCCAGCCGTCGTTTCGTCCTCCGTGTCGACGGCCACCTCGCGCACGCCGACTACGTGCTTGAAGACGGCCGCATGATTTGCACTCACACCTTTGTGCCTCCCGAACTTCGCGGGCGCAGGATAGCTGAGCAACTGGTGCGGGCCGCCCTTGCCGAGGCCCGCCAACGCGGCTGGCGCGTCGTTCCCGCCTGTTCCTACGTGGCGGCATTCGTCCAACGCCATGGGGAGTTCAGCGACGTGGTGGCCAATCCTTAACCCGACAACATGGCCCTGCTTCCCCAAGGTGAGATCTTGCGCACGCCGCGCCAAAACGCGCTCGTGCCGCTCATCGTTGGCGTGGTGTTCATCGCCATAGGAGTCGGCGTTTACCATTTGGCCAAAGCGAAGAGCTTCGATTGGTTCCTCTACGTTTGGTTCACCTTTTGGTTTATCGGGAGCGGCGCGGCGTTGGTCTCCGGGATCCACGGCCTGTTGAAGCCGCCGATCTACGCGATCCTTACCGAGGGCGGCCTCAGCCTTCCTAAATGGCGCGTCGAACGCATTCCGTGGAGTCACATCCTCGACGTGCGGCTCGCCCCCAAAAAACAAACGGACAGCGAGGGCACGCACTATGTCTTTAAAGAGCCCCTCGTTTTGCGTCTGCGCGATTCCGCGCCTCTGGAAACCACTCAGGCAGCCCGCTGGACCCAGGGCCTGACCGCCAGGCTTCCCGACGGCTCCGTGGAATGGATGATTGAGACCCAATCCTGCCCGCTCCCCGCCAATGTGTTCCTTGCCCGCATCCAATCCCGACTGCTCGGGGAACCCGTTCCGGTGTTGCCGAAGATCGTCGAGGAGGACGCTACGTTTGGCGGGAAGCCGCTTAACCCGCCCCTGTCCCGCTATAAATCGGCGATGAATCAAGTGTCGGTGTGGACATGCGTTCTCGTCGGAGCTGCCCTGCTCCTCTTTGGCGCGAAGACTTGGAAACGCGGCCATGACGCCCTGCACTGGGACCGCGCTTCGGCGACTTCCACGTCCGCCGAAGTGGCGCGAGACAACGACTCCTGGCGAGTGCGGGTCCACTACCGCTTCAGCCATGAAGGGCGCGAATATGACGGAGCCGATTTTGATGCGCGCTATCGTGACGGATCTCGCAGCTACCTCGAAGCCAAGCTGGGAGAATATCCGGCCGGTAGGCGCCTCACGGTTTACTACGACCCGGCCCAGCCCGAGGACTCCGCGTTCAATGCGCCGGGCAAACACGACTCCTACATTTGGCTCGGAGTGGGGGCCGCGTTCCTGGGCTTCGGATGCATCTCGATGCGATTTTCACAATGGATAGAGGCGATCCCCCGGAGCCGCTGATCCATGCACCGCTTCATCCCCTATCCTGCCGCGCCGGTGCCCGCGCTCAATCCCGAGCACAGCGCCGCGATCAAGCGCTGGGCGGCGGAGATCCTGCGCCTCCCCAACGACACCGACGCGGTGGTGACGGTCGTCGAAACTGCCTGTGTCGATGCGGGCTGTCCGCTGCTGGAAACCGTGGTCGCGGTCTTCGATGCCAGCGGCACACGCACTTGGAAATTCACCCGCCCCCGCATCGCCGTGACCAAACTCATGCTGCTCCAAACCCTCGCCACCCCACCCGCCCACCAACCCCGTTTGTCACCTAATAAGTGACAAAAAAGGCCGCACCGCCCAAACCCGGTTTGTCACTTAATAGGTTACAAACCAGGTTTGGCGGGTAACCGGTTGGGCGGAGGTTTAGGGCGTGTTTCTAAAACTTACGTCAGGCCGTCGAACTCTGCGTGCTCGGACGGGACCGGGAGGTCCCGGCTCCATCGGGAGGGTAAACTAGTAGCCTGTAACGATTAAATTTTCGGATTGGTGTAGTGCCTCACTTTGCGTGAGGCCGGGTAGTCTCTCGGCGTGCGAACGCCCAACCGGCCTGACACAAGGTCAGGCCCTACATGCGTAATTTTTCGTGGGACAGCAGACTAGGCTGGGCCGGCGTTGTCCTCGGTCGCCTTGGCCCAGCTCGCTTTCCCTCTCACGCCGACCTGATTTATTGCAGAAGCACGCCCTAGTCCACCAGGCAGGCGTCGAGGGCGGCGCGGGTTGCGGGCTCGTCCAGGCCGGTGCCGATGAAAACGAGTTCTTGCCGGCGATCGCCGTGTGGTTCCACCCACAGCGCACGGATCGACTCCGGGCGATCTTCCCGCCGCGCCTTGCCGTTTTCAACCAGCGCCGCCCACCAGTAGTTGAGCGTATCATAACGCACCACCCCGCCCGCGACCGACAAAAACGCCATCTCATCAGGTTGCTCGCGCGTCCAAAAAAATCCTTTCGCCCGCAACAAGCCGGGGAGTCCGCCCGCCATCAGGCGATACAACGCCTCCCGCGCGAACGCACGCCGCGCCTGATACACAAACGACGTGATCCCGTATCTCGCCTCGTGCGTCGGCACGGCCGGCGCACGCCCGCGCTCAACCGCCCCCCCCGCGCGATTTCCCGCGACTGGAGACCCGACGACCTCGTCGGGGCTGATCGGCACAAACGCGAACCGGCCCGACGAGGTCGTCGAGCCGCCCTTTTCCGAGCCAACACCCGATCCCGTCGCGGCCGCATTCAGCTCCCGCACCCAGCGCGGCGCGCCGAGGGTGGCCTTTGCATCGAACCGCGCGCGGCCCAGCACAAACTCACTCGCGACCTGCCCGCGCTCAATACGCACCACCTCTGCGCGCGGGTTGAGTCCGCGCACAATCTCCTCGACCTGCGCACACTCGGCCTCGCCCGCGAGATCGGTCTTATTTAAAAGCACCACGTCGGCGCACTCGGCCTGTTCCATCATCAACTCAAACACCGGTCGCTGCCCGCCGCCCGCCCGTTCACGGGCCACGGGACGAGCGTAGTAGTGCGTCCACTCGCGCAGAAAAGCCGGCGTGTCCACCACCGTGACCAGCGCCGACAGCGTCGCGAAATCGCCCAGCGCACGACCAAACGGATTCTTGCGCGTAAACAACCCCGCGATCGCCGAGGGCTCGGCCACGCCGGTCGTTTCAACGATGATGTGGTCGTAAGGTTTCCCGCCCGCGCCGGCCCCGCCACTGGCCCGCCCGTTCGCCGCGAGTTCCGCGAGGGTCTCGGCCAACTCGTCCTTGCTGGAGCAGCACACGCACCCGTTGCCCAACTCCACGATGTCGCGCGCCGCGGCCGTCTCGCTCGCACCCGCGCGCACCACGGCCGCGTCGATGTTGAGCGCGGCCACGTCGTTGACGACCACCGCCCAGCGCCGGCCCTCGGCCTGCGTGAGCAGGTGGTTGAGCAACGTGGTTTTGCCCGCGCCGAGGAAACCGCACAACACCGTCACCGGCGGCTTTGCATTCGTCGCTTCCATGCGCGGCCTGCTCGGCTCAACCCGCCGCGCCCAACGCCTTCACCCGCGCCTCCACCGCGCCGAGATCCTGCAGGATATCGAGCACGCGGTCCATGTCGCCGTGTGTCGTGTCGTTGAAATTACGCTGCACGAACATCTGCCGCGCCGCCTGCACCGCGCCGGTGGCGATCTGCGCGCGGCCTTTGTCCTGGCCGAGGTGCTCCAGTAGAAATTCACCCAGGAACTGCGGCTGCTGCGTGCGATAAAGCCACGCGCCAAACTCATACAACCGCGCCCCCGCCACCGCCAATCCTTCGGTCGACACGCCGCGCGCGTTCAACGCCGCCAGCCCGTCCTCCACAAGATCCCCCGCCTCTTCCAGGCGCGCCGGGCGGTCCGTGTCTTCGGCCGGTTTTGCCCGCCCCGCCGCCAGCAAGCCACCGAGCACGACGCACAACGCGTGGCGGATGCGCAACACGAGCTCCAGCGCCTGCGGGTCGCCCGTTTCCACGGTCGCCGCGTGCACCAGCGCCTCGCGCCCCGCCGCCAGCGCCTCGCGGTGGTCGCCCGCCGCGCCGCACGCCTGCCCGAGGTTGAACAACCGCGCCGCCAATTCGTAGGTCTCCCCCGCGTCGCCGGTTTCCGCCACCAGCGGACGGAACAACTCGACGGCTTTCCGGTGCGCCTCCACCGCGCCCGCCGGGTCGGCCAAGCGCGAGCGCAACATGCCGAGATTCGACCAGGTCGACGCGAGATTATGCTGGGCCGCGCGTTGCGTGGGCGCGACCGACTCCAGCACGAGGATCGCGCGTTCGAGCGATTTGGCCGCATCCGCCAAACGCGCGGCGGTTGCCTCCTTCTCCTCGGTGACGTGCTCCAGATTCATCAGGCCGACGCCGCGGTTCATCCACGAGGTGCCCAACGCGCCGCGCGCACCCCCGTTCGCAGCGGGCTCCGCGCGTTCCAACAACGTGATGGCCTGTTCGTAGCTGCGGATCGCCTCGGCCAACGCGTCGCGCGATTCGAGCCGGAAAAGGCCGCTCCCGCGATTCATCCACGCTATGGACAACGCCTCCTCCGCTCCGTCGCGCGCGCCGGCTGCGTGGAGTCGCGCGATTGCCTGGTCGAGGCTCTGCAACCCTTGCACGACCACCTCGGGTTTGTCCGCCATGACCAGCAGCCGCCCGCGCCACAGCCACAGCAGCGCGCGCTCTTTGGCGAGTGCGTCATCCGGATCAGGCGCGCCGGTTCCCTCGAGCGTTCGCTCGACCGGCAACGCCTGCAACGCGCGGTCGCACCCTTGCAGCGCCGCGATCAGCTGCCCCTGCTCCCGCGCTTGAAAAGCACCTTCCGCCGCACGCACCGCCGCACGGGCTTCTGTTTGCACCGGTAACACGTCCGAATTCAGAGAGTCGCTCATGTAAATAGCCGTGAGTGCCTCGCTCCGGCCCTTGTCGCAAGGCTCAATCCGCGCGCGACCGCCGCCCCGGGCGGGAACCGCCTCGTGCAAGGTGCGGTCCGCCCGGTGAATCATGAGCACTCAAGCCCAAGGCCCCGTCCTCTCCATCGCCGCCAAATGTGAAAGCTGCACCTACTGGCAGACCAAAGCCGAGACCGACACCACCGGCGAATGCCGCCGCCACGCCCCGCAAACCATCGCGTTCCACGTCGATGACGACTTGAAATTCGCCTCCCGCTTCCCCCTGACCCAGGCGGAGGACTGGTGCGGGGATTTTGAGGCAAGAGCCTAATACCAACAGCCTGACACATTCAGACTTTAACCACGAGTTTCATGGATGGGACCGGATTGATGAACTTGAATCCGTGATCATACCTGAAATCCGTGGTTAAAACATGACCGAGGCCAAAAGAGCCCGAGTCCGAAAGGTAGGGACGCCTCTCCGAGGCGTCCGCGCAGTAGAGCTGCGAGCGAATGCCGAACCGGACGCCACGGAACCAAACGCACCGGACCGGACGCCTCGGAGAGGCGTCCCTACCTCATACCTGCGGCTACGGCTAAGTCCGCCCCTGCGGACGACATGCCGCGCAACGCAAGTCGGGCGCTTTCAAAACCCCGGTTTCCATTTGAATCAGGCGGTCGGTTTTATCAGGTTCCGCGGGTGCTTCTGAATCACGCTTTCGATCCGGTCTTGGCGCACTTGGCCGCGCCTTTTTGCCGCCAAGCCGACACCCTGCTCGACCTGCGTTCGTGCGCGTCGAACAAGACGCGGCCGGGGCGTTGCGTGGCCTGTTATTTCGTGTTGCAGGCAGCCGCCGCCGAGCGGGCCATCGCCAAATTATGCCCGCTGCGCGCCTGGCTCGAAACCCACATCGAGGTGGTCGCGTCGGACGGGCACGCGTCACCGCTGGAAACGCTTCCGCTGCAACTCGCCGGCTCCGAGGATCTCGAAGCCTACTGCCGCCGCATCATGGCGGAGTTCCACGAAAACCGCGCCTACGACGCGACCACCATCCAGCTCGCCTTCCGCTACAAACAGGCGGCGGTTGCTTGATGTAGGCCGCGAGCTTGCTCGCGCTCCGAACCGCGCCTGCAAGCAGGCTGCCTACCCCAGGAAACAAATAAAAATGCACCGTCCCCATCTCCGTTTTCTCGCCCTCGCCACCCTGGTCTCCGCTTCACCCGCCCTGTTGGCGACCACCGAGGAGGACGATCTTTTCACGCTCGGCAAAGCGATGTTCGACGCTTACGCGCCGCCCGAAATCAAAAAGGAATTCGCCTTTCCCTCGCGTGAACAGTGGGACGCCTTTGCCGCCAGTCTGGAGCAAACCCGCGCAACCGGCTCGCTGGCCGAGCTCGCCGCTTACGAGACCGAGGTCCGCGCCGCGTTGGTCGCCTTGCGCGCGTTGCCCGACTACAAAGACTACGCCGATTGGCTCGCCGAGCGCCTCGAAGAAATCCTCGTCGCCAAAGCCGCCACCACTCCGCCGCCAAAGCCCCCCGCCTCGCCTGCGCCTGCGCCTGCGCCGGTGCCCCCGGAGACGCCCACCCCCGCGCCTCCAAGCAAACCCGTCGTGCCGGTCGATCCGAACAATCCCGGGCCGCTCCCGTTGCCGCCCACCTCCGTGATTCCGATGTATCAGCTGTGGGTCGATCGGCTCCGCGATCGCCCGCGACCCGCGCGCGCCGATGAGTTTCTCGCGGACATCAAAGAAGTGTTCGTGAGCGAAGGGTTGCCGGCCGAGCTCGCCTGGCTGGCGGAAACCGAGTCGACGTTTAACCCCCGCGCGGTGAGTCCGGCGGGAGCGCGCGGGCTGTTTCAACTCATGCCCGTCACGGCCAAGGCGCAGGGCTTGAGTTTGCTGCCGTTCGATGAACGCACCCATCCGGAAAAAAGCGCACGCGCCGCCGCCACGTTGCTGCGGCGTTTGCACGGGATGTTCGATTCGTGGCCCCTCGCGCTCGCCGCCTACAACGCCGGCGAGGGCCGCGTGCGGCGCACGTTGAAGGCGCAGGACGCCACGACCTTCGGCCAGATCGCCGACGCGCTCCCGTCGGAGACGCGCCTCTACGTCCCGAAAGTCCTCGCAACGGTGGCGGTGCGCGAAGGCATGGACCCCGCCGCGCTGGCCTCCCCGGTCCCGAAAGACCGCTCAACCACCGGCCTTTAGCCGCGCCACCTCGGCACGCAGAGCAACGATCTCCGCCTGCGCCTCCTGCAGATTCACATCGAAGTCTTTGCGCAAGGTGATGTTCCGGCTCATGCCGATGATACCCGCGATTTCTCCGTGAGCGTTACGGTAAGGCAGCTTGGTCGTGAGCACCCAAAGTTCACGCCCATCGGCGGTGCGCAACCGCTCTTCGCGGTTCACCACCGGCATGCCTGACTCCATCACACTGATATCATCGCGGCGAAACCCCTCCGCAGTTTCGGGCTCATGGAAATCCCGGTCGGTCTTGCCGCGCATCTCCGCCGGCGTGCACCCCTTCCAATTCGCGAGCACGTTATTGGCGAGCAAGAAACGCCCTTCCCGATCCTTGATGAAAGCCGACTCGGGCATGCCGGTAAGCAGAGCCTCCAAGAGGTGGCGCTCGGTGGCCAGCATGCCTTCCGTCACCTTCAATTCGGTCACGTCGCGAGACGTGCCGTAGGTGCCGATAAGGCGCCCGGTCTGGTCGCGCAGCGGGGCTTTCCAGGTCAGTGCCCACGTGGTGCGACCCTCTTCATGCGTTTCCTTTTCCAGCTTCGCCTCCATGGGCTTGCCCGTGCGAATGATCTCCTGCTCGTCGGCGTGGGCCTGCTGGGCGTGTTCCGAAGTGAAAAAATCGAAGTCACTGCGACCGATCAGCACAGCGGAATCATTCACCCTGAAATGGCGCGCGATGGCCTGGCTGGCGGCCAAGAAACGCCCGCAGCGATCCTTGTAGAAAATAGGATCCGGCAGCATCTCCAGCAGGCGCACAAAAAACAGGGAGTCCCCGCGCAGCGACCGCTCGGCCAACGCGGCCGCGATGGCGGTATCCAGCGACTCCACCGTATCGTCGGTCACCACAGCCAGGCCTGCGGCATAACTCAGGATCAACTCGGCCGCACCCGCCCGGTCCTCCGGGCGGCAGCCCGGACCGATCACGGCCACGGTCACCGGGTAGGCTTTGAGCGCCTCTTCCAAACCCGCCAAATCATCGACCTGCGGTAACACGCGGCCTGTCTGCGCAAAGGCCGTCAGCTTGAGAACACGCGAGGCACAGCCAACGGAGAGCAGGTTTGGGGGCAGGGGGTTCATCGGGGAAAATAAAGACGCAGTTCTACTACGGCGCGGATGGAAGAAACTTGCGCAAGACCGCGTTTTTTTAACGAAAAAAACACAGGCGCGAGTTTACACGTCCGTAACCTCAAGAACCGCATTCACGACCGGGAATAACCGCAAGGGAATTCCCCCGACCTCACCCCGACACCGCCGTCGCGCAGACGCGCGTCTGCGGGTTATACCAGTTATGGCATGAAATGAGACTTTTCGTCGGGTGTAGGCCCGAACGGTGGTCGGGCGTCTCCTAGAAACCCCGACCACCGGTCGGGGCTACATCGGGCCCTGCTAAAGTCCCCTTACAAGGTATAATTGGTATCATTGCGCCGCGGGGGCGGCTGCCTCGCTTCGTTTCAACCCCGGTTTCAAAACGATCTTTATGCAGCCCTGTTCTTTATTTTTGAAGAGCTCATAGCCCTTCGGCGCGTCTTCCAAACTCATCCGGTGCGTAATCACAAAACTCGGGTCGATCTCGCCGCGCCGAATGCGTTCGAGCAAGGGCTGCATGTAGCGGTGCACGTGCGTCTGGCCCGACTTGAGGGTGAGGCCTTTGTTCATCAGCGAACCGAGCGGGATTTTGTCCCCCACGCCACCATACACGCCGGGGATGGAAACAATGCCGCCCTTGCGACAGGCGCGGATCGCCTCGCGCAAAGCGATCGGCCGGTCGGGCTCCATCATCAGCGCCTGCTTGGTGCGGTCGTAGGCGTATTCAAGCGTGGCGCCGTGCGCCTCCATGCCGACCGCGTCGATGCAGCTGTCGGGGCCGCGTCCGCCGGTCAGCTCCATCAGCGCATCGTAGGTGTTCACCTCTTCGTAGTTGATGATCTCGGCACCGCATTGCTCGTGCGCCATGCGCAGACGCTCCGGAAAACGATCGATCGCGATCACCCGTTCGGCACCGAGCAGGAAGGCGCTCTTAATTGCAAACTGCCCGACCGGCCCGCAGCCCCACACGGCAACCGTGTCGCCGCGTTGGATGTCACAGTTCTCCGCTGCCATAAAGCCCGTGGGGAAGATATCTGATAAAAACAACACCTGCTCGTCGGTGAGTTCAGGGGGCACCTTGATGTGATCCACATCGGCATAGGGCACGCGCGCATACTCCGCCTGGCCCCCCGCGTAGCCACCCATCAGGTGGGAATAGCCGTAGATGCCGGCGGGTGATTGCCCGAAGACTTTTTTCGCGATCGGCGCATTGGGGTTGGAGTTTTCGCACAACGAAAACAGCGACTGGCTGCAGAACTGGCACGCGCCGCAGGAGATCGGGAACGGCACCACGATGCGGTCGCCGACCTGGAGATTTTTCACACCCGGGCCCACCTCGACGACCTCGCCCATGAACTCGTGACCGACGATGTCGCCCTTTTCCATCGTCGGGATAAAGCCGTTGTAGAGGTGCAGATCGGAGCCGCAGATCGCGGTCGACGTGATGCGGATCACGGCATCACGCGGGTTGAGGATCTTGGGGTCAGGCACATCGACGACGCGCATGTCGTGCTTACCATACCAGCAGTTCGCTTTCATTGGCGGGAATTTTTTCGCTGAGGGTTGAAAAGGGAGGGACCGCCTCCGTGCGGTCCACGTCGTCATCTGCGTGCGTTAGGTCTTCTGAAAAACAGACGAGACGGAGCTCGTCCCTCCCGAAATCACGTGCGGAGTGAATCGTCGTATCTGCGCGACGGGCTGCGCGATGTGCTGCGCGATGGGCTGCGCGGGCGACCGGCCGACTGGCCCTCGGTGCGGGCAATCTCGCCGGTTTCCAAGAGCTGCTTCACACGCATGAGATCCACCGGAATCTGTTTTTCGGGCGCTACGCCGAACAGCTTTACGATGGCTTTCCCGACCGCACCGCCCGGCGGCTTGTAGTGAAATTTGATCTGCACCACGGTTCCGCGACCTCCGGTGGCGGGATGGAAACGCACCGTGCCGGCATTCTCCACGGTGGCACCGGGAAGCGACCTCCAGGCGATCAATTCATTGGGCTCGTCGTTGATGATCACGGCGTCCCACTCGACCGTGGTGCCGGCGGGCCCCTTCGCCATCCAATGCGAGTGGCCATCCCCCGTGTCGGTGACCGCCAGCAAGTGATCCATGAAACGCGGGAGGTTTTCGAAGTTGCGCCAAAACGCGTAGAGTTCCTCGGCGGGTTTATTGATGGTAATCGTCGCCACCACCGGCCGCTCCGCCGGGCGTCTCAATCCCTCGCCCGTGAGAAGATTGCGGCTGGTGCTGCGGCGGTCGCCGGTGCTGTGTTGCACGCTGGCCGCCACATCGACCAACGCGATGCCGCCGACGGCGGCCAGGGCGATCCAGGTGCGCTTACGGTTGCCCTCTTCGCTCGGTGCGCGACTGAGCAAAGCGATATCCATGGCATCGCCGGCGACGCGACCCCAAAGCCAGCGAGCGGGTCGGTCCTCGCTCAAAATGCCGATGCCGGTGATGATCTCTCGCACGCCCACCAGTTGAAGAAGGTTGTGCCGATGGGTGACGCCGATCGCTTGGGCAACGCGGCGCGGCGCGATCAAGATCGCGGCACCCAGACCGATGCTCAACCAGCCCAAGGCATGCGCTATTTTTTGTTCGTTCATGGGGTAAAGGGATCGGGCACAGTCGCACGGTTTCCAGCGGACTGAAATGGGGCGAAAGCAGGCGCGCTCCGTAGAAAAACCGACTCCACCCCCTGAACGGCAAAAGCGCTCGGCGCGGATGGGGCGCACGCATCCGCCGCCATGGGGCGCGGCCCAGGCAACCCCTAGCCCGCAGCCAGCTTGATGACCACATAGGCCACCGGCGCGGAGAAGCACACGCCGTCGATTCGGTCCATCACGCCACCGGCCCCGGCGAGCGCCTTGCCATAATCCTTCACCGCGTAGCCGCGCTTCACCGCCGACATGACCGCGCCTCCCAGGAAACCCGCCACCACACAAGCCACCGCCAGACTCGCCGCCCCCACCCGCCCGAATGGCGTGCAATCCGCCAGCACCGCCCCGGCCACCCCCGCACCCACCATGCCGCCCAGGAGACCTTCCCAGGTTTTGCGCGGACTGATGCGCGGGATGATCAGATGTCGCCCGAACAACCGGCCCACGATGTATTGCAGCACATCGCCCAGCTGCACCACGAACAGCACGAAGAAAAAAGTTCGCAACGGATGCCCCTCGCGCGGCGCCAGATCCGCCGCAGCCAACGCGCTGACGAACGCCGGGAGATAAACGCACACCAACCACCCCCAGACCAGGCGGCTGCTGCGTTCAAGAAACGCCCCGCTTTCACCGCGCAGCGCCAAGGTCACCAGCACGCACGGCACCACCAACGCCGGTGCCATCTGCCACCCCGCCTGCGGTGCAAACACCACGAATCCATTAAGGCCAAAGGACGTCCCGATCAACACCCCAGGAACCCACCGGTCCGTCGCAAACCCCGTGTCGCTCACGCGCAAAAACTCGCGCAACGCCAGCGCCGACCACGCGCCCATAAACACCACCACACCCGGCCGACCACTTAAAAATGCCAGCGCGAAAAGTCCGACGACCCACCACCAGCCCTTGCTGCGAGCGAGGAAGTCATCGACGGCGGCTTCTCCCGGTTTACCGCGATGCCGGCGTTTTAACGCCAGACCCGAAGCATGGAAACCCGCGAGCAACGTAGCCGGACCCAACGCGATGGAGACGGTAATCAGATCAGACATCGGGCTGCGCGGCGTCGAACGCCTTCAGTTGCAAATACAATCTCACCACCCGCCGGACCACCGTGACGGCCGTTCCCACAACGATGGCCAGCAGTGCCCACCACAACAGATTCTCAACCGGCCCCACCCACGCTTCGGCCGCCCCCGCCAGACTGGCGCAACCTAGCACCGCCATGCGTTGGGGCTTCGCGAACGGACCGCAAAAATCCGCCCGCTTCCCGAGGGTGACGCCGAGCAGTCGCACATAAGCGGTCGCCAGCGCCGCCAGCGCCGCCGCCCAACCCAGCGTGCTCGCTCCGGGCAAAGGCTGCGCCGCATAACCCGCCGCCACCAACAGCACGCAATCCGAAATGCGCTCCGGCATCTCGTTGAAAAATTCTCCCGTGCGCGTGCGCACGCCACCTTCGATCGCCATGAGTCCGTCGAGCAGATTGCACACCAGCCGAAGTAACACACAGATCCCCGCACCGATGCAAAAAAGAAGCCGCCACACCGGGTCGGCGTCAGCCAGCGCAAGCCATTGAACGGCTGCGGCGAGAGCAAACAGGATGCCGAAAATCGAAACCTGATTAGGTGTGAGCCCGACGCGAAGCAGTCCGCGACTCAAGGTCACCGTCCAACCAAACGAACGACTACGAGAGGGGCGACGGGCGACGGCTGCGGGCATCATTCTCGTCGTAATACCGACCCATCGGCCCGCTTGTCACGCGTGCTTTTGCGTAACTCAAATCGTTTCAACAGGTGAGGTTTACGGTCTCGCGCGCCTCAACCGGCCGATAACACCCAAATCAACCCGGCTGTGCGTGCGGTCCAAGCCAGCGTGCGCCCCCAATTGAGCGCCACGAGCCGCGCCGCGCTTCGAGCCTCGGGCGCTGTTTGCAGGCGCTCATGCAACGGCACGATCCACCCAAACGTCAGCACCCACACCACCGCGACTCCCGCCGCCGCGAGCCAGGCTTCGGGCGATGTCGGCGCGAGCCAACACCACGACGCCGCCAGGGCGAGTTCGCCCAACATCAGCGGCGCGGCCACGAAACCCATGCTTCGCGTATAGGCCGCATGATAAGCCCGAAAACCGTCCGCGCCCGTCGCGCTCAACAGCCGTCCGAAATGCGCATACACGGCGAGCTGCACGGTCCAGCCCAGGCCGGCTAGGGCCGCCGTCACCGCGAGTTGCACAGCCAGCCAAGGCGCTTCCATCGCGCCGTTAAGCACCATGCGCTCGCGCACGGCAATCCTCCGGTTCACCAGAGCGGCCGGGATCGCACCGATCCATGATTAAGTTGAAGGTCTCCCTGCCTTGTCCAGGTGACTTATCCGCCGCTCTGGGACCCGGACGCCCCGGCTCCATCCGTTCTTCCCTCAACCCGGTTCGTTGGACGCCAACCGCGCTTCCTCCGGGGTGATCATCCGCGCCTTCACGAGCAGGTTCAAATGGTGCTCCAGTGTATTCATTCCGTCCTTCATGCCTGTCTCGATGATCGAGGCGATCTGGTGCACCGAACCGACGCGGATCAAATTGGAAACCGCCAGGGTGTTCTTCAGGATTTCCATCGCCATCACGCGCCCGCCGCCCACTCGCGGGAGCAGCTTTCCGCTGATGACCGAGTGGAGACTGAGCGAGAGCTGAGTTGAAATCTCCTTGGTGCGCTCGGCCGGGAACATGTCGACGACGCGCGTGATGGCGCTGCGGGTGTCGCGCGTATGCAGAGTCGAAAGCACCAGGTGCCCGGTCTCGGCGGCGGTCATCGCGAGGGCGATCGTCTCCTGGTCACGCATCTCGCCCACGTAGATGATGTCCGGATCTTCGCGCAGGGCGCTGCGCAGGCCGTCCGAAAACGTGGTCACATGCCGCCCCACTTCGCGCTGTGAAAACAGCGCTAGGTCGCTCGTCATCAAGTATTCGACCGGGTCTTCGAGCGTGATGATCCGCACGCGGCGGTTTCGACTGATCTCCTTCAAAATCGCCGCGATGGTGGTGGATTTGCCGGTGCCCGTCTGGCCGGTGACCAGGACCAGACCTTCGCTCAACTGGCAGATTTCCTCCCACACCCGCGGGTTTGGAAAGCCGACGTTCGCGATGTCGGGAATCTCTGTGGGCAGCACGCGCAGGACCGCCGCCAAACCCTCGCGATCATGAAACAAGTTGAGCCGAAAATTCATGCGATGCCGCGCCCATTCCCACGAGGCATCGACGTCGGTGGGCCGTTCGCCGGTCAGCAGGGCCACTTGTTTCGAATCAAGCAGAGGAAACACGAGTTGCTCGCACATCGGTTGAGTGAGCAACGCGCCACCGTCCACCGTTTGGAGGTCACCGTCGTAACGATAGTTGATCGGTTGCCCCACCTTGAGGTGCAGGTCGGAGTAGCGCGGGAGCCCGTGCAGATAATGCACGGGGTCAACGAAGCGCTGGAGCAGGTCGCACATCGACAAGAGTCGTCCGCCAACGGGGTAAACAGGCGTATCCGGAGTTTGCATGGGGGGGGTATGAAAATGGCCAACTCACCAAAGTGCCGCAGGGGTTTCGGCACTCGTCCAGATTTACTCGTTTTCATCTCGGCAGACAGCCTGAAATCCAACGCGGTCGGATTGCGCACTTTGACAGCGACCGAATCCTCGCCAGCGTAGCGACATGGAAAGCCCGTCCCCGACCTTCACCCTCACCCGCCGCGTGGACTTTCACGAAACGGACGCCGCCGGGATCATGCACTTTTCCAACTTCTATCGTTGGATGGAGGTCTGCGAACACGCGTGGTTTCGCGAGCTCGGTCTCGCCATGATGAGCACGACGCCAGAGGGCGTGCGCCTCGGGTGGCCGCGCCGCGATGCCTCGTGCGGTTTTTCGCGTCCGCTGCGCTGCGGCGACGTGGTGCGGATCTCGGGTTCGGTCGTGGAGCTGGGCAAGACCAGTGTCACCTACGAGTTTGTCTTTCACAAAGACCGCGCCGGCAAATGGACCGAAGTGGCCCGGGGCCGGATGACCACGGTGCACGTGCGCCAGGATTCAGCGGGGCGCATGGAAGCCGAACCGATGCCGGACGCAGTGCGCTCGGCATTCGCCAAGCCGACGATTTAGGGCATTCAAAATCGGGTCCGAGAGCACGCCAAATAAAGTCGTAGCCGCGTGCGCCAGCGGGGGGTGGTTTGGCCCGCTCGCTGGCGCTCGCGGCTACGTTTATCGTAACGGCTATAGTTTTGTTTGAAATGCACTGTCCCCGCGCGGGGTCAGAGCTTGTTCAACGCGTCGATGAAAGGGGCGGGGCCGCCGGGCTGGTAGCCAAGCTGGCCCACGGCCTTACCGGCACTGTCCAGCACGATGACGGTCGGGAACCCACGGACCTGATACTTTTGAGCGAGAGCTGCGTTTTGTGCTTTGACGGCGTCCGTCTGCGGGACGCCGCGCGGGAAATCCAACTTCACCAAGATCAGTTTTTCCGCTGCGTAGTTTTTGAATTTAGCGGTCGCCAGAATCTCGGCGTCGAGGCGCTTGCACCAACCGCACCAATCCGAGCACGTGAAAAACAAAAACACGTGGGCGTCCTGCTGACGTGCCTGCGCCAGCGCCAGTTGGTAATTCGAAGTCCACGTGCCGGCGGTAATGCCCGGCGCTGCCGGTGCCACCGGAGCCCGGGGAGCTGCCGGTGCTGCGGGGGCCGAGGGAGCGGCCGGAGTAGCGGGAGCGGCGGCCGTGGCTTTCACTTCCACTACCCGCTTTGCTTTGAATTTGATGCGTTGGTCGGGGTAGTTGAGCACCAGCGTTTCGCCCATTTCCAAACGGGTCGCGGGGTTGCCCTTTTCTGCGATGACTTGCTCGTAAGTGTGGCCAATTTCCACCGCCACCACCGGCAGCGAAACGGCGAAAGCAAACAGAGTGATGATGCCGAGAGTTTTCATGGTGAACGCGTTGGATCCATGTTGGGGAAACATTCGTCGTCTATCGAACGAATAAATCCCAAACCATCCGCGTCCTCCCACTCTCACAAACGGTTTACAGGCGGTGCGACCGCCACCCCGGCGGTCGGTCACCCGCGCCAGTGATCGGGGTGATCGCGCAATTCATCGGTTTCGGCCTCGATTTTTTCTTTCATGATTTCAACAAACTCCCGCACGTGGACGGGCGTGGGTAAGGTTTCATGGAGCTGGATCAGCGGTCGCCCCGTGCTGATGGAGTTAAACACGATGCGGGAAAACGTCTCTTTCCTCCCTTCCGCCAGACAAACCAATCCGGTGATTTCGGCCAGCACGGCCCCAAACCACAGCCCCAGGCTGTCGTCCCCGGACACCGCCGCAGAGGACAAGCCCAGCAACCCCACGCCGAGCGCGATCAGCGTGCCACCGATGACATACCAACCGAACCCCTTGCTCTGATGTTCGGTCGCCAACGGGTTGATGTCCGCGAAGGGAATTTCGCAACCCATCGAGCCGGTGCGCGTGCTGCGTTTCACGTGCAAGCAGTGATCTCGCACCGTGAACTCAAAGGTGGGTAAGAAGGGGGCGTTTTGGATGAGTTTCATGCGCAGGATTCCGTGGCAAAGGGTCCTTGGTTCAATCCCGCGAGTCGACGCCCGGACCGGCATAGGTGGCGGGATCGGTGCGGTCCGTTGCGCGCACGCGGACAGGCGTCATCGGAGCCAAGCCGAGCGCTTGCATGCAGATCAGAAGAGCCTCGCGAATCATCGAATGAATTTTCATGTCGCGGATCATAGCTCCAATCGCGCGCCAAGATTATCCGCACCGGTCTGAAAGCCGCGTCGGTTGATGTCCTACACCAGGACCGCGAGTGGTCCCGTTTTTTGCCTCGTCAACGGGAGGCATTATCGACGCGTTCACGCGGGCAATTCCAGGGTAAATTAATCATCAAACCTCCTCGGCACCGCGTTTGATATTTGAAGTGCACCGACACAATTCGCTCGATCGGGTGTCAACGTCGCAGAGCGCTCTGCTCAGTCCCGCCGACGGGCTGAGTTTACCTCCTCAATCTCCACCCGCAGATGAACTGGTTATCAATCCGCAAGACGGCAAAGCTCCACGAAAAACGCCGCCAGAAAGCCGCGCATTTTGCCCGGGTTCTTCACAAGGCGGTGCGGGACTGCAAGGCGAAGGACGAGCTGGACGCGATCCAGCGCGAGGCGTTGTTCGAGGATCAACTGGCGGACGACGAAACCCAAAGTCACGTCACGTTTTCACTGATCCGCCGCGCCAATCAGCTCTCGGTGCGAACCCCTTCCCGAGACGATGAAACGCTGTGGCGCGAGTCGCCACTCAACGCGAACGTTCGCTACCTGAACGCAAACGGGATCAGTGTTTTGACCGAATCGATTCGCGTGGAACAGCAAAAGCGAAGGGATGAACGCAGCGCGCATCTGGAAGCGACCGGCAAAATCGTTGTCCTCCTCACCGGGCTCGCCGGCACGGTAATCGGCATCATCGCCATGCTGAAAAAATAAGCGGCTCGCGACCGCAAACGGGAGCTCGCATGCGCTCCGAACCACGCCCGCAAGCCGGCTGCCTACCTTCGGGAAAAGGGGCCCTTCCGCCCGTTTACCAAAGTAGAACTCAGCCGCGCCGCACAAAAACGCATGGCTTCGGCGAGGGCGGCTCGTAAGGCTTAGCCGCGTGTCCGATTCTCTCACGCTCAAGCCCATCGGTTTCATCCGCACTGAAAAGCGCGTGAAATTCCAGGCGTTGCACCAACCCGCCGATGGCGAGGTGGAGTGCAACGTGTTGGAACTGCTTCCCGGGATGAATTTCGAGCAGGCGTTGCAAGACCTCGCGGGCTTCGACCGCGTGTGGCTGCTGTGGTGGTTCCATCGCAACGAGACGTGGCGTCCGCTGGTGCTGCCGCCGCGCGGGCCGTCACGCCGGCGCGGGGTGTTGGCGACGCGCTCGCCGCACCGACCCAACCCGCTCGGCATGACGCCGGTGCGCTTGCTCGGCGTCGAGGGTCGCACGCTGCGGCTCGGCGCGTGCGACCTGGTCGACGGCACGCCGGTGTTCGATGTGAAACCGTATGTGCCCGCCTACGATTCTTTCCCTGAGGCGAACGCCGGATGGATCGCCGAGGTGGATGCCGAGGTGAACGCGCCGGCGCGGTTCACGGTGGAGTTTTCGGAGGGCGTGGAGACGCAGGCGCGCTGGTTGCGCGAAACGCATCAGGTGGATTTTACCGCGCGGTTGGTGGAGTTGTTGTCGCGCGATCCGTCGCCGCATCGCACGCGGCGGATTCGCAAGCGGGCGTCGGGCGCGTCTGAAATCGGCTGCGGCGCGTGGCGGGCCGTGTTCACGGTGGACGAAGTGAATTCGCGCGTGACGGTGAAGGCATTGGAAACGGGTTATCCGCTGCGATTTCTCATGCGCGAAGGTTACGAGGACATCCCTGACCGGGACGCGCAGATGGCGTTTCTTGCGCGCTGGCCGGAGGTGGTGGCCGGAACTTAGGGCGAGCGCGGCTTACCCTACCGAATGTTCGCGCACTTTTATGATCACCGAAAAAATGCCTTTTCTCTACATCAAGCCGGGTTGTCCGTGGTGCGACGAAGTGGTCGCGTTTCTCGACGAGCGGGGCATCGGCTACCACCAAATCGACGTGCTGGCGGATAGCGCCGGATTTGAGGACATGCGCCGCAAGTCGGGTCAGTCCCGCGCGCCGACGCTGGACTGGAACGGAACGATTCTGGCGGATTTCGGCGTGGACGAACTGGTGCCCTTCTTGCGCACGCAGAACGTGAAGCTGGAGGATAGCTGACGGGGCCAATTAAAAGGCCTCACGCGAGGTGAGGCCCTACAAAACAGCGTTGAACGGGAGGGAATCCTCAGGCTTTGCCGAGGCAGCACTGCTTGTGCTTTTTACCGCTACCGCACGGGCAGGGATCGTTGCGGCCGACCTTGGGCGTGGATTTGATCGGGGCGGGACCTTGGCGGAGCGTGCGAGCGAAGATCCAGTTGCCGTTAATGCGGTGGAACTCGGACTTTTCCTGCATTTCACCTTCGCTGCCAGTGTCGGCTTTGAAGAACGCGGTGAACTCGACGTTGGACACGTTGGGCTTCACCTCGGGTTCGTGCGAATGGATCACGAGGCGCGTCCAAGGAAGCGGGGCGGTGTCGGTCTCTTCGACGTAAGGGTGGCGCGAGGAAGGCAGGTAAGTTTTGTGGAGGAACTCGTTGGCGTTGGCGACGTGACCGGTGAAGCGGGCGCGCATCAATTTCTCGGCGGTGGGTGCCGGGCTTTTGCCAGTGATGATGGGTTCGCAGCAGGCTGCGAAATCAAGACCACTGCCGCAGGAGCAAGGTTGGCCGGCGATGGGTTTCGGAAGGGCGGTGACGGAGGATGACATGGCGTTTGCGAAGGGTTAAAAAGCCGCGCGCCCTGACAAAAGGCGAGAACGGAAGGCGGGCGGGCCCGAGCGCCGGCTTCAACGTGGGAAGCGAGCTTGCTCGCGAGGCTCGAATCATCGCGAGCA
>JANODO010000246.1:0-4338 GCA_031412735.1 Rariglobus sp. | reverse complement strand
CCTAACTGGAGGTGCCTGCTTGCCGGCGATGCTGACGGTGGGAAGCGCGCTTGCTCGCGTTTCCGATTTAGCCCGCGAGCCAGCTCGCTTCCCACGTCAAACCATCACCGCCGCCACAAACTCCGCCCGCGTCTCCATGTGCGGATTATGCCCCGCCCCCTCCACGACCTTCACCCGCGCCCTCGGGAAATGCGCCGTGATCACATTCAAATCCGCCTCGCGCACATAATGCGATTTCCCGCCGGTCACGAACAAGACTGGTCCATCGAACTTATCCTCCGACACCAGCGGGTTCCCCTCGATCTCCGACAACGCCGCCGTGATCACCGGCAGGTTGATCTGCCAGCGCCAACCTGCGCCCGCCTCGTCGCGCTCCAAGTTGGTCGTTAAAAATTTCCGCATCGCCCAATCCTTCACGCGCGCCTCGAAGCGCAACTCCGCCTCGCCCCGTGATTGCAGCGTATCCAGCCGCAGCTCGTTCATCGCCGCAAACTCCGCCCGGTGCGCATGCGACAGATAATCCTTCGGCGCGATATCGACGATGACGAGTCGCTCCATGCGCTCCGGATGCCGACACGCGAGCAGCATCGCGACTTTGCCACCCATGCTATGCCCCATCAACGTGGCTTTCGCCAGTCCCTGCGCATCCATCCACGCCAGCACATCGGCCATCATCGCCGGATAATCCATCGGCGCGCCGTGCGGCGATTTGCCATGATTGCGTAGGTCCAGCGCGAATACGTGAAACTCCGCCGCCAGGTCGCCGCCGGTCGTCAGCCAGTTGCGCGACGAGCCCAGTAACCCGTGCAGCACCACCAACGGCGGTTTGCCCGCCCCGCCCAGCTCGCGATGAAAAAGAGTAACCACGTCCGCACCCAAACGATTCACCACCAGCGAGGCAACTGTGGGAGCGAGCTTGCTCGCGATTGCCCCATCCCCCGTCACCGCCCCCGCAACCGTCTCGCCAATTGCGACGCGTGCAGATCCGCCGGATACAACGCCTGCCCTCCCGTAAACTCGCGCCACAGCCCCGCCGGATCGACGCGCCCCGGGCCCCCCACGTTTACACCCACCAGGTTCATCGACCACGGCGCATAGGTCTTCGGCGGCTCCGGCAGCGGACCGGCCGCAACCAGATTCCAAAACGTCACCCGCGCCCCGCCCTGTTTGCCGAGCGCTTCACCCCCGCCGCTTTTCCACGGGCGCGTCCCGGCACCGAGATTGATGGCCGTGAACAACGTCTCATACGGTGCGCGTTTGTGTTGATCGAAACACAGGTCCACGCCCTTCCCCTGCGACACCACTACGCCCGCACACCCACTCACCGAGATGTCGTGCACAAACTTCATCTGAAAATCAAAACGCGTGAACCAGTGATCGCCGATCCCGTTTAGGTAAATGCCATGATGTCCCTGCTGCCCGCCCGCATCCGCCGCGCGGCTCGATGCGAACACCACATCCGACACCGTGTTGAACACACCGCCCACCATCGGACCGCTGTCCGCGTTGATGAATCTCACCCGACGCACCCAGCAATGCGCCACGCCCTCGAAGGCCACCGGGTTGAAACCCTGCTCCGTGAAGTGTCCGCCATAAGGAGTCGCCGGGAACTCGAACGTCAGATCCTCCACGCCCGAATCCTGCACCATCGGGTTGAACGCTCGCACCACGGGGCGCCACTCGGGCAACAGATTAAAACGCAACCGCCGGTCCAGGTGCACGCGGTCGCCTTCGATCCGCGTAATCTTGGCAATCATCGACGTGGTCGTCCGGCCGTTGAGCTTGGAAATGTCGCCCGCGTCCTCCGAATAAAGATGCTGGGCCAACGAGTTTTCCGGCGTATCCGAGACGAACACCTCGACGACCTGACCGAACATCAGCGCCTGCGGTTTCTCCACCGTGATAAATTGATCCCCGCGCACCGCTCCACCCGTGATCGGAGTCACCACGCGGGAGCCAAACATCCCCTGCAACCGCACGAAGCCGCCCGACCACGAGTAGTTCGAGGTCACCCGCCCCAACGTGGTTTTACCCGTGTTGGGTGCAATCGCTTCAAGCGGCTTCGGAAACACCAGCGTGGTGAGCTCCGCCCCCGCCCCGCGCAAGACCACGCCCGACCGCGTGATCGGCAGCACGCCCGTGATGAGATAACGTCCCGCCGGCACGAAAACCGCCCCTGGCTTTGCGGACTCCAGCCCCGCCTGAAACGCCGCCGTGTCGTCAACCTCGTCATCTCCCCGCGCGCCGAAATCCCGGACGTTGGCAGTAACCGGATAATCAGGGATGGCCTGCTCGCCGCTGCGATAACCCGCGTAGGAAAAATCCGGTAACCGCCCCCCGGGCAGCCAGACCTCGCCCGCCCGTCCCCACAATTCGGACCGCACTAGTCGCGGCTCAGGCAAGGGCATTTCAACGACGGGCGTCGTCGCGGAGGAGTTGGATCCCGCCGATACTGCCGGCGCTACCGGAGGAGGAACCGGGGTGGTCGGCACCGGCACCGTCGCACAGCCCGTCAGCAGCCCGAGCAACAGCGCCACCACCCATAAAATTTTCGGTTTAACCAGCACGCCTCCACGACACCGGAACGCCTCCCCATGGCAAGTGGAGACGGGGTCTCCCGACCCCGTTCCGAAAGGTAGGAGCCCATTTATGGGCGATGAATCGCCCACCCACCCCGCGTCCACACCACCGTTCACCGCCTATCCAGAATCGCGCATAAATGCGCTCCTCCCTCCCGACCGCCTTCGCTCCGAAATCTAATTTTTTCGTGTCTTCCGTGTGTTTCGTGGTTCCCTTCCGGTCCATGTCTTCCGCCCCCGAGAAACTCACCCCGATGATGCAGCAATACTTCGAGGTGAAACGCAGTCTCCCCCGCGACACCATCCTGCTCTTCCGGCTCGGCGATTTTTATGAGATGTTTCACGACGACGCCGCCACCGCGTCGAAACTCTGCGGACTTACCCTCACCAAACGCGGCGACACGCCCATGGCCGGCATCCCGCACCACGCGGCCGACAACTACATCACCAAGCTCCTCGCCGCCGGCAAAAAGATCGCCATCTGCGACCAAGCCGAACCCGCCAAACCCGGCAAACTGGTCAAACGCGCCGTCACCCGCATCCTCTCCCCCGGCACCACCCTCGCCGCCAACCAGCTCGACGCCCAGCGCAACCATTACCTCTGCGCGCTCTCGCTCGACAAAGCCGGTCTCCACGCCGCCTGGCTCGATCTCTCCACGGGCGAATTCAAAGTCGCCACCGACGCCCGCCCCGAAAACCTCCTCCCTGTCCTCACCGCCCTCGACCCCGCCGAGTTGATCCTCATCGAGGGCGACCTCGAGCGCTGGAAAAACACTCCGCACGTAGCCGCGAGCACCAGCGAGTGGACCTCCGCCTCCGTCCACGCCCTCCACGCGTTCGCCTCCACGCGCCTCTGCACCGACCTACCCGGCTACCACTTCGAAACCTCCGAGGGCCTGCGCACCGTCACGACCACCCTCGGCGTCCTCAACCTCCAAGGCTTCGGCCTCGCCCACGATCACCCCGCCCTCGGCCCCGCCGGCGCGCTCGTCCACTACGCCACCGAAAACCTCTGCGCCAAACCGGAAAACCTCCGTTCCCTCCAAGAATACCGCAGCGCCCGCACGCTCCTCCTCGATCCCGCCACGCTCCGCAACTTGGAGATCTTTCAATCCTCCCGCGGCACCCGCGACGGCTCGCTCCTTTCCGCCATCAACCGCACCGGCACCGCCGCCGGCGCACGACTTCTGGAAAGATGGCTCGCCGCCCCCACGCTCGACCTCGCCGAGATCCAACGCCGCTCCGCCCTCGTCGGCGAGTTGCTCGGCGACCCGATGCACCTCGGCGAACTCCGCGAATGGCTGGGCCACGTCCGCGACATCCCGCGCATCCTCGGACGCCTCCAAAACCGCCTCCGCAACCCCCGCGAACTCGGCGGCATCCGCGACACCCTCAGCCAGCTCCCCCAAATCCGCGCCACGCTCGGGGCCTTCGGCCCCGAATCTCAAATTTCAAATCTGAAATCTCAAATCGAGGAGCTGCCGGCCCTGCGGCAGCTCCTCTCGTCCGGCTTAGCGGACGAGCTCCCCGCCGACCTCGCCGACGGCAACACCATCCGCGCCGGCCACTGCCCCGAGCTCGACCGCCTCCGCTTGCTCACGACCGACAACAAGACCTGGCTCTCCGACCTCGAACGCGGCGAACAAGAGCGCACCGGCATCCGCAGCCTGAAGATCAAATTCACGAACAATTTCGGCTACTACATCGAGATCACCAAGGCCAACCTCCACCTCGTCCCGCCCGACTACATCCGCCGCCA
>JANODO010000245.1:0-65483 GCA_031412735.1 Rariglobus sp. | reverse complement strand
GTGGTCGGGGTGGCCGCAGGATCAGGGTCCGGGGTAGGGACGCCTCTCCGAGGCGTCCGGGAACGGGAACAGCGGACGAAAGCCGGAGCGGACGTCTCGGAGAGACGTCCCTACCTCGGGCCATCACGGTCCGACGGGTGGTCGGGGTGGCCGCAGGATCAGGCCACGCCGCTGCTGCGGCGGGAGACCCAGTCGATGATGGCGCCGTCGTCGCCGTCGAGCCGCCAGACGAGATTCAAGAACTCGGCGGGGTGGATATCGTGCGCTTTGAAAAACTTTCGGTCGCCGCCGCAGCCATACATCAACGACGCAGGGAGTTCGCCGCGAAGTTTGGCCCGGGCTTTGGGCATGATGCGCGGAAGCCACTCGATGCCGTTCACGTTTTCCGTCTTGCCGGGCCAGGTGTCGGGGTTCGCGATTACACCGCTGGGCTTGCCGTGCTGGACGTTGAGGAAGTAATCGCGGCGAAGGGATTCGATGACGAGGGCGATATCGCAGCCGGGCTCGCCGTTGGAGTTGGTGTGATCCTCGGCGTAGTCATAGAGGTTCTGGGCAGTGAGCCCGTTGCTGGCCAGCCAGGCGGACTCTTCGACGGAGAAAAACCTCTCGGCACCGCGCTGGCCGCGTCCGTAGAGGGCGACGGCTTGGTCGTAAAGAGAGCGAAAAGTGGTGGCGAAGGTGTAGTGGTTCATGTGTCTTTAGGAGCGTTTTTTGGGGCTGAATTTTGGTCGGCCAGCCGGAGCTTTTCGATTCGATGACTTCTTCGGTTTCGACGGAGTTTTCGAAGGTGCCGACGGCGGGGTGGGTTTCGAGGGAGGGCTCTGCGAAGCGGTGGTGTCGGCTTTCGCCGGGCCGGCCGGGCGGAAGTCGATGAGGCGCTTGAAGCGATCAACTTTTTCCACGGTGACTTGGAGGTGGGCGGCGAGTTGGTAGGTGTTTTTGGTGCGCCGGCCGACGAGAGCGTCGCCGGCGTTGGTGATCGTGTAGATGTCATCCGAGAGCGTGCTCATCGGAATGAAGCCGAAAGTCATCGACTCGGTGAGCTCGACGAAGAGGCCGTTGGGGCGCACGTCGGTGATGACGGCGGCGAACGTCGTCTTCGTTTCCTTGGCGAGTTCACGCTCGAAGAATTCGAGGAGCTTGATTTTGACGCTCTCGCGCTCGGCTTCGGTGGAGTTGATCTCGGTCTGGCTGAGATGCTCGCCGAGGGTGTCCATCTTGCCGGCGTTGTAGTCGGCGTGCGGCGCGGTGCGGCCTTCCTCACGGGCGAGGTGCCGGGAAAACACGCGGTGGACAACCAGGTCCGAGTAACGGCGGATGGGCGACGTGAAGTGTGTGTAGTCGTTTTTGGCGAGTCCGTAGTGGCCGTCGGGCGAGCCGCGGTAGCAGGCCTTCTTCAGGCTGCGAAGAAGCTGCGTGCGAAGCGTGTAGCCCTGGGGATGTGTCGAGAGGGTTTCGAGGAGCTTCACGATCTCCTCGCGGAAGGTGAGGTCACCGGTGCGGATATCCTGGGCACCGAGAAATTCGCGGAGCTCGTTGAGCTTGTCGGCCTCAGGCTCGTCGTGGACGCGGTAGAGTGAGGGAAGCTTTTGCGCGCGGGTGAGGCGGGCGACGGCTTCGTTGGCGGCGAGCATGAACTCCTCGATGAGCTGGTGGCTCTCGTCGTGCTCGATTTTTTCGAGGCGGTCGGCGTAGCCCTCGGCATCCACGAAGACTTTGGTCTCGGGCATGTCGAGGTCGAGGGAGCCGTTGGCCATGCGCTCGTGGCGGAGCTTGGAGGCGAGTTTCCAGAGCTGGCGCACCCACGATTGGAGGTCGGTGAGCTCGCTGTCGTCGAGTGAGGAAAGCGCGCGGCCGGTCGAGCCGGTCTGGTGCTTGGCGGGCAGGGGCAGGGCGCGGATTTTCGCGAGGCTTTTTTCGAAGAGGAGGGCGTAGGCCTGTTTATAGGTCAGGCGCTTGCGGCTGCGGATAACGGTGTTGGCAAACGTGTGGGACTTGGGGCGGCCCTTGGCGTCGAACACGAGGAAGACGGCCTTCGTCAGGCGGTCTTGCGCTTCGACGAGGGAGCACAGGCCGTTGGACAGTTTTTCCGGCAGCATCGGGATGACCGTGCCGACGAGGTAAGTGGAGTTGCCGCGGCGCTGGGCTTCTTTGTCGAGCTCGGTGCCGGACTTCACGTAGGTGGACACGTCGGCGATGTGGATGCCGACTCGGATGTCGCCATTTTCCAAATACTCGAGGGAGAGCGCGTCGTCGAAGTCCTTGGCATCATCCGGATCGATGGTGAACGTGGCGATCTCGCGGTAATCGAGGCGGCCGGTGAGTTCGTGGGGTTGGACGGTGTCGGGCAACGAGGCGACCTCGCGTTCAACGGCGGTCGAGAAGGTGGGGTCGAGTTTGAACTTGTGGTAGATGCCGGCGAGTTCGGCCCGGGGCTCGAAGGTCTTGCCGAGACGCTCGATAATCTCGCCCTGGATGAGCTGGTTGCGCTTGGTCCACTCGGCGAGGCGCACCACCACTTTGTCGCCGGGGGCGGGGATGGGCACGAGTGTGCTGGTGGCGAGATCGCCAACGGCGATCTCGTGAAACATCCGGGGATCGTCGGGCTTAACGTAGTAAGTGCTGCGGATTTTTTGGAGATTGCCGACGACGGTGTCGCGGGCGCGTTCGAGCACGCGCAGGACGCGGCCGGTGCGCTCGGTGCCGCGACCGTCGCGGCGGTGGTGGATGCCGGGGTTGACGAAGATTTCAACGATGTCGCCGTGGAGAGCGACGCCGGTGTCGTCCGGAAAAATCTGGATCGCTTCGGGAGCGGGACTGGAACCGGTTTTGGGAAGCACCACGAATGCGGAGCCACCGGCGCGGAAGTTGATTTTGCCCGTGACCGCGTCGGCGTCGGCGTTGGCGGAAGGACGGGAGCTGTTGCTCGTTTGAGCGGGGTGGAAGGTCGGGCGGGACCGGGAGGTCCCGGCTCCAGGGGCGGAGCCAGCGGGGAGGGCGATGCGGTCGCCTTTGACGAGGGCGAGTTCGCCCTTGGAGAGCAACGTGCGGACCTCGTGCGCGAGTTGAGGGCGCTGCTTTTTGTTGAGGCCGAGGGCGCGAGACAGATCGAGAATGGTGGCGGGGCGGTAGTCGGATTGACGAAGGAGTTCCAGGAGCGGTTCGCGGAATTTCATATCGGTTCAGTTTGCCGCCAAAACCGTGGAGAATACCGGGCTTTGCGTGCGTCGAGGCAACGCCACGGGGCGGCCTGCGGCGATTAAAATCGAGCGGGCGGGTGCGTGACTTACGACGTTCAGGACTCGACAAACCGCTGCGACGGCCGAAAAACTTCCTCTCGGAACTCCCGTCGCGGAGTTTTCGTCTACGCCCTTACGCTCCCGTTTCGGGGCACCTCTTGGTAGCATTTCCCAACAACCTTAGATACCCGTGAAAATCGTTCAAGTCGCCAGCGAGTTGTTTCCTTATGTGAAGACCGGCGGACTTGCAGATGCGGTGGGTGCGCTGGCGGCGACCTTGGCCGCGCGGGGCCATGAGGTGGCGATCTTCCTCCCCGGCTATCGCGCGGCGGTGGATCACCCGCTCGCCGCAGGAGCCAAGCGCACGCTGGGCCTGCGCATCGAGATGGGTGACGCGTTCATAACCGGAGATGTGCGGTCGTTTTCGCCGGCACCGAATCTCACGATCTACCTCGTGTGTCGGGAAGAGTTTTTTGACCGGCGCGCTCCCTACGGAACGCCGGAGCGTGACTACGAGGACAACCACCATCGCTTCATCTTCTTCTGTAAAGGCGTGGTGGAGGCCATGCGGTTTCTTGAACTCCGGGCCGATGTGATCCACGGCCACGATTGGCAATGCGGTTTGTTGCCCCTGCTGCTTCGCCACGCCGAGCAACGCCATGGCGTGACGCTCGCGATGAAAACCGTGTTCACCATTCACAACATCGCGTTTCAAGGCGTGTTTCCCATGCGGTCATTCTACCGCACCAATCTCCCGGAGGAGCTCATGGGTATCGATGGCGTCGAGTTTTACGGCCAGTTGAGCATGATGAAGGCGGGCATTCTTTTTGCGGATCAAGTGACCACCGTGAGCCCGCGTTATGCGGTGGAAATTCAGACGGAGGAGTTTGGCTGCGGGCTGGACGGCGTTGTGGCGACCCGCGCCCACGACACCGTTGGCCTGATCAACGGCATCGACACGGCGGTGTGGCATCCGGCGACTGATACGTTGATCCCCGGCAACTACTCCGTGGACGACCTCGGCGGGAAAGCGGTGTGCCGTGCCGATCTGCTTAAGCGCAGCGGTTTTGATCCCGCGTTTTCGGGTCCGATTTTCGGCATGGTGTGCCGCGTGACTGAGCAGAAGGGCGTCGATCTTGTGCTCGCCAACGCCGAGTTTTTCCAGGCCAACGACGTGCGACTCATCGTGCTCGGCACGGGAGACAAAAAGCTTGAGGCCGGGTTGCGTGACCTGGCCGCGTCGGCCGCTGGCCGGGTGTTCATCGCCACCCGTCTGGATGAGGCGATGAGCCATCTGATCGAGGCCGGCAGTGATTTTTTCCTGATGCCTTCACGCTTCGAACCCTGTGGGCTGAACCAGATGTATTCGCAGGTCTACGGGACGATCCCGCTCGTCACTCGCGTGGGCGGGTTGGCCGACACGGTGATCGACATCGATCAAAACCCTGCGTCCGGCACCGGAGTGATGTTTCCCGCCACAGTGGCGGGCGTCGGAACGGGTCTGGATCGCGCGCTGGCGCTATTTGCGGACAAAATCTTGTTCGCGGCAACGCAGGGCCGGGCAATGCGCCAGGACTTTAGCTGGGACAAGACCGCGCGCGCTTACGAAGATATCTACGCGAACGCGATTTGATCGGGCTGCGCGGGGCCTGGGGGCGCGGCGGGCTATTTCTTACCCGCGTAAACGTAATCTGAATACGTGACGGTCATGTCCTGGTCGAGCGACCTGAACCACATCGCCCGGCCGCGAATCCGCACGGTCACCTCTTTCAACAGGGTTGGGCGTTCGTCGTCGGGGAGCGAATAGGTCATCACGGTGCGGGCTTCCTGAATCTTGACCATGAGCACGGGAGAAAACGGTCCGGTGCTGGCCAGTTCAACCTTCTCGATGGTCGCGGTCGGCCGGTGTAGGCTGAAGGTGACGCGCATGAATTGAGCGGACGCATCGTCCTCGTCGCCCGGTCGGAGGTTGAAGCGGTAAACGCCGCGCTCAGGGGTTTCTTCCAAGACCTCGCAGGTGCCGGGAGCGATCTGGTCTTTCACATTCGGCGCGGTCTCGCCCGCAGTGCGACGCGTTTTGTGGTCGTTGTAGGTCTTGATTTCCTCCTCGGTCGGAGCGCGACCGTCTTGTTGGAGCAACGTCCATGGCAAAAAGTTTCTCCCGAGCGGGTCAAACCGTTCCACACGGCGGCGGTCGGCGCTGACCGTCGTCTGGGTGAACGACCAGCCCTTGGAGCCCTCGGCGCGGAAAGTTTTGAGCGCGGTTTCGAGCTCAGGCGGAGTCGGGCCGGCCAGCAGGCGATAAGTGAGAGCGAGGAAGGCAATACAAACAAACAGCGGGCGCATCCCGCCTGAAAAACGCGACGTGGCGCGCGGTTGCAACCCAACTCTGCGAGCTTCGTTTTCAGGTCAGCGCCACGACACGATGAATCACCGGACTGCTGCGTCCGGGCAACTGCACGGAGTCGCCGATCACCCGGCCCAGCAGCTGGCGGCCGAGCGGGGACGAAGGCGATACGACCAGGCAGGTGTTGTCGCCTTGGGTGATTTCCAGTCCGCCGTTGCGCGGTCCGAGAAAATACGCCGCACGCCGGCCTTTGTTTTCGAGGGTGATCAGCGCGCCCAGGGCTGCGGGGCGCCCGGTGGAATAATCCGGGAGTTCCAAGGCCCGATACAGCGAGATGGCCTCGGCGATTTCCGCGGCGAGACGGGCCTGGCCTTCGGCGAGATAGGCGGCCTCTTGGCTGCGCATGTCGTATCTGCCCTCGGCTTTGTTTTCGGCGCTGGTGGCCTCGTCACGCGAGTCGTGGGCGGCGCGGGCCTGGAGGTCGAGTTCGTTTTGGAGCTGGGCGACAATGGCGTCGCGGACGGCTGACTTCTGCATTTCTGGCGAGCGTAGGCTGCCGTGTCGCTGAGGCCAGCGAAACTCTTAAGCCGGCTGGCGATGGTCTTCGCGGAGATCGAGCAAGGCTTGGACCCGTTTCGTGAGCTCACGCGGGCTGAACGGTTTCGTCAGATAGTCGAGCGCGCCGAGGTCCAGGCCGATGTTGCGTGCATCGGTCGTTGCCCAGGCCGTCAGGATTACGATGGGGATGGCGGCGTTGGCCGGGTCGCGACGCAGGATTTCGCAAACGCCCAAGCCGTCGATATCGGGCAACATAAGATCGAGCAGGATGAGATCGGGGCGGCGTTTACCCACGGCCAGTAGCGCTTCGCGCCCGCTAGCCGCCGTCTCCACTTCGTAACCGGCACGCGTGAGGTGGAAATGAATGAGTTCGGTGACGTCTTTTTCGTCGTCAACGCTAAGGATCAAGGGGCGCATAAAAGGACGTTACCCCGATACCGTTGCGCCTGAGTGCCGGTTGGGTGACAATGCGGTGAAACCTTGGTTGGCTCTCGTTTGAGAGTCCTGCGAAAAAACCGTCAAAACAAGACGTTGCGACGCTCGGGTCTCGCGAATGCGTCGTTGCTACGCATCGTAAAAATCGTGTCCGCTTAATGGTTTTTTCAACTCAGCAGTATGGCTAGAAAAATCAGTTTTCTTAACTACAAGGGTGGGGTCGGTAAGACGTCCTTGGTCGTGAACACCGCAGCCTGCCTGGCCGAAAACGGAAGGCGTGTGCTTTTGTGTGACTTTGATACGCAATCCAACGCAAGCATTTGGCTCATGCGTTTGGAGCGTTGGAACAAGTTGAACGTCGGCGGCCACGGTTCGGTGTATTCGTTTTTTGAGGGCGGCGGCGTGCAGCTCGGCGATTTGGTGGTGCGTGACGTGGTCCAGGACAAGAACGGCCGGCCGGTGCTCCCCGGACTCGATTTGCTGCCGACGACGTTCAACCTTGTGGATCTCGAGAGCGAGTATGTGGGCGACCCCAAGCGGCCGGCTTACGCGCTGTTTCAAGAGCAGTTGGACGAGATCGCGAAAGACTACGACTATGTCCTCTTCGATTGTCCGCCCAACTTGTTGCGCGCTTCGCAGTGCGGTGTGTTCAGCTCCCAGGAAATCTACGTCCCCTCCAATCCGGATGCGTTGAGCTTGATCGGCTTCACGTTGCTCGTCGAAAAACTAACCCGGTTTCAACAAGTATCGGCCGGCTTCCGCTGCGCCTCAATGGGATCCCAGACGCAAGTGCGCGGGATCATCTTCAACTCGATCAAGACCGGAGTGGACATCGAGGTGCCAAAGATGCGCATGCAGCTTCGGCTGAATCAATTCAAGACCGCGAAGCGCGCGTCGAGTGACGCCAAAATTTTTGATACCCAAATACGCGACGCCATGGTCGTGCGTCGCGCCGTCACCCTGGGGTTGCCCGTCAATCTCATCGGTCAGGAAAGCACCGACCAAATAAAGGACAATGTCGTCCAGGATTACCGCCGCCTGGCGGCAGAAATAGAAAGGCACGAACCATGAACACCACCAGCCCGATCCCGATGCGTTTCACTCCATCGCCCTTCGCCACCCACCGTCACACGCCCAAAACCTGGGACGACGTTCGCATGGCGTTCAGCTCCTCCATCCTGGTTGACACCCCGCTCGACAGCCTCGCGCAGAATCTCGAAGGCGTGGACTGGCCGTTGAAGGGCAAAGACGAAACGCCGGCCACCTACATCGACCTCTCGTTCGACGAAATGAGGGAGAGTCTCGCGCTCCGCGGGCAGTCGCCCCGCGTGGCCGACCACCTGATCGATATCCTTCGGGAGACCCTCGCCTTCGACAACCCGTTTGGCGAGATGGTCACGCAATCCTCGGCTAACGCCGCCGGTGAAAACCCGTTGGTGAAAAACTTGGAGAAGCTCAAAATCCCCGCCGATTTCCCGATCACGCTCACGTCTTTGGCTCCGGAGACGCTGTTCTTCTGCCAGCTGGAAAACATTCGGACGTTGGGCGAGTTCGCGCTGGCGGCGCAGCGCATGGCCGGCACGGTGATCGTGGGCGGTGATTTCCGCGCCTTGCTCAATGCGTTGTCCAATATCGATGAACACACGTTGGCTCAGTATCTGCCGTTCCGCCCCGGTGCAAAGGGGATTCACTACATTGAGGGTTTGGCTATGGCCGTGAGCGCACAGCCTGTCTCGATCCAAGCGGCTTTGGCTCACCATGCCAAACAACCGCTGCCGGAGGCCGTCGAACAGCTGGCCCGCACCGTGTCGCCCGTGGAGGTGCTGAAGGCAAGGAACGCACTGCACGTGCATGCCCATGCACTTCACGGGTTTTGCATGGAGGATTACGTCGATCTACAGCGCCAGCTCGCCGCTGGGGACAGCCCTCGCCGGCTTGTCGCCGCTTTGGGTGATCCGATCATTGAGGCTGTCGTTGCCGATTTGATCACCCCGCCGCCGGCCACGCCCGCCGCTCCGGTTGGGATGCGTGCTCGTTTTCTTAACTGGTGGAGAAAGTGATATCGTAGCCATGACCTCGTATTCCACGTTTGTCCGCCCTCCGGGCAGCCCGATTTATTCTCCTTCGGGTCCATCGCTGGTGCTGCCACGTCGGAGTTATCCGTCCATCCGCGAGCAACGAGGAGGGGCTGCCGTGCCTCGTGATACCACGATCACCGATGCGCGCCGCCAAATCGCCGAGATTCTCGCTCTTATCCAAGCCGCCGATGAGCGGGAGAAGCCGGGAACGATCATCAACGCTCAAAACGAAGAGATGGCGCGGTCACTCGCGCAACTGGAGCTTAAGCTGGCGGAGCGCGAGCAACTCGTCGAAGAGCGGGAGTTCCGCGTGTCTGAACGCGAGCGCGATCTGGCCGAGGCGGAGACGCTCGTCCAACATCGGGAGGCGCTCCTTAATGCCTCAAAGAAGACGCCCCCTGCGCGCCCCGGGCTCTCCGAAGAAGAGCGCTTCGCCCTCGTTAATCTCAAGGCCGAACTCGAACGTCAGGAAGAGTTGCTTCGCGAATCCCGGGTGGCCCTGCGCGAACGGGAAAAATTTGTCGAAGAGAGTGAATGCCGGCTCTTCGAGAAAGTGCAGGACCAGCAAGAAAAGGAAACCGAGCTTGAGCAGTTGGAGGAAGAGTTAAGGTCGCGCGAGGCCTCCCTTCTGAAGGACGGAACCCCAAGCGCGGCACCTCCCGCGCCCAAGCGAGCGTTCGACGAATTCAACGAGTAACTGCGCGGTCCTTGGCTCGAAGGTAGGAGCGCATTTATGCGCGATGATCGATTAACCTCCCCGCGACTTCTCGGATGTGCCATCGCGCGGAAATGCGCTCCTACCTCACGGAGACATATCGCCGAGGCGTGCCTCGACCTCGGCTTGCACGGCCGCCACGGAGCGCAGGTTGCGGTGCGCGAACAGGTGATTGATCCGGGTGATGACCTGCTGAATGACTCCGTCGGGGCACGAGGCGCCACCGGTGATGAGAATTCGCCTGGGTTTCACGTCTTCGAACGAAGGCCAGAGCGCGTTGATCTCGATACGCCCGGCGTGGGACGGTCCGCTGGCTGGAAAAACGTAATGCTCCACCTCGGCCAGGGAGCGGATGTTCGACTCGCTTTGAATAAAGAACGCTTTGTCTCCCAGCTTTTGAGCACAAAGACGGTAGAGCTGGTAGGTGTTGGATGAGTTTTTTCCGCCAATGATGAACGCCGCGTCCAGGGGCTCATCGAGGGCGCGGGCGAGGGCGTCCTGGTTGACTTGGGTCGCGTAGCAAAGCGTGTCGTTGCGGCCGCTGCCGCCCACGCGGGGCGTCTCGCCCGGGGAGTCCGCACCAAAGACAGTCACATAGTGATCGCGCAGATACGTGATGATCGCGCGGGTTTCGTTCACGAGGAGCGTCGTCTGGTTTACCACGGCCACGCGCGCGAAGTCGCGGCCCACGTCAAAGCCGGGCGTGAAACGCAGGGCGAACTCGGTCTCAAAGCGGCTTTGCGCGCGGGCGGGGCTGATCTGCGCTTCCTGGATGATGTCGCCCAGGAGACGGGTTTCTTCGAGGTTGCGCACGATCACCGCCGGGGCGTGCCGCCGGGTGTTGGAGAAAGTCGCCTTGGTCTCCTCGTGCTCGTGCTTCCCGTGGATGACGACCGTGTATCCGGAGCGACCATACGCGCGGGCGGCTTTCCAGACTTTTTCCACGAGCATGCAGGTGGCGTCGTATTGGCAGACCGCGATGCCTTTGAGGACGAGGCGTTTCTTGTCCTCGTCGGTCGCGCCGAACGCGGGGATGATGACCACGTCGTCAGGGGTAAGCGTATCCCAGAGCAGCGGCACTCCCGGCGTATCCGTCGTCTTCTCGCCCGTGACGGCAAAGGGCACGCCTTTTTCGGTCTGCAAATAGCGCAAACCACGACGGAGGAGATCCTCGTTTACGAACGGGTTGTGGATCAACTCCGAGAGCATGAACACGCGGCGGCCGGGATTCGCGGCGAGGGTTTCATACGCCCGGTCGATGGCGTTTTTGACCCCAAGGCAGAAGCCGAAGTGACTTGGGATGAGATAACGAACGCCTCCGAAATCGAGCGGGATGGGGGCCGTGGCGACGCCCTCGCGCCGGCGAGCCACCGCCTTGATGGCGGCGCAGAGAGCGGATTGATAAAGCGCGCTGGTGTGGGCGTCTTGGGCGTAAAGAGCGAGATTACGGTCCTTTTCCGGGCGGAATTTGTAGATAAACTCGTTTTCGCCGAGTTGGAGATAGGGGATGTGAATCAGGTAGGGCTCCAACGCGGGAAGCACCGCGCGAAGGAGCGACGAAACGACTGACGAGGGCGCTGAGCCAAGTGCCTCCAGGGAACGAAACTCGACGTCGGTCGCGGCGGGCCCGGCATCCGTGACTTGAGCGAAGAACACCCGGTGCGTGCCGCCGGCATGATCGAGCGAAAAAAACTCATGTGGCTCGGTGACGCCAACAAACGCGGTGGTGGGCGCGGGCATCAACCCGTCGGCGCTTACCCGGACGGCAAGGCGGTTGTTGGAATCGAAGACAAGGGTGACGCGAGCGATGGCGGGGAGAGAGGCGGCGGACATGGGCAACAACGACAATCAAAGAAGATGCGCGGGCAACGCGAGGACATGAAGGCCGGGAACGCGTTGAAAATCCGAGTCGCGCGTGAGCACTGATGCGCCCTTGCGCAGGGCGGCGGCGGCGATGAGTGCGTCGGTGGCTTGGATGGGCAGCCCGGCGCGGTCCATGCGCCAGGCGAGGTCGGTGGCATCGCGCCACAGCAGTTCGTCGGTGGGCACGTATTGCATCACCGCCATGAACTCTTCCAGCCTGCGACGGGCGAGGGGTTCGCGCATGCCGCGCATGACCTCGAGGCGCACGATCCCGCAGGTGATGAGGTTTACCGTGTCATAGTGCTCAAACAAAACGGCAACGGGATCGAGCCGTTGCCGCATGAGCAAAATGTAGACGCTGCTATCAACGAGGATCGGGAGATCCATAGGGTGCAGGGTCCTCTGCGGCTGCCGACTCCGGATACACGTTGCGACCGAGATAAACGTCGTAGTTAGGGTCAACCGCTGCGGCGAGTTCGTCGGGGGTGAGCCCCAGCCCGTTCTTGCGGAAATCACGAATACGCATCTGACGATCCAGCTCCTTAAGCGCCGCTTCGACCGCCTCGGTCTTGCTGGGGAACTCGTAGTCTTTGATGACGCGCTCCAGTAGCGCTTCATCGATATGCATGGTCATTTTCATTATGCCATACCTGATATGGTAAATTGTCTCGGCGTCAATCGAAATGCCATACCGATGCCATAAATCTAATTATTAGAAGGTTACGGATGCAAAGCAGACGTGAGTTAGATTTCCTCACTGGCTTCGCTTTCGTCGTCGAACGAGTGACCGGCGAAACCGCCGTCGAAGAAACTCTCGTCTTCGAGCACGGCCATGACGTGGTCGCTCACCTGTTTACGATCCGCGGGCAGGAGTTGGGGGTAGTCCATGGTGATGACTTCGGAGATACCGGCGCGCGCTTGTTCGCGGCTGGTTACCCCGTCCAGAAAGTCATCCGCTTGGCTGGCGATTTCGTCGATGATGGGGCGAAGATTCATGGGCTTCAAATCGGCACACGGAATGAAAGTTATGAGTCGAAATCAAGTCGATCCCCCTGTCCGCCCTACTTGGCAGTAGCGTTGCGCCGGGCGCGGGCGGCAATGCGGTCAAAACTCCAGCGTAGCAGAGGCGCGATCAAGCTATGGAGCCACCCGAGCAACGTGAGTGGGAGGCCTGGCGTGACCGAAAAACGCCCGCTTCGCACGGCAGCGAGCGTGATGCGAGCCACCGCGTCGGCGGTCCACAAGCCGCCGCCCGCAGTGAGCGCACGCGTCTCGGGCGGCTTGGTGAGGTTTTCCTCGGTGAGCTGGGGCGTGTCGGTGTCTGGCGGATACACGATAGTCACGGCGATGCCGGCCGGCTTGAGCTCGGCGCGAAGCGACTCGGCGAGCCCGCGCAGGGCGAACTTGGTCGGTGCATAGGGCGTGTAGCCGAACAAGCCAACGAGACCCGCGCCGGAGGCGATGATGACCACCGCGCCGCAGCCGCGTGAACGCATGCCGGGAACCACGGCCTTGATCGCATAGAGCGTCCCGAAATAATTCACGGCCATCGTGCGTTCGAAGACCGAAACAGGAACGTCCTCGAAATACCCAGGCCGCGCCACCCCGGCGGAGGTGATCAAAATATCCACAGGCCCGTGAACAACTTCGGCCGCTTGCAATGCAGCCAGTAAGGCTGCTTCAACCGAGACATCCACGGGCAGGGTGACAATGTGCCGGGTTTGCGGTGTCTCGGTGTGGATCTGTGCGGCGGCCGAGGCGAGTTTGGCGGGGTCGCGCCCGATCAAGCTCAAGCGCGCCCCTGCTTGGGAGGCCTGGCGAGCGATGGCCAACCCGATCCCGCTGGAGCCCCCGGTGATAAGGACATGCTGATTATGCAATTCCATAAATAGATGCCTCGGAAGCTACCCGTGTGCGCCGTGGCGCAATAGCGGACACAATCGTAGCCAAGAGTGCCATTCTAACCTATGCGTAAGCCGGAACTATTCAGCTCGGGCGGCAAAACGCGTTGGCCGCCCAGGTTGAATAATTTCCGGCTAAGCCTCGGGCTAGCCCGCAGGTAACACCCCAAGTCGGCACATTTTTTGAGGCTTTGCCTTTGCCATGCGCGAAGGGTATTCCTTCGTTTTTAAAAATGGCAGATTGGTTTTTCTTTTATCGCGTCAATCCCGCTCGCCGCTCCTTCCCCGCTGCACCCGACGGGGGGCCTACGGATCGGTTTTTGTTAATCCCCATGACCTTATGGTTTAACGTAGCGCAGGCTTCCAATCTGCATCCGGGCAGACTGGAAGTCTGCGCTACATTTCCCGAATGAATCTTGTATCGTCCAGCATGAGTCGGGCTTCGCGGCGCGGTTGGCGTTCGGGACTGCTGGCCTGGCTCTGCGGATGGTTGCTCGCGGCGGGATTCGTCGGGTGGCACGCGTTGTCGGTCGAGCGTTATCTGGACCGGGTGACGGCCACGCGCTTTTCGGAGGAGCCGCTGGGAACTCGATTGCAGCGAGTCCCGCAGGCGGTCGCGCCGGATGGGCAGGTGTGGATCAGGCATGCGCTGGCTCTGGCGGAGAGTGACGGCTGGCGACTGCGTTCGACGGAAATCGACAACGCGCCGGACGGGCGGCCGGTTTACTGGAATTCGGCGTGGGCGCTGTGGCTGGAAGCGTGCGGCCGGGTGCGGAAGGTGTTTACGGGCGAGTCGTTGGCGGGCGCGATCGAGGCGGCTTCGTTATGGGCGAATTTTCCCTTGTTTCTGATCGTGATGACGCTGGCGTCCGGGTGGGTGTGGCGGCGCTGGGGAGGCGCGGCCGGGGCGCTGACAGCGGTGGCGCTGGCGGGGCATCGCACGTTTTACGAAGGGTTTTATCCGGCGTATCCCGATCATCACGGGTTGATCAGCGCATCGGTGTTGGGCGTGGTGCTGGGGGCGTTGCTGGCGGGAGCGGGTTGGTGGCGGCGCGACGCGGGCGAGACGGCTTCACCGCCTTCGCTGCTCCCGAAATCGGAGGACCACGTGTTGCGTGCGGTCACGGTTTCAGCCGTGTGCGGAGCGTTGGGGATGTGGGTGAGCGCGGCGTCGCTGGTTGTGACCATCGCGTTCACAGGTGTGGCGGTGGTGGTCGGTGCGTGGGTGTTTGGGACGCGCGCGCAGGTCGAGGGGGCGGTGTGCGTTTCGCGAGCCTGGCAGCGCTGGGGGCGGGTGGGGGCGGCGCTGAGCGTGGGCTTTTATCTGCTGGAGAATTTTCCGGATCGACTGGGCCTGCGATTGGAGGCGAATCATCCGCTCTACAGCCTCGCATGGTGGAGTGCGGGCGAGGCAATGGCGGCGGTGCTGGTCTGGCGCACGGAGCAGCGCGGAGTGAAATGGCTGTGGCCGCGGTTGGCCGGTTGGGGGACGGGCGTGTTGATCGCGCCCTTTATCGTGTGGGTGAAAGGCGTGGCGGTGTTTGGGCCGTTGGACCCTTTTTTGGCGCGCATCCATGAATCAATCCACGAGTTCGAGCCGCTGTCGGCGGCAATTGACCGGGCCGGCTGGAAGCCGTATGGGGATCAACTCTGGGCAGTGGCGCTGATCTTGGTTTTATCGGTCGTCTGGCTTGTGCGTAAGCCGTCCGTGGCGGAGCGCATGCTCGCGGCGTGTGTGGGGGCGGGGGCGCTGGCGGCGACGGCGCTGGGGTTTTATCAGAACCGTTGGCTGCTGACTGCGAGCGGAGCGCAGATCGTGCTGGTTCTGGTGCTGGTGGTTGGGGTAACGGCGCGGTTGCGCCCGGGCTGGCGCGGGGTGGCGTTCGTTGCTGCCGGCGCGCTGTTTTATACGCCGGGGCCGTGGATGCTGGCGACTGAGCGCCGACTGGTGGAGAGGGTGCGCGACGTGCAGCTCGGTGAGACCATGCAGCTGTTGTATCGCGACGTGGCGGGCGCGCTGCGGAGGGCGGGCGCGGACGGGAGTTCGGTGGTGCTGAGCAACCCCAACGCATCGGTGGGCGTCGGCTATTACGGGCGGTTGCGCACGGTCGGAACGCTGTATTGGGAAAATCGTGACGGACTGCGGGCGGCGGCGGAGATATTCGGGGCGCGCGACGATGCCGAAGCGGCGGCACGCGTCCATGCGCACGGCATCACGCATGTGGTCCTGTTTTCGAGCTACGACTTCTTGGCTGAGTATAGTTACGCGCTTCAAGGCGGGTTGCGGCCGGTGGATGCCGGTAAAGGCTTTGGTCACCGGTTGCTCTACGAGCATCGTGTGCCGGTGTGGTTGCGACCGATCGACTACGCAGTGCCGGCTCCGCTGGCGCCGCTCGGATTCAAGGTCGCGATCTTTGCGGTGGATTTTGTAGCTCCGGCGTCCGTCGCGCATGAGCGCATCGGCCTTTATCAGCTGGAGAAGGGAGCGCGGAGTTTGGCCGAAACGAGTTTTATGGCGGCGTTGATGGCGGATTCGACGCGGCCGGCACCTTGGGTTTTACAAGGCGAGCTGTTGCTATCGGCGGGTCGGGTGGCGGAGGCGTTCAACTTCATCCGCGCGGGGATTGATCGGGCCCCGGCGAATGAGCGCGCCGCGCTGTTACGGGCGGCGGCGGGGGCGTTTGCCCGTCAGGGTTCGGCAGGCCAGGCGAAGGCGCGGGAGCTGCTGGAGCGGGCTGAGCCGTGAGGATGTGACCACGTGCTTGAACGGGCACATCCAGGTATTTCGCTCCCACCGCTGGGGTTCAGGGCTTCACCACTGCGGTTGTGGCCACATCATTGTTCTTGATGAGAGTGGGGCTGGGAGGGAGCAGATCCTTGACTACGCGAAGCGCCTCACGCAGCGGGATATCCACTGCGGGGTAACGCTCGTTTTCGTCCGGGCTCAGGGCCTCTCCGTCTTCGATCGAGCCGTCGTCGTCCCGGCGATCAAGCTTGGGGCGAGGGGGTGGCGGGGGAGTTAACATGACCTCTTCGAACTTGTAGGCACCCGCAGCGAGTTTTTCGCGTTCGGCCTTCATGGCTTTCTTGAAGGCTTGGTCAGTCTCCTTCTGTTGCCTGCGCTGCTCCAGATTGAGGGAAACGGCTTTTTGCTCTTGGCGGACTTTGAACCAGTCGATGGCCCGGCGTAGGTAGGAGAATTCCGCCAGAGCATCCTGACGTTTTGTGCTCGCGGCGACGAGAGGGCTCAACGCCGAGACCGGAAGGGGGCGCCCTTCAAAGCGGCTCGACGGAATGTTGTCCCACTCGAGCGCGTGGGGCAGGTCGGCTTCGCCGATGGGCAGGTAATCCTCCATCGAGGGAAGGATGATATCGGGGACCACGCCCTTGAGCTGGGTGGAGGCGCCATTCGGCAGATAGAACTTCTGCACGGTGAGTTTGGTGGCGCCGCTCTTCTCTTTGTTGTCCGCGAGGTAGGGATTCAGATTTCGCAGCTCCAGCACGGTTTGAACGGTGCCTTTGCCGTGGGTGGAGCTGTCGCCGACGATCACGGCCCGGCCGTAGTTTTGGAGAGCGCCGGCCACGATCTCGGAGGCGGACGCGCTGAAGCGAGATACCAGCACGGCGAGCGGCCCATCGTAGGCGACGGCGGAGTCGTCGTCGTCGTCGACCTTGATTTCCCCGGAGTAGGATCGCACCTGCACGACAGGGCCGTTTTTGATGAACAAGCCAGTGAGCGAAATGGCTTCGCTGAGGAGGCCGCCGCCATTGCGACGCACGTCGAGGACCAACCCTTGAATACGGGCTGCCTTGAGGCGGGTGATGAGTTCTTCGATGTCTTTGGTGGCGCTGTTTTGGGCTTTGCCGTCGCTGGACACGTCGGGTCCGTAGAAGGTCGGCAAGGTGATAACGCCGATTGGCGAAATGTTACCGGCGGCATCGGGCACCTCGAAAATCGCCGCGTGCGCCCGCGATGAGTCTAGATTTACGATATTCCGCGTGAGCACGATTTCTTTGCGAAGCGCCGAGCCGGCGCCTTCGGAGGGCTCGACTAGAAGCTTAACCTTGGTGCCCTTGGTGCCGCGGATCATGTCCACGATCTTGCGGAGCTTCATGCCGATGACTTCGACCGGCTCCCCGCCGTCTTGGGAAACCGAGATAATCTTATCGTTCGGCTTGAGTTGCTTATCCAGATCGGCCGGACCGCCCGGGATGATGTCTTTGATGACGCATTGGTCTTCTTCGATGCCGAGGAGGGCACCGATGCCGACGAGTTGAAGGCGCATCTGGATGCCAAAGTCGGCATACGTATCCGCAGAGAAATACGTCGAATGCGGGTCGTAAAGGCGGGCGATGCTGGCGAGAAACAGCTCGGACACGTCGGAGTTCTCCATCTCGCCCATGTTTTTGAGAAGGCGGTCGTAGCGCTTGGAGACGATCTTTTCGGCCTCGACGATGGTCTTCTTATTCAGGAGCTCTTTGATGAGTTCGAAGCGCAGGCGTTGGCTCCAGAGGGTATCAGATTCCTCCTTCGTTTTCGGCCATTCGGATTTGGCGCGGTCAATCAGATACGTGTCTTCCGTTGCGAGATCGAAGCCCTTTTTCAAAGCCTCTTGGATCCACGCCACGCGTTCCGCCGCCCGTTGCTGATAGAGCGCAAAGATGGTGTAAGCCGGATCGATTTTACCCATCGAAGTGATGGTCCAGTAAAGCGCTTCGGGCTGATACCGTTTGACGAAGTCTTGCTTGTCCCCTTCGAGGAAAAACAGGTGTTGGCCATCGAGAGCAGCCATGTAGTCCGGGATGACCTCCGCGTAATCGGCCGCACTGATCGCGTCCCGATTGTAGTGATACTGTTGCAGGAGCTGGATGAGGGTGCTCGCCTCGATCTTAAGCTGGGGCGTCGTCTCGAATTTCGCGGCGTCCGGCGCGGACCGCAGAAGGGGGGCCACACAGGTCAGAACGATGAGCGCGATCAACGGGCGCGTGGGGCGGGTAAACAAATACATCAAGAAAAGTGGGAGTGTGCGAACGAGGGAAAAGTTCAAAAATCGGTAATAAAAGGATGCCGTGCCCGACGGCTGGCATGACGCCTTTGTTTACCGGCGGCTGAGATGGTCCCGCGCGTGATCGAGGAGGTGTTTTTCTTCGGCCGTGAGCGACGGGAAACCCTGACTGTTAATTTTATCCAGAATGCGATCAATTTCCGCACGCATGTCCCCGCCCGAGTTAATGTTCACTTTGAGCGAGGGTGGGGGAGTGTCGACTTTGCGAGCTTTGCGAAACCAACGAGGGAGCTCGATCTCGGGGTTGTGCTGCTTAAATGACGCCCATCCTTCTTGATGAACCAAGCGAAAATATAACCAGCCCGCCATCATGCCGCCAAGCTGGGCGGAGTGGGCCATGGCGAACCACGAGTTGCGGCCCGGTATCTCCAGAAGCACAAGACCGAGCACGTTGATCACGAAAAGGCCGATCGCGAGGTGCTTGGCGCGCATCCCGATATCAATCAGGAAAAAGGTGATGGGTTGCTGAGGCGCCAGGCAGGCGAAAACCACGATAAGCGCGCTCACCCCGGCGGACGCACCGAATAGCTTGTCGCCCTGACCCCAGTTGACGGCCAGCCACGCGAGTCCGCCCAGCGCCACCGCCGAAGCAAAAATCAACAAGAAACGTCGCGCCCCGACCTCGGGCAGAACAATCCGGCCGAACAGGAAAATCGCCAGCAAAGTAAACGCGAGGTGTAACAACCCGCTGGGATTGTGAATCAACGCGTGCGAAACCAGCGTCCAAGCAAACCCGTTGGCGATGCCTTCGCTCGACAACGTGAAGAAATAAAAGAAGCGGGTGCCGATATCGTCGCCAAACCACCGGAGGAAGATGTTTTCCACCACGAACCCACCGGCGATTGCACAAATCAGCCACGTGAGGGCTGAGAAAGGGGAGCGACCGTAGGTGTCGCGCATGTAGGGTCGGTCGGAAAGCATGCTGAATCTAAAGTGGAACGCATTACGGCAAACACAAGCCGCGCACCCCAGACTCTGGATAATTTTTTCCCAAAATTCGGGGAACCGGCTGCTGCGGCGTTGGGCTCAATACTTGACAGAACCCGCCATTTGGTTTTCGTGCGCAAACCATGGCCAACAAAGCAGACAAGTGGGAGCAAAACATCGTCGGTAAGTTCTACGTCGACCAGCAATGCATCGATTGCGATCTTTGCCGCGAAACCGCCCCCGCGTTTTTCTCCCGCCACGATGAAGGTGGTTACTCCTTCGTCCACAAGCAGCCCGAGACGGAAGATGATGCCGCTCTTTGTATGGAAGCGCTCGAAGGCTGCCCGGTCGAGGCTATCGGCAACGACGGCGAATAAGCATTCTCGTTTTTTAAGTTTTAAGGAAACCCGCTTTCGCCGGCGGGTTTTTTTGCGTCCGGCCGGAGCCTCCGGAGAAATCACGCCTGTTAATCGGCTGGAATATTTGATTAACAATAGGCTTGTTCTCGAACGGAGTGCTGGTAGCGATGGCGGCATGGATCGCATTTTCATCACGGCATTCATCGGAGTTTCAGCACTCGTCCTGCGGGCCGAGGCACAGGGGCAGGCCCCCGTCGAGTTATCGCCCGTCACGGTGTATTCGCCGGCGGTGGCCAATCAGGAGCCGGTGGGTTCCTTTGCCATGCCGGTATCCGCACTCCGGTATGAGCCGTTGGTTGACGTGCAGGGGCGCAACCTCGCCGAGGGCCAGGCCGACATCGCGATTCGCGGCGGCACGTTTGAAAACACCGGATTCAGCATCGGCGCGCTGCCGATTTATGATCCGCAGACCGGCCACTATTTCGCCGAGTTGCCGGTCGCTCCCGCCATGTTGGGCGCGCCTGCGATCCGCCTAGGCGCGGAAAACTCCCTTGCTGGTTGGAACGCCACCGCAGGCAGCATCGCCTATTCGTGGCAGCCCGTGAAGGCGGGTGGCTTCGTGTCCGCAGGCGCAGGAGATAACTCCCTGCTGCGCGGCGAGGCTTACGCGGGCTATGTTGCGGACGAGACGTTGTTCGGTCGCACGCTGGCCGCCGATGTCGACATCGCGGCCTCGGAAGGCGATGGCACCCGTGAGTTCGGAGATCATCAGTTCACCCGTTACAATGCTCGCCTGCAACTTCGTGACGATGTCTCGCAAACGGATCTTTTTGGCGGCTACCAAACCAAGTTTTTCGGGTGGCGGAATCTCTACGCCGGCCCCTTCAACTCCGCCGAGTCCGAAGATCTTCAGACCACGCTCGTGGTCCTCAACCACCGCATCAACCACGGCGCGGACGGCGACTATTTCCAAGCCGGTGCCTACTACCGCCGCAACGAGGATGACTATCAGTTCAACCGCTTTGCGCGTAACCGGGCGTTTATCCACACAACGGAAGTGACCGGTGCCGGTTTTGACGGACGCGTTTCTGCGACCGATGCTACCGCGTTTCGTTATCGTGCGGGCTCCGTGGCCGATGACATCGAGTCCACGAGTCTCTTCGTGTCGCCCACTCGCGGCCGTTACGATGATCGCACGCAGGCTTATGCAGGCCTCTTTGCGGAGCACACGCTTAGCCTCACGGACCCGCGTTCGCTCATGCTGCTCGGCGGGGCGAATTACGATGCAAGCAACCGGTCTGGCTCGGCGGTTTCTCCTGTGGTCGAGGTGTCCTTGCTTCAAACCCAAGGCGTTGTGCGCCGCGTCTACGTGTCTTATTCGGAATCGACCCAGCTGCCGACCTACACGGCACTTAACGCGAACCCGGCCGCTGGATTTTTCCGGGGCAACCGTGATCTCGCCCGTTCCGAAGCGAAGAATCTCGAACTCGGCGTGGAGACCGTGGCGGCTGAATGGAATGTGAAGTCCGCGGTGTTTTTCCGGCGCGACGAAGCGCTCGTCGATTGGGTATTCAACCCCGCTGCCCCCGGTGCGGCTCGCGTGGTGGCGCAAGGCGATGTGGACACCGTGGGTGCAGAGGTGGTCGCGCGCCGCACTTTTTCCCGCTTCGACGTGGTTCTCGGCTACACGTGGCTGCACAAAGACGAGGACTACCTCGCTTCGGGGCAGGCCAGTTTCTATGCGTTCAACTTCGCCGACCACCGCTTGACCGCAGCCGTGGTGGCTCGCTTGGGTGGCGGCTTTGAGCTGCGTTTGGACAACGAGGCGCGCATCCAGGCGGACAACGCGCTCCGCCTCGGCAACGACGAGGTGGTGCTCAGCTCCCTCGGCCTTTACTACTCCGTGCCGCGCGTAAAAGGCCTCACGTTGTCGGCGCAGGTCGACAACCTCTGGAACACCAGCTTCGAGGAAGTGCCGCTCGTGCCGGGCAGCCGCCGCGAGTTCTCGTTGGGCGCCCGTTACGCCTGGTAAGCCGGGGAGCAGGCTTGCTCGGGGGCGGGCATGGCATTCGCTATGCGAACACATGTCCGCCCATCCCTTTCTTGATACCACGTTTGAAATCCGCTGGTCGCAGCACACTCCCGAGCTGATCGCTCCGGCCATCGAGGCGGCCCTCGCCCGCGCGCAGGCAGCGATTGACGCCATCGCCTCGCTTACCTCCGAAGCGCTGAGCTACGACAGCACCTTCCTCGCGCTCGAACGCGCCACCGAGGAACTCAACTACGCCTGGGGCAAGGTCACGCACCTTCAGTCCGTCGCCGACTCGCCCGCGCTGCGCGATGCGCACAACGCCCTGCTGCCAACCGTGTCGTCGTTCTTCGCGCGCATCTCGCTCAACCCGGCACTGTGGTCGCGGCTTAAAAACTTCGCCGCCACTCCCGCTGCCGCCGCGCTCACCGGCATCCATCGCCGGTTCATCGACGAGACCGTCGAAGACTTCCGTCAGGCCGGGGCCGACTTGCCCGACGCCCAACGCACCCGCCTGGAAGCCATCCAGACGGAGCTCGCCGAGCTCACCCAGAAATACGGCGACAACGTCCTCGACGCCACCAACGCGTGGGAACTCGTCGTCATCGATGCGGCGCGCCTGCGCGGTTTGCCCGACCACGCGATCGCCGCAGCGAAACGCAGCGCCGAAGCGAAGGGCTTGGGCACGCCCGAGAATCCCGCGTGGCGTTTCACGCTGCACATGCCGTCTCAGGAACCGGTCATGACTTACGCCGACGATGAAAGCCTGCGTCAGGAAATGTGGACGGCTTCGACGTCCGTTGGTGCGCAGGCACCGCACGACAACGCCGCGCTCGTTCAAAAGATTATTGCCCTCCGCGACGAGAAGGCGCGCCTGCTCGGCAAAGCGCATTTCGCCGATCTCGTGCTCGCCCGGCGCATGGCCGGTTCCGGCGACCGCGCGCTCGCCTTCATCGGCGACATGCGCGACCGCGCGCACGGCGCCTTCGTGCGCGAATGCGCCGAGCTCGAAGAGTTTAAATCGCAACAAACCGCCGCACCTCGCTCCGTGCTCAAAGCGTGGGAGGTTGGCTACTGGGCGGAAAAACTTCGCCAGTCACGCTACGATTTCGACGACGAGGTGCTGCGTCCTTATCTACCGATGAACCGCGTCATCGCCGGTTTGTTTACGCTCGCCGAGCGCGTCTTCGGCCTGCGCATCAGCGAGCGCGGAACGGTCTTTCGTGGGAGCGAGCTTGCTCGCGATGCCGGCGGCGTGGCGGCTCAGAGGACGGAATCGCGAGCAAGCTCGCTCCCACGGGATACCAGCCCACGGGATCACAGCGCGGTCGAGGTCTGGCACGACGAAGTTAAATTCTACGATCTTCACGGCGCCGACGGCCGCCACCTCGGCTCGTTCTATGCCGACTGGTATCCGCGCGAGCCGAAACGCGGGGGCGCGTGGATGGGTTACCTTGTCACCGGCGGCCCGCAGCCCGACGGTGCGCGCGCTCCTCACCTCGGCTACATCTGCGGCAACCTCACGCCGCCCGCCGAGGGTAAACCCGCGCTCCTCGCGCACGACGAGGTCGAGACGATTTTCCACGAATTTGGCCACTTGCTCCACCACCTGCTCGGCGAGGTGGAGATTAAGTCGCTCAACGGCGTCAACGTGGCGTGGGACTTCGTCGAGCTCCCGTCGCAGATCATGGAAAACTGGTGCTGGGAGCGCGAGAGCCTCGATCTCTTCGCGCGCCACCATGAAACCGGCGACACGATCCCCGCGGAAATCTTCGCCAAAATGACCGCCGCGAGAAACTTCCGCTCGGCCTGCGCCACCATCCGACAAGTGCAACTCGCCAAGATGGACCTGCTCTTGCACGTGCGCGCGCCGGAGTTCGTCGACGGCGACATCGAGGTCAAGGCCCGCGCCCTTGTGGCCGATTGCATGGTCCCGACCGAGCCCGCCGGGCGCACCATCGTGAAGCGTTTCGGCCACCTCTTTAGCGACCCGGTCGGTTACGCCGCCGGCTACTATTCCTATAAATGGGCGGAGGTCCTCGATGCGGATGCCTTTACGCGCTTCAAGCGAGAGGGCGTGTTCAACGCGAAGGTCGGCGCCGAGTTCGTTCAACACATTCTCAGCCAGGGAAATTCCGCCGAGCCGGCGGAACTCTACCGGCGTTTTATGGGTCGTGACCCCGACCTCGCGGCGTTGTTGGCCCGCAATGGGCTGACACCGGCCGCTTAGGCCTCGCATGCGCCGCAAACTCGCCCTCCTCACCATCGCTCTGGTCGTTGGCGTCTCGGTGGCGCTGGCGGTCCTGCCGTGGTGGTTGGGCGCGGCGCTCGCGGCGGGCGGTGACCGCTTCGGGCTGACGTTTGGCGCGTATCAACGGATTGGTTACACCCGGTTTGCCTTGAGCGACGTCGAGGTGCGCCATCCGGGCGTCTTGATAACGGCGTCGCGCATCGAGTTGGCCACGCCGCTCGCGTGGTTGGCCCACCGCCCCGGCGAGGTGAAGGTCGGCCGTTGGAGCGTGGTCGTCACGAAGACCGAAAAAGCGCCGGACCCCAACCGGGTGCAGGGCTGGCTACCGCTAAGAACCCAGCTCGACACCATCCTGAGGACCGTGGAGCTGTGGTTGCCCCCGGCCAGCGCGGGCGCGGGTGAGATTTCCTGGCCGGGCGGAACGTTGCGCGCCGACGGGGCCGATTGGCGCGAGCGCCGGTTGGAGGTGCACGGGCTTGGCTGGCGCGAACAGAGCGCCGATGTGGCGATCTGGCGAGACGGGGAGCGTCTCGTGGCGGAAGCACGGATGGCGGGTGACGAGGCGGAGGTGACGCTCGAAAGTATCGACGCGCAAGTCACGGCGAGGGGGAATGGGTGGGGCCAGCCGCTGAACGTAACCGCTCGTTTTTCCAACACGGGCTGGCTTCCCGCCGAGGCCACTGCGGAGGCGACCGGGTGGCGTCTCCCTGCCGGGCGGGTGGGGCTGGAGAAGTTTTACGACGCGGTCGCGGGCAGCACCCACGTGACGTGGGGCGCGGGCCGGTTTTCAGTGAATATCCAAGCCGAGGGCCAGCCGCTTGCCGACGCCGGCACGCCTCCGCTGAGCGTGCGGTTGGAGGGCTCCGGGGATCTCGACCAAGTGAGCATTAACCGTCTCGACATCGTGATGCCCGGCGTGGGAGGTCGCTTAAACACGCCGGTGGTGATCGGGCGGGATGGGCGGTTGCGGTCCGACGTTTCGCGCTTCGACCTGGTCGTCGAGTTGGCAGAGCAACCGTGGTTCGCCGGCAGCGGAAAAATCACCGGCGTGGTCCAGGTCGTTCCGCAAGACGGTGCCGCGCCGTTGGTGCGCGCCACGTTAGCCACGGGCGGTGCGTCCGCAGCCGGTTTCAGGGCGACTACGGGCACGGTCGAGGCCACGTTGAACTGGCCGCGGCTGAGCGTCTCAACCGCCGCCGTGAAACTGGCCGACGGCGATGAACTGGCGCTCAGCGGTGAATGGGACATTCGCACGCGCACACTCACCGCCGGTCGTGTGCAAGGTCGCGTGAGCCGCGCAACCGTGTCGCCGTGGCTCACCACCGACGCGAGCTTCGACACCCTAGATGTCGATCTCACCGCCGCCGGCGCGTGGCCGCAGTTGGCGCATCAAGGTCGCGCGAAGGCGACCGGTGTGCGCCTGCCGCCGCTACGCGCTTTGGCGCTCGATGTTGATTGGAAGGGCACAGGCAGCACCCTCGATTCCGTGGTGATCAACGCGGTCGCCGGTGGCACGCGCGTGCAGGCTCGCGGCGCTGTCGGTGCGGAGTCCGCCCTCATCGACGAGGTGGTGTTTAACCAGGCCGACACGGAGCGGTTGCGTCTGGCCGCTCCGGTGCGGGTGCAATGGGAACCCGCGATCACGGTTGACGCGTTTTCCTTCAAAGGACCGCAGAGTGAACTCGCCGGCCGGCTGACCTGGGGCGCGGCGGGTGAAGTGAAACTCGACGTTAAACACTTCGAGTCGGCTTGGCTCAACGAACTCATCGCGTTGCCGGGCCCCGGTTGGTCGGTGGCCACGTTGACTCTGGACGGTGGCTGGGATCGCGGACCGCTCTCCTTCACGGCAAAGGGCGCCGGCGTTCTCAATCTTAAACAAGGTCGTCAGGCCGAGCTGGCGCTCGTCGCGCGGGGAGATGCGGAGGGCCTTCAGGTCAAAAGCGTTCAGGCTTCGATGCGGGCACGCGTGGTGGCGAGCGCTTCGGGCAATCTGCCCTTCGTGATACATCCAGGACAGGCGCCGGCGCTGCGTATCGACGAAAAAGCCGCGTTCGCACTGAATGCGGCGACGGAGCCAAACGCGTTTTTCTGGGAGCAAGTCACCGCGCTCACCGGGTTGGTCATCACCGATCCGAACGTGCGCGTGGCGCTGGCCGGCACGTTGCGCGAGCCCACCGGCGAGGTGACCCTGCGCGTCGGTAAAGTCGCTTCGGACGGGCAGGGGTCGTGGCGTGCGTTACCCGAGATCGTGAATCTCGACGCGCGCCTGACGGCGGGGCGGGGCGGGGTGGCGTTAGAGACGTTTACCTTTAAAGTGGCGGGCCAAGACGTGCGCGCGACGGGTCGCCTCCCGGTTAAGCAATGGGCGGCTTTGCTCAAGGATCCGCTTTCTTTGGCCAAAGCCGACGGCGAGGCGCGTATCGAGATTCCGAATGCAGAGATCGCGGCGCTGGCGGCGTATGCCCCGGCCTACCTTGCGCCGACGGGCAACTTGCAGGTGGATCTCGCGTTCGCTCCCGGTGGTCAGCTTCGAGGCGTCATCCGGCTCAAGGATGCGGCCACGCGACCGCTCGGTCCACTCGGCAGCCTGCAATCGGTCGGTGCCGAGGTGGTCTTGGACGGACGCTCGGCTGATTTTAAGCAGGTCACCGCCACGGTGGGCGGACAACCGGTGACGTTGAGCGGCACGGTCGCGTTACCCGAGGGCAAGGAGCCGCGTCTCAACCTGGCGCTCCGAGGTGAAAAACTTCCCTTTGTGCGGCAGGCGGGTTTGCTCGTGCGGGGAGACCTGGATTTGAAGATCGTCACCGGCGACGACGAGGTGACGCGTATCACCGGCACGACGCGGTTGCGCGACAGTTTGTTTTTGATGGACGTGCGGGCGCTGCTGCCGAGTGGCGGCGGCCGCAATGCGCCCGAGCGGCGGCCGCCGTATTTTGCGGTCAAGGTGCCGCCGGTCGATGCGTGGCAGCTCGACGTGGCGGTCGAGGGAAACCGGTTTTTGCGATTGCGCACGCCCTTGTTTAGCGGAGTCGCCTCGGCGCGATTTCGTCTGACCGGCCCGCTGGCCGACCCGCGCGCGGCGGGTGAAGCGGTGATTGACCAAGGCCAGGTCATCTTACCTTTCGCGACCTTTGCGGTGCGGCAGGGCGAAGTCCGCCTCACGCAGGCCAACCCGTTTGTGCCCGAGGTGTCCTTGATCGGCACCAGTCGGCGTTACGGGTATGAGCTGCGCATGGAAGTGAGCGGCCCGGCCGACAACCCGCAGCTCACGTTCTCCTCGACGCCGCCGCTGCAATCGGAGCAGGTGTTGCTGATGGTCATGGCGGGCGAGACGCCGCAGAACGAAGTCAGCTACTCGGGCCGGCAACGCGCCGCGCGGCTGGGTGCTTATCTGGGGCGCTCGTTGCTGGGGCAACTTGGCGGAGACCCGACTGCGGAGGATCGGTTATCCGTGTCGGTGGGCGATCGTATCTCGCGGCAGGGGCGGGAGACCTATGACATCGAATACGAGCTGAGCCCGCGCTGGTCGGTTGTCGGCGAATATGATGAGTTCGACGAATACAACGTCGGCGTGAAATGGCGCGTGCTCTCGGAAAAGCGAAAACAGGAGGAGGCCGCAGATGCCCGGAAATAAACGCATCCGGGTTTTCACTCTCGCTGCGCTGCTCCTGCTACCGGTGTCCGACGGGGCCGCGGCGGAGCGCGAGGCGAAGCCAGCTGAGCCCGCTCACATTTCCATCAGCGGCCTCGGGTGGTTCCGCAACCGTGAGCGACGTGTCTCGCTCGAACGGATGTTGGGGGATGACCGAACACCCGTCATCGGGTCGACGACGGTCGAAGACGCCGCCTTCATGATCGTGTCGTCACTGGTCGGCGAAGGCTACTTGCGCCCCGTGGTGAAGGCCCGGCTCACGCGAACCGACGACCAGGTGGATACCTTCATGTTCGATGCGTCGCTGACCACGTTGTTGCCGCGCTTGTTGGAGATAAAGGCGGTGCGATTCGACGTGGACAGGGGCGTGCGCTCGGTCATCGAGACGGTGACTTTCACCGGTTTGACAAAATTGCCGGTGGAGAAGGCGCGCGGTTTTTTTCTGCCGAACGAGGTTCCGCTGGTCGGAACCGAAGCACGGGCTTACTCGCCATCGCGGCTCCGGCGTTCGGCGGCGAATCTGCAGGCCGAATTGCGTCAGCAAGGCTACGCTGAGGCGGAGGTGCGTGCCACGGTTGTTAACGAAGACCTGCGCACGGGGCGGGTGGCCGTTGCGGTTGCGGTGAGCGAGGGTCCCCGGTGGATCGTGGCGGCGGTGCGCCGCGAAGGAGCGGAAGATATCGATGTGAGGCAAGGGCTGGGTAAACGCCGGCTCAACGAGCCGTGGTCGCTCTTGTGGCAGCAAGATGTGGTGGAGCACGTGCGGCGCGATTTTTATGAACGTGGTTATGCGGATGTGCAGGTCGATGTAGAGCCCTGGCCGGGTGTGCAGGTGGATGGAAAACGTGAGGTGGAGGCGGTTATCCGCATCGAGCCGGGTCCGTCGGTGACCGTGGGCGAGGTGCGCTTCGAAGGAAATAAACACACGCGGGAGGGAATATTGCGACGGCGCGTAAGAGCCGAGACGGGCGCTCCGTTGAACCCGTTGGTGATGGAGGGTTCGCGTTTCCGGCTGGCGCGACTCGGTGCGTTTGAGACGGTGGATTTGCGCTACGAACCGGCGACGAGCGAGGTGCGAGACCCGGTGTTTGTGGTGCGTGAACTGCCGCGCTGGGATGCGAGCCTGCTGGCGGGCTACGGAAGTTATGAGCAGTTGCGAGGCGGCGTGGAGTTGCAGCAGACAAATCTTCTGGGCCGAGCGCACCAGAGCCGGTTGGTGCTCGTGCAGTCGTTGAAAAGCACGCGCGGCGAATACAACTACACCGTGCCGGAGCTCTTCGGTGAATCGGTGGACGGCACGGCGCGGGTGTTTGGTTTGCGCCGCGAGGAAGTCGCTTTTGTCCGCCAAGAGTATGGCGGCACGGTGGGTCTGCGGCGGCGCATTCCTTGGCTCGATGCGGACGGGCGCGTGGGCTACACCTACCAGTCGTTGATCAACGAGAATAATACCCTCGCGACCAACGCCGTGGACGATGCCAATGTCAACGTGTCGAGCATCGACCTCGGGCTTTCCAGGGACCGTCGCGACAACCCGCTGCGCCCGCGTCGTGGCTCACGCGTGTTTTCAAGTGTGGAACTCGCGAGCGAAACGCTCGGTGGCGACGTGGATTATCAGGCATTCGAAATGGGTGTGGCATACCACACCCCGTGGGGACGCAGCCGATGGATTCACTTGGGGCTGACTCACGGTGTGATCACCACGTGGGGCGCTCCGGACGGTCAGTTGATTCCGGTGAACCGGCGCTTTTATCCGGGAGGCGACAGCAGCATTCGCGGTTATCAACAAGACGAGGCGGCCCCACGGGATGCCGCCGGCCGCTTTATCGGCGCGGAGACCTACACGTTGCTTAACGTCGAGGTGGAGCAGGCAATCACTCGCACGTGGTCGGTGGTGTTGTTTGGTGACGCGCTGGGCGAAGCGGCGGATCTCGGCGATTACCCATGGGACGAGCGGTTATATTCAGTGGGCTTGGGGATCCGGTATCAGACCATCGTGGGACCGGTGCGCCTAGAGTATGGGCGGAACCTCAACCCCCGCGAAGGCGACCCGGGCGGCACGTTGCATTTCTCGGTCGGTTTTCCGTTTTGATCTGGGCGCGCCGCGATCCGGCATCGTATTCGGATTTTGGCTTTTCGGGTTTTTTTCTGTGTTTCGTGGTCAACTATTTCGCCGGTTTGTGGTTGGGTGTATCCATGCCTAAAATGAGGAAAAAATCCGACCTGCCGGAAAAAATCTGCATCGTCTGCGAGCGTCCATTCACGTGGCGCAAAAAATGGGAAAAGGTTTGGGACGAGGTGAAGTATTGCTCCGACGCCTGCCGTATGAAAAAGGGACGGGCTACGAAATGAGTGTTTCCACGTTTACCCGCAGTGTGCGTATCGAGCGTCCGGCCGCCGAGGTGTTTGCCTGGCACGAACGCCCCGGTGCGTTTCAACGCCTCGCGCCACCTTGGCAGAAGCTCCAACTCATCTCCCAGGCCGGCGGCATTCGCGACGGTGCCACGGTCAGCTTGCGCACGAAGCTGGGCCCGGTGTGGGTGCGTTGGGATGTCGAGCATCGCGACTACATCGAAGGCGTGCAGTTTCGCGATGTGCAGCGGCGGGGTCCGTTTGCGCAGTGGGAACACCTGCACCGCGTCGAACCGATCGAGGGCGGGCGCGCGTGCGTGCTCACCGATGCGATCACCTACCGCCTTCCGTTTGGTGTGCTCGGGCGGATCGGTGGCGGAGCGTTTGCGCGCGGCGAATTGGAGCGACTGTTCAACTACCGGCATGCGCTGACCAAGGCCGATCTTGAATCAACGACACGGTATCTCTCGGTGCGCCCGATGGTCTTCTTGATCGCGGGCGCCTCCGGCTTGGTCGGGCGGCAACTGACGGCGTTCCTGCAAACCCAGGGTCACACCGTGCGCCGGCTCGTGCGTCGCGCGCCCGCCGGGGCTGACGAGGTGTTCTGGGACCCGGCGGCCGGGACGCTCGATGCGTATGCGCTGCGGGGCGTCGATGGAGTCATCAATTTATCCGGTGTGGGGGTCGCCGACGCGCGTTGGTCGGTGGAGCGCAAAGCCGCCATCCTGAGCAGCCGCGTCGATAGCACGCGCACGTTGGTTCGCGCGATGGGCGAAGTCAGGAGCGAACGGTTGCGTCCCTTTGTATTTATCTCGGCCTCGGCCACGGGCGTTTACGGCGATCGGGGTGACGAAATCCTCACGGAAGACGCACCGGCGGGCGACGGCTTTCTCGCGGACGTGTGCAAGGCCTGGGAGCGCGAGGCGGTCATGGCCGAGGTGCTCGGCGTGCGCGTGGTGAAGCTGCGCACGGGCGTCGTGCTGACCCCGGCCGGCGGCGCGCTGGCCAAGTTGCTGCCGGTCTTCAACGCGGGGCTCGGCGGTCGGCTCGGCTCGGGTGCCATGTGGATGAGCTGGATCTCACTCGATGATCTGATCGGCGCGATCTACCACGCGGTGCTCGACGTGCGTTGCGCGGGGGCCGTCAACCTAGTTGCGCCGCAGCCCGTGACCAACGCCGAGTTCACCCGCACGCTCGGCCGGGTGTTGCGACGTCCGGCGATTTTGCCGGTGCCCACCCTCGCGCTGAAAACCGTGTTTGGCGAAATGGCGCAGGAAACCCTGCTCGCCAGCGCGCGGGTCGTGCCGGCGAGGTTGCAAGCGGCGGGTTATGTCTTTCGGCACGAAAACCTTTCCGCCGCGTTGCACGCCGGGCTCGGGCGCACACCTTCGGCGAACGTATGAACGACACCACGGTTATCATTGGCGCGGGAGTTTCGGGCCTGGTGCTGGCGCGCGCGCTCGCCGCGGCGGGCGCGAAGGTGGTCGTAGTGGAGAAGAGCCGCGGTTATGGCGGGCGCATGTCCACCAAGCGCGTGGGCGAAGCGGTCTTCGATCAAGGCGCGCAATATTTCACCGTGCGCGATCCGGCGTTTGCGACGCTGGCGGATGGCTGGAGCGCGCAGGGACTCGTGCACAACTGGCCGGGCTCGACGCACCGCCGGCTGGTGGGCACGCCCAGCATGACAGCCGTGCCAAAGGCGCTGGCCGAGGGCGTCAAAATTCTACGCGAGCACAAGGTCACGCGCGCCTGTCGGCATCCGTCCGGGTGTTGTTGGGAGCTCGATATCGAAGAGCACGGAATCATGCGGGCGGAGCGAGTGTTGTTCGCGTGCCCGGCGCCGCAGGCGCTGGCGCTGTTGAAGGCGGGCGAGTTCACGCTGCCGGCCGACGTGGCCGCCCCGCTGGAGGCGCTCGCCTATCACCCGTGCCTCGCGTTGCTCGTCACGTTGGCGGGGCCGAGCGCGGTGCCGGCCGAGGGCGTGACGTTGAGCGAAGGTCCGGTGCGCTGGATCGCGGACAACGTGAAAAAAGGCGTCGCGCAACCCACGCCGGCGGCCGTGACGATCCATGCGTCGGCGGAGTTTTCGGCGGCAAACTACGGCCTGCCCGAGGCCGAGGTCGCGGCGTTGCTGTTGCCGGCCGTGCAGTCGTGGTTGGGTGAGGCGGCGGTGGTTTCAACGACGTTGCACCGCTGGAAATTCAGCGAACCGAAGACCACGCATGCGGAGCGCTGCGTGTGGTTGCCAGAGCTCAAAGTCGGGTTTGCCGGCGATGCGTTTGGCGGACCCAAGGTCGAGGGCGCGGTGCTGTCGGGCTTGGCGTTGGCGGAAAAAGTGGCGGCCGACCTGAAGGCCCGGTTGGTGACCGACGAGTGCTGAAACTGCCGATGAGCGCTGAATGCGATGTGGTGATCGTCGGGGCCGGGCTGGCGGGGCTCACGTGCGCGCGCCGGTTGCACGAGGCGGGTCGGGCGTGCGTCGTGCTGGAGGCCGCCGACACGGTGGGCGGCTGTGTGCGCACCGAGGTGGTGGACGGGTTCCGGTTGGATCGGGGCTTCCAAGTGTTGCTCACGGCGTATCCGGAGGCGCGGCGCTGGCTCGATTATGCGGCGCTCGATCTCAAGCGGTTCAACCCGGGCGCGCTCGTGAAGTTGGACGAAGGCCTGCACCGCGTGTCCGATCCCTTTCGGCGACCCGGCGAGTTGTGGGCGACGTTGCGCGCACCGGTCGGATCGTGGGCGGATAAAGCGCGCATCGCCACCTTGCGCGCGCGGGCTTCGCGGGGAACGTTGGCGGAGTTGTTCGCGCGTCCGGAGACCACCACGTTGGCGGCGTTGCGGGCGCATGGTTTTAGCGAGCGGATGATCGAGCGGTTTATGCGTCCGTGGCTGGGCGGGATTTTTTTGGAGCGCGAGCTCACCACGTCGAGCCGGGTGCTGGAGTTTGTGTTTCGGATGTTTGCGCGAGGCGACACGGCGGTGCCAGCGCGTGGCATGCAGGCGATTCCGGACCAGCTAGCCGCGGGGTTGCCCGCAGGCACGGTGCGGTTGAATGCGGCGGTCGAGTCGATTGATGGCGGCGGCGTAGGCGGCGTGCGGCTGACGTCCGGCGAGTATCTGCGGGCGAAAAATGTGGTGGTAGCGACCGATGGTGCCACGGTCGCGCGGTTGCTGCCCGAGATCGGGCAACCGGCGTGGCGCACGACGAGCACCGTTTATTTCGCGGCGGGGCAGAGCCCGGTGGGCGAGGGGACGCTGGTCCTCAACGGCGAGGGGCGCGGTCGCGTCAACTCGGTGGTCATCATGAGCGACGTGGCGCCGGATTATGCCCCGGCGGGTCAGGCTCTGGTCGCGGTTTCAATCCTGGGTGAAGCGAGAGAGGATGACCGCGCGTTGTTTACGTTGGTTCAGGCGGAACTCGGCGCTTGGTGGGGTGCCGAAGTGGCGGGCTGGCGGGGCTTGAGAGTGGTGCGCATTCGCCAGCCGATGCCGGTGGCTTTGCCGGGGGGGCCGTTGCGCCCCGGGCTGTGGGTGTGCGCGGATCGGCACCAGACGAGATCGATCGAATCGGCGATGGCGGGAGGGCGCGAAACGGCGGATGCGATTATCTTGCGGGGGTAGGGGTGGCGGGCTTTCAGTGCGACATGCCCGCCCACGCCTACACCGATATCGTGGCCACTATTGGCCAGACTCCGTTGATTAAGCTCAACCGTATCGCCACCGGTATACCCGCGACCATCTACCTCAAGGCGGAATTCTTTAACCCGTGCGCGAGCGTGAAGGATCGCATTGGCCGGGCGATGATCGAAGCGGCCGAGCGCGACGGCAGGCTTAAGTCCGGAGCGGTCGTGATCGAGCCCACGTCGGGCAACACCGGTATCGCGTTGGCCTTCGTGTGTGCACAACGCGGATACAAGTTGATCCTCACGATGCCCGAGACCATGTCGTTGGAAAGGCGGGTGTTGTTGCGCATGCTCGGCGCGGAGATCGTGCTTACGCCGGGCAACGAAGGCATGCCCGGGGCGATCCGCAAAGCGGGCGAGATTCTCGCGCAGCACGGCGACCGCGGGTTCATCCCGCAGCAATTTGAAAACCCCGCCAACCCGGAGATTCACCGCCGCACCACGGCGGAAGAGATCTGGGCCGCGACGGGCGGCAACATTGATGTTTTCGTGGCCGGCGTGGGCACGGGCGGGACGATTACCGGCGTGTCGGAGGTGATCAAAGCGCGACGCATCTTGCGCAGTATCGCGGTCGAGCCGGCGGGCAGCCCGGTGTTGTCGGGCGGCAAACCGGGACGGCATCGGATCCAAGGTATCGGAGCGGGCTTCATCCCGAAAAACTGCAACACGGCGATCATCGACGAGGTGGTCACGGTGAGCGATGAAGACGCGCTCGAGACCGCGCGGCAGTTGGCCTTGCAAGACGGGATCCTCGGGGGGATTTCAACCGGGGCCAACGTCTGGGCGGCCCTGCAAGTGGCGAAGCGCCCGGAGTTCGCCGGGAAGGTGATTGTCACCATCGGCTGCAGCTTTGGCGAACGCTACATCTCGACCGCGTTGGCGGAAAAAGCCCGTCAAGAAGTCGCGGTGTGAGCGTCTCGCACCGCACGTGTTCTTCCCGTCGGAATCGGAAGAACCTTGAGGTGGAAATCGCGAAACGCCCTCCCTTCCGAAACGCTGGGAGCGCGTTGGCGGATCGCTACGGTCCCACTCGCTGGCGCTCGCGGCTACGGATCGGATGTCTCGGAGGGATCTTACAGATGGGGTGGGTAAGACCCCTTGCATGCTCCTAGGGTCTCCACCTGGTCGGCCCCGGGTGAAAACCGCTTATACCCTAGCCGCACCCTAGTCGTGAAAGTGAGGTGTCGGCAGTGACGCAACTGGGTATAGGGTCGGATAGGAGGGAATGTGGTTAATCGCTAGAGTGATGCCATGAAAACGGCACGCTCGCTCGCTCGAATCCTCCTCGCTCTCGCAGGGTTGGCTTTTGCGGGTGAAGCCGCCGCGACGATTAACCCGGTGTCGGGCGTGTCGGTGACTGCGGCTCTCAAGGATGCACACGCGCTCGCCGCGAGCCGCGCTGATCTCCAAGTCCTCCGCGTCGAAGGCGTCTCGATGTTGCCGTTCTTCGGTTCGGGCGCGGTGCTGGTGGTCAAAACGCTGGCCGCCGAAAAACTCCGTGCCGGCATGGTGGTGGTTTATACGAACCGCTTCAATGAAACGGTGGCCCACCGTCTGGTAGAGGCGACCGCCTCGGGGTGGACGGCCAGTGGTTACAACAACACCGAGGTGGACAGCACCCCGGTAACGGCCGGCAACTTGGTCGGTGTGGTTTACGCCACGTTTCACTCCGATGCCCGCCCGGTGGATGCTAAAGACTTGGCGGCCGTTACCACGGCCCCCGTGGCGCTCGCGGCCTCCGCTCGCTAAAGGGATCGGTAAACCGTGTGTTCCGTTTTGGCCTTCGGAACCAAGCCATCGCGCGTAAACGTTCTCCTACCTTTGCTAGAACGGCTGCATCATTCCGATTTCCGCTTTTCGTGTCGTGCGTGTGTTTCCTGGTGATGACCTCCGCGTCCGATTCAGCCGTCCGATTCTAGGCTTCCTTCCTCCGAAGTTTAGAGCGTAAGGTGGTGCCGTATGCAGAAATCCCTCGTTATTCTAAAACCCGATTGCATGTCCAATAAGCATGCCGGCAACGTGATCGACCGCTTCGAGAAAGCCGGCTTCGAAATCGTTGGTATTAAGATGATACGCCTCTCCTCCGAGGTGTTGCGCGCCCACTACGCGCATGTGGCCGACAAGCCGTTTTATCCCGAAATTGAGGCGTTCATGAGCTCGCGTCCTGTGGTTGTGCTCGCCCTTCAGGGCGAAAACGTTGTCGCCATTATTCGCGACCTGCTCGGTCCGACGGATTCCCGCAAGGCGGCCAAAGGCACCATTCGCGGCGATTACGGCACCGAGATGATGAAGAACGTAGTCCACGCCTCCGATAGCGACGAGAACGCGCGCATCGAGCTGGCCCGTTTCTTCAAGCCCGAAGAGATTTTTGCGTGATCGCGGACCGATAACGCGCTTGAGAAAGACCGCCTGCCCGGAGCAGGCGGTTTTTTTGTGTTTAGCTGAAGAGGAAACTGCTGAAGAGGAAACTCACGCTTGACGGCTTCGGATAAAACCAAACTGTCTTCCGCTCATTCAGACGCCCTCATCGTCTATCGGTTAGGACATGGGATTCTCAATCCTAAAAGCGGGGTTCAACTCCCCGTGGGGGCACCAATTTACTAGGTAAGGGTTTTCGCGCATACCAAGCGCATACACAAAGCCACCTCAAACAGCTAAAACCTCGCCTCTCACCGGGCGGGGTTTTTTTGTGACTGTGCTCTGGGGTCTGTGTAAGATTTTTATTCTGTAAGATGCTGCTTAAAAGCATTTTATGATTGATTATCGCGCGCATTCGTTGAGGCTGTGAGCAGAACGACCAACGGCGCGCCGACGAACGGCGCATTTGCAGGAATCCACCAATGAATAACGCCACCGCCACCGAATCCACGCGCCACCGCCGCGCCGTCCGCTCCGCTTCCGTCCTCAAGCCTTCTGCTCATGATCTCGCGCACGCTCGCACAGTGCCGGTTGTCCTTTTCGTTTCTGAGGAGACCGCCGCGCGCTTGGAGGCCGGGGCGTTCGTTGGGGACTTGGAGAGCACCACGCGGGCGCGGCGGCTAGGTTCCGCCATGCGCAACGCCACACAGTTTGCCGAGCTGGTAGCCGGTAACATGCGCGAGGGCGATTTGCTCACGCTCCGGGTATTAGCGGCCAAAAAATCGGCCAAGGTTGACCGAGTAACGCGGGCCGCTCGCGTCTGAGGAGCCGGAAACCTACAGGCCGCGCCTTGCGAGGGCGCGGCTTTTTCGTGTCCGGCCTACTCAGGGCACGCGAAACACGTTTAATTTGCCGTGCATCGGCACGAACGGCAACGGGCGAGCGTTCGCCAAGACGAAGCCGAAACCGCCTTTATCAAACCATGGCGACGGGTGCGCGGTCACACAGCCCACGATGTCAGCAACGCCGACAATGCCACCGCGCGGGGCGTGTGCGTCGTCCATCTCATCGGGAAAGCCGCGACCCAAGGCGGGGATAAAAAGCTCTTCGTCGTCCTCGGGGTAGAGCTTCGCTGTTGTGCCGCCGGCGTGAATCAGGATCGGGCCACGGTGAAGGGTGCGCCACGTCCGGTTTTCAACGTCCTTGAAACCATGAACGATGAAGAAGGCCCAAGGTTGGCGGATGCTCAAAGCGAAACACGGCAGGCCGGGAAACCGGCGGCGTAGTGCCGCCATGCTCGGCAGGTGCTCAGGAATCAGAGCATCGAGGTTGTCGAGGTCAGTCCGTTGCCCGCCGGCCTTGTTCGTGGCTTTGGGTGGACGCGATTGGGACGGCATGACCAAACGCTACTCGGCAGCTTCACGCCTGCCAAGTTTTCCGTCATCTCGCGGCGTCGATCTGAATTTGCGGTAGATCCTGCGCGATTTCTTCCCACGCGGAGTTAAATTGAGCCGTGTCGGCGAGTGTGCCGCCTTCGCGCTCCATCAGTGCCGCGAGCCTAAAAATCGCCTCGGCGACAGGTTCCAGTCGAACCACCCGCGCCAGCAAATCACATACGCCGTTGATTGCCCCGAGGGGATCGGTAGGGCAAAAATGGAAGGCCGTCTGAAACGCCGTGGCAAAGTCATCCTCGCTGATCGGATCGCGACGGAAAAGAAGGCAGTTGGTCGCCACCGTTCCCGCCAGCGCAACCATCATCAGGCGTTGCGCGCGGGTTTCCAAAACAGAGTTTGGCTGATCTCGTATCAGCGTTACCCCGAGCACGTCGTCACGCTCGTTGTCGAAGACGAACTGGGCGACACCCTTGTCCATCGTGATGCCATGAACTGAGTAGCCGACCATCCGGGCGACGATTGCGTGAGCGGCTTCGTGCAACGCCGTCGAACACGTCTCAAATGGCTCCCCGTCGTCGTCTGGCGAAATAGTCGATAGGTAATTAAGCGGTGCGTCGGCTGTAACAGCCAGGACGTGCGTATTCATGAACGCAAATGTCCCGCCGACGCGCATCTCGCCGTAAATGATCCGGCGCTGGGCGGCGGAGTCACGGCTCGTCAGGGTCATGCCCTGATTCGCGAGCATGGCCGCGCGAGCTTTCTTCTCCATCTTCTTCGCTTGCTGCTGGGAGTAGACAACGGACCCGGCGGAGAGTGCAACCATTGCCACGACGCCGACGGTGACTTTTACGGCCAAGGCACCTGAGCCGATGGTAAATAAGGGTATGGCTGCGATTGCTGGCATTGTAGTAAGTATTTAAATACGTGAAAATGAAGGACCGCGCCGACAGAACCCTGACCCTTCACTAGTGGGATTGTCGGCGCGGCTTCGCGGGCGGGGGACAGGTCCGCCTCGCGAAAGTGTGAAAAGGTCAGGCTTCCAATTCGGCGACCTCGGCTTTTGCCGAAGCAATCGCGTCGTCGAGAGCACCCAAAACCCGTTTAGCGTCTGAGGTCATGGCCTCGGCAAGGGCGATTTCCCGGTATTTCTCCGTGATAAAACCGATGGTGTCGGACCCGTAAACGTCCGGTGAAAGCACCTTGCCCGAGGCGGTTGTGGTCGGCAGGTGGGACGTGATTTGCGACACGACGCCTAGTCGAAGATTATTTAGACCCGAACGGAGTTCATTCATGCGAACGGCGTAAGCCTCGCGGGAATTGGTGAGGTAGTTTAGCTTCGCCTTGGCACGAACCAAGCGGGCTTCGCGATCTTCAACTTCGGCGCGCTCCCGTTCGGCTTGCTTACGCAGTTCAGCCGCTTGCGCTTCAAGCGTAGCCGCTTTTTCGATACGCTCGGCGAGTGTTTTGGTTGAGGGGCGTTTTGCCGGGGTCTCGTCGGCCTCGGGCTGGTTGAGAAATGCGACGGGGGCGAATGCGCCCGGTTCGATGCCGTTGCTGGCTTGGGTGGTGCTCATGGTGTTTAAACGTGTTTTGTTCTGGCAGTTGTTTTGGCGGAAAATTTAGCGATGTGGTGCCACATGGATTTGACCCTTCGCTCCTCGGCTTTGGCGTTCTTTCGGGCATTTAGAACGCAGTCCCGAAGCGTGCCGGTGAAGCGGTGGATCGGCTCAGGTGCTGGAGCTTTCACGCTTGGCGCGGAAAAATGCGACTGCGCGCGCAAGGCCGGTCAGCCTGGAGTCGGCACCGGTCTGGCTTCCGGCTCCCTGAACGCTGCCGGAAACATCGGCGGAGACCGGCACGGGCTGGCCCACCTTCGCCATGATCGCGGTGGCGCGCCGGCTCACCTCGTTGTCGAAGTTCGCGCGACGCTCGGAGTCGAGGGCTTCGACGCGCTGGGTAATTTCAGCTTCAAGCCCGGTTTCAAAAGCGGCGACCCGGGCTTTTAGAGCGGTGTTTTCCCGCTCAAGGCCGCTCATGTAATCGGAATCCGTCATGCTCAACGGCTCGGTGGTTTGTTCGGTTGCTGTGCTCATTTTTTGGACGTGGCGTTGCGGCGGGCGAGGGCGGCGACCGTGCGGTTCAAGCCCGTGAGTTGGACGATCTCAGGACGTGCGGAAGGCGTGGTCACGCTCTTGGCCTCGGGAACGGCAGCGACTGCGGGAGTAGGTGCGACCGGCGCGGGTTGGAGTTCGGTCGAGGAAGGGGCGGCGGGTGCGGTGTGGTCGCCCATGGGTTGGCTCAACACGAAATTTTGAAGGGCGGTGATGACCTCGGGCAGGGTTACGCGGTTTTCCCCGTAAAGCTCCAGGTGCGCAGAACCGAGACGGGCTTTGAGTTCGGTTTCCCGCTCGTCGAAAGAGAGTGCCGCGATTTGACCGGCGGTGAGAGCCGGATGGGTGTTGGTTTGGGTGGGCGTAGGCATGTTAGAAAAATGGTTCAACGGCTGGCGACTTCGCGGCGTGCGGCGTCGTATCCGGCGAGGCGGGTGAGGCTGGCGTCGGCCAAACCCGAGAGGTCGGCGAGAATCTGCTCGAAGTCCGCGAGGTTACGCTCGGACGCGGCGAGCGCGTCTCGGGCTTTAGCTAGGGTGCTTTTGGCGGATGCGACGTTGCCCTTGGACTCGGCAAGGTCGGCCCGCAGGCGTTGGAAGAGGTTGCGTTCCGTGGCTCGGGCGGCGTCGATCTCGGCGATAAGTGCGCGGTCTTCGGAGGTCATTGGATGGAGATGGGGCGGGAAAATTGTTCGCGGCTACCCTTTGGCTGAACGGTGAGCCTGTCGGCGCTTAGACCGACGATAACCGCGTCGTGCTCGCCGATTCGGATTACGTTCCCCACTTGGCAACGGCCTTGGCCGATGGCCACGAAACGCGACGTTCCCATGCAAAACGTTCCCGTGACGGGAAGCGCGTCGAGGGCGGCAGCGAAACTAAGTGAGAGCGATGACATGGCTGCGGGTCAGTTGGTAGCGGACGGGGCGGCGTCGATGCCCTTGGCGGAGATGCGGCGGGCGATGTCGAGAGCGTCGCCAGCGGGGAAGAACGGGGCGGTAAAAGAGCCGCCCACAAGTTGCCCAACGGGATGAATGTTCAGGCGACGCATGGCGGACACGGCGCGCTTTTGGCTGGTGTTGGCGAGCCTGCCGATCTCGGCGGCGGTGACGTAAGTTTTAAGCGGTTTGGGCATGGGGGAAAACGTGTGTCGTTCTACCCAAGGCAGAGGCTTCCACTCAGGCCGCGTGCGGCTCGACTCCTCGGCATGTAACCGCCTCACCCTCAGCAGTAAAAAATACTGTATTCAAAAACGCCGCGCCTGAATTGTGCCCGCCACCGCCGGGGAGAACCGAACGAAGGGGCGGGGTGGCCGGTGAGGTTGGGCGCGGTTGTTACGCTCGCGCCTCAAATGTTACGTTCCCTCGCAGTCGCTACAGAGCGGGACGGGGGCCTCGTGACCTGTAACTTTGAAAAAGTCGGCAGACATAAAAAAGCGTCGTGCCTTCGCGGAACCATAGATGCACCGGCAGGGGTTTAGGAGGCTTCCTAGCCGGGGGCGTTTAAACGCATCGCGCCCATCAGTTGACGGACGGATCGGCAGGTTGCGCGGGCATGGAGCGTGCGACCTTGCGGGCGGCGATCTCGCGGGGCGAGAGCTGGGCGGTGCTGCGTATGCCGAAGCGGTCCGAGAACTGCCCAGCGTAGCGCGAGAGGATCGAGTCGGAGCAGCCTATGCGTTTGGATACGGCGTGAAGGCTCATGCCCTCGAAGCGATCAGGTCGCAGAACCCACGCCGCCGCTACGGCTCTCAGACCTGCACGTTGAGCATATCCGGTGTGGGTGAAACCACGCGGCGGCATGATCCACGAGACGAAGGCGTTGAGGGCGTGGGCGAAGTCCGTTCGGTCGATCTCGGTGTCGGGGCGTGCATCGAACTCGGGCCGGTGCTGGTGTGCCCGCAAGGTGCCAGGTATCGGCGGGGAGTCGTCGGCGTTTACGTCGTCAAAGCGGAATGGGACGGATTTGCCCTCTCTCGGTTGGCGAGTGATTGAATCTTTACGGGCGTGGTCGCGGCCTTCTTCGTCGCCGGTTGGGCTAGGTGTGTGCGGGTGTTGCATGGTGGGTGATAGGTTTAGTTGCGTCCCGTGGTGCTGGTGTGCCGGTGGTGGTGGTGGTGTGTGGTGGATCTAGGCGCGAAGGATGCGGTCTCGCGGACGAAGCGCATGGACTTGATACCGGTGCCGTCATCGCGTCCCTTTGCTTGGATCAGGTTCACGAAGAACGTCGGCACGTCGGCGGGGCTGGCGGTGTCGGGCTGGGCGGAATCGCAAGCGTCGGGGTCGGTGTCGGGCCGGTGAATGAAAATCACCTTGTCGGCATCCTGTTCAACGTCGCCCGAGTCGCGAAGATCGGAGAGGCGGGGCTGTCGGTTCGCCTCGGTAACGCTGAGGCGGTTGAGCTGGGCGGCGACCATGACGACGCAATCAAGCTCCATCGCGATGCGTTTGAGTCCCTTGGTGACGCGTCCTATTGCCGACGCTTTTGTTTCGCCCTTGGCTGGCCGGTCGCAGTCTTCGATTAACCCGAGGTAGTCGATAACGAGGAGGTCGAGCGGGCGGCGGGAGTGCATGGCGCGTGCCTTCGCGCAGATTGCGGCGAGGGATCGGCGCGAGTCGGACACGGTGATGGGCAGGCCGCGCAGGCTGGCGACGGCATCCCGAAAATCTTTCTGGTCGAGCGGGTGAGCGGTTGGGAGGCGTCGCACGCCAACGCGCGAGGATGTAGCCGCGAATTGCATGGCGATACTGGCGGGCTTCACCTCCAAGCTGACGAATAGAACATGCTGCCCCGCACGCGCAGCGCCGTAGGCGATTGGCCGGAGAAGCGATGACTTGCCGACGCTCGGACGCGCGCCGATGACCACGAGTTGACCGGGGCGCATCGGCTCAAACTCGACGTCAAGGGCTTGCCAGCCCAATGAAACGGTTCGGCGAGGCGTGGAGTCTTTCGAGCACAGCGTGCGCGCATTTTCCTCGGCATTTTTCACAACGTCGCCCCATGCCGCCTCGGTTTTTTCCCCTTGGCCCGCGATGATGGACATCAACCGCGCCGCCGCTGGTCCAAGCTCGGATTCGACGGTGGTGCCGGTGTAGCTGTAGCACCCTTCGACGATTGCAGTCGCTGCGCGTATGGTGTCACGCAATGCGGCAAGCTCCGTCAATTTCTCGATGAAATAGGTCGCCATTGCCGTGGTTGGGGCGAGCCGGGAGATTTGGGTGAGGTAAGCATAACCGCCCACCTCGTCCAGGTGTCGGGTTCGCTTCAATTCCTCTGCGAGCACGGCGAGGTCTATGCTTTTCCCCTCTGCCAGCATTGATTGCAGGCGATCAAAAATCAGGGAGTGTGCCTGCACGTAGAAACTCGTCGGGGTGATGCCGGAATTAAGGCAACGCCCGAGCACGTCGGGGCCGTCAAGAAGGCAGGCGGATAAGATCTGTCCCTCGGCCTCGACTGAGTGCGGAGGAACGCGACCTGATGCCGGGGAAGTGGTGGCGGTGGTGGTGTTCATGGGTTAGGAAAGGGTCAGTTTACGGGGACGCGTTCAGCCGAGGGTGCCTTCGGGGCGGTCCGCCCCAGCTCGCTCCAATGATTGGCCACGGCGTGGGGGCTGATTGCGGCCTTGGGATAGGCGCGCCGGTAATTGCCCGCTCTAAACTCGATTTCGGCGGAGGTGAGGTCTGGGCATACCTTGCGGATGTTCGCGAGGGCTACGGCGCAGGCACGGGCCTCTGGCGCGGTCATTTCGTGCGGGTTGCGACCGGTGGCGGTGGCGAGGGTGTCGCAAAGTTCGTTGCGGGGACGCGCTGCTTTTGGGGGGCGGTCGCCGATCTCCGTTTTTCGGGGTCCGGTGGCGGATGGGGTGGGTTCAGTGAAAAGCTCGGCATCCCCCGGCGGCGGCGGAGCCGACGCAATAGAAGTATCCTTAGTATCTATATATCTTCTGAGGTAGCTCACCTCCTCCGCAGACCGTGAGCTAACCCCTTGGATCATTTTGAGCTGGGGGGTGGGTTCATTCTGAACCGAGGGGAAAGAGAAAGGGAGCGAGTATTCTGACGCGAGTTGGTCCCCTTTTGGGCTGAATAAAGGACGGGTAGCAACAACACCCGCCGTTTCGAGCAACGGGAGCCAGCGCTTGACCGTGGGGACGCTGCAAAGCGCCGCTCCCGCGATGTCGCGATGCGATAGACGACAGGGGCCGTAGGGATGGGGGTTCGCCTGCCGATCTCTGCGATGTGCGGACCGCATTGCGTAACGTATTCCGACCAGCAGGGCGAGAGCCGTCGCGCAGTCGGCACCTTCGGATGACAGGCGCAAAGCGTCGATCTCCCCGTCAGGAATTTGGGTGTGCAGGGTGTGAGGAGTTTTGCGAGGCTCACTCATGTGCGCGGAGGCCGCGCGCGTCCCCGCCTGCTATGGCGAGGGCTGCTTCGAGGCGTGAAAGGTTAGTGCGGCGGATGGCGAGAGCCTCGCGCAGGCGGTTGAGTTTGGCGTCGCCCTGTTTGATTTCGGCGGCGAGCCGGGCGCGCTTGGCGCGGAGGTCGTTTAGAGTGGCGGTGTTCGAGTTCATTTTGAGGCCTTTTTCGCTACCAGTTTAAACGCCTCGTTCAGGATTTCAGCGATGTGCCGGGGCTCGCCTCGGCGGTTGGATTCGTTTTCCCCCTCGGCTTCGCGGAGGTCGGCGCGGAGACGGTTGATTTCTGCGACGGCGAGAAGCCGCGCGACTGGATCGACAGGCGGGTGGTCGTTGAGATCGTCAACGGCCTCGGCGAGCTGGCGGCGGAGCCGGTCGGCGTGGGTGCGAGCCGTCTCTTTGGGGGTAAGGGAGATTCGGGCGCTCATGGTCAGTTGTTCCCGATGGCGTGATGGGCGGGTAGCGTGCGGCCAATGGTCCGCGCGTCCATCCATGCCTCCAGGTCGCGCTCGCGAAATACGGCGCGGCGAGAGGAAACGCGGACGAAAGGAAGTCCCGCACGGCGGACCGCCTGCCAGAATGTTGTGGAGTCGGTGTAACCGAAAAGACGCATCGTGTCTTCGGTAGTGAAAACCCGTCCAGAAGTTAGGACGGGCGGGGGAGTGGCAACGAGTGTTTCAGGTGTCATTTCGACGCCTAAGCGTGCGAAGAATCGCCCGCGCTACCAACTCGCCGCCCCTAAATCGAAGGCCACCCGAATTAGGGTTTCGGCCTCTTGACTCGCCGCCCAACTTCCGTGCGCGCCGCCTCTGCGGATTTTCTCGAAACGTGCGGGCGGGCAGTTGCGGCAACGATCTCGTCTGTCGTTGGAAGGCGTCCGTTTTCGGCTAACTCTACGACGGCGCACGCGCCGGCAACTACCCGTGCGCGGTGGCGGTCCGTGCGCCGTTTCTCGGGCGCGGCACGCCTGATGAAGTCTAGAAACCGGGTGAAGTGTTCGGGGTGGTCGCGGAAGCAGATGGCGAGTTGCTCGGGGTGGTGCGGGTGATGGCACGGGAAAGAGCCGATCTCCTTTCCGTCGAATGTTGGCCGCTCCTCATGCGCAGAGAGAGCGAGAGCCGGATTGATCGCGCACCGGGCAAGGAAATCGAGTTGAGGGTCGGTAAAGGCGCACGCGGGGTTGTTCTTCCGGTAGGTCGCGCAAAGCTCAGGAATCAGGCCGCTGGCAATCAGGCGAGGGGCAGCAACGAGGGCGGCGATGGATTTACGAGGCAATTGACACCACCTTTCCGGCTTCGTCAGTGATTTTATCCACGGCGGCGGGCGTGAGAGCGAACCACGCCGCGCCGTCGTCCTTCGCGACAAGTTCGCGGTAGTGTTTAAACACTACGGCGGCAGAGTTTCCGGCCTCCTGCGAGGTTTCCGCCACGTTGCCGGTGGCAGCGCATCGGTAGGAAACAAAGCTGTGACGGAATCCGTTTTCCGGGCATTCCAGCTCGGCCTTCCGCGCGAAGGTGCGAAGCCGATCAACGCCCCAAGGTGGCGAAATCGGGGTGATTCCGCGCACCGTGTCTTTTTCTTGGCGGTGACAACCGGCGAGCCATTCGACGGCGGAGGGGCAGAGGTGAACGAGCCGGTAAGCGACCGTGCCTTTCTTTGCGGCGGTGACGCGAAGGAGTCCGCGCTTTAGATCGACATCTTCCCAGCTCTGCGCGTGCAACTCCGAACGCCGCAGGCCGGTAAATCCTGCCATTACCGCAACGGCGAGGTGGTCGGGATGCTCGGCGCTAACGAGGGCAAGCAGGCGGGCAAAGTTCTCGACGGTGAGGATGCCGATACGTTGCGAGCCTTGGCGCATTGGCTGCATCAAATCCGCCTGCGTCTTCACAGTGTCGGCGATATAGCCTTTATCGCGGGACCACCGCCACAACGCCACGAACCGCTTGCGGCCTGTGTTAAAGGTGGCGGGGTTGGCGGTCTCGGTTTCTTCGTCTCCGTATCGCTCATGTAGCCAGTCCTCCAAAGTAGCGGATACGACCGTTGAAATTGGCGCGTCGCCGATCTCTCCTGCGAGGGCAGGCAAAAAGGCCTCGTAAGACTTCATCGAGACGCCTGCACGCCGTTTGGCGGTCATGAAGCCGTCAATGGCCTCTGCAACCGTTGCGGACTTTGTGGCACGCCGCGCCGATGACCACGCTTGTGCAGCGGTTAGCAGGTGCTCGCCACAAAGCTCCTTTGCCTTTGACCATTCCTCTATCGCGGCGAGCGGGGGCGTTTTTCCGGCTAGGCGGCGCAATTCCGATAAAAGGGCTATGTCGTCCATGCTCAGGCTTGCAGCGGCCTCAGAACGGCCACCGGCGAGGGCCTCCGCCTTCACTCGCGCGGTTTCCTTAGCGGCGGCGATGTCGGCAAACTGGCGAACACGCCGAACGCCTCCGGCGTCGTGCCAGGCTACTTGAAAAACGACGCGGGCCGCACGCTTGCGGGCGTGGTCGGCGGGGCGTTCGCTCCGGTAGATGCGGACAGTGGTTGATCCGATTTTAACGAGAATCGGGTAAGCGTGCCTTGCCATGTGGAAAGGTTTTGCGCATACAGGAGCATACACGCAAGACCTGTTTTAGGCACTCTTAACCATTTTCGTTTCAGAGTTAAGGAGGTGGATTTAAAACTCCGTGGGGGCACCACTTTCAGAGGTTAGCTAACCTCGCTCGGGTGAACGCAGCGTCTTGGGTGCGGCGCGCTTCCGTCTTTTTAGACGACGGGCCCATGCACCTTGCCGCTCGTTCTGTTCCTGCGGATAAAGGCACGTCGTCCCCACCCCTTACCCCTTTGGCGGCACGGCCAGCAAAGCCTGCTGGCGGGTAGCGAACGCCTCACCAACCTTCGGTTGCCGGCTCTGATAATAAACCGCCAGCCCCCCTTGAAACACCATCGTCGCTGCCATCACCGCGCCATAGAATCCGAAGTAGATCGGCCGTAGCATCGTGCGCATCTCATCAACGGTGATCCCCGCCTGATCCAGCACGGTGACCATGTCCGGGGTGAGGCCTTCCAGTAGCGTCGCTTCGTCAAACGCGATGAGCTGCTGAAAACCGTAAAGTGAGACCGTGACCAAAATGATGACCTGCGCCCGCACCATCCAGCGGATGCCTTCAATCTTGCCCCGCGCCAAACGTCCGCGTCCGCGCAGCTCCAGCACGCCGCAGGTGGTGATGAGCCCGCCGACGAATACCCCGATCCACTCGCCTGACAGCAACGCGACGGCGGTGCAGAAGCCTGCAAAAAGTGCGACACTCCAGCCGTCGATTCCGGAGATCAGCAGCACGTTGCGGAGGGTCTTTTCGTTGGGCGAGTCGGTCATGTCGAAAGGGCGTGGGTGCGGAGCGTCACCACGGTCCGGTGATACCGCAAGGCTCGACACTGCCGATCACCGGCGTTCACGTTGAGTCTTCTAAAAAACCATGCCCACGATCTACGAATCCCTGCGCGCCGACATCATCACCGCCGTCAAAGCCCGCGACACCCCGCTCGCCACCATCCTGCGCACCAACGACGGCGCGATCCAGCGTGCGTCCATGGACCTCGCTAAGCCCATCGATGACGAGCTCGTCACCGCCACCTTGCGCAAAGCCGTTAAAAACCTCACCGCCGCCAACGCCGAGTTTGAGAAAGGCGGCCGCGCGGACCTGATTGAAGCCAACGTCAAAGAGATCGCCATCATCGAAAAATATCTGCCCAAGGGACTCGATGCCGCGAAGCTCGACGCCCTCGTCGCCGCAGCGATCGCCTCGACGGGTGCCGCCAGCAAAAAGGAAATGGGCAAGGTCATCGGCGCGCTCAAGCAAAGCCCCGAGGCGCCGCTCATCGACTTCGGCGCGGTCAGCAAGCTGATCCAGGCCAAGCTCCCCTGATCGAGAAGGTCGTATCCGAAATGTAGGAGCCTGCTTGCAGGCGATGTTTGGGAGTGGCGTGAGTCTAAACTCATGGCACGTCGCTCATCGCCTGCAAGCAGGCTCCTACCTTCGGCCAAATCTGAATTAGCTCACACTGCCGGTTGCAAACCTGCTCCGTCTTCGCTTCTTCCGCAAAAATCACTTGTGAGCTTCTCACCCCTCATCCTCTGGTTCCGGCAAGACCTGCGTTTGCAAGATAACGCCGCCTTGCACGCGGCTCTTGCCCGCGGCGGACCGGTCATCCCGCTCTACATTCACGATCCCGTGGGCGAGGGCGCGTGGCCGCCCGGCGGCGCATCGCAGTGGTGGTTGCACCACTCGCTCGTCGCCCTCGACGCCGCCCTCCGCGCCTGCGGTTCCCGGCTGATCGTGGCGCGCGGCGACAGCGGTGAAATCCTGAGCGAAGTGATCACCCAGACCGGCGCCAACGCGGTGTATTGGAACCGTCGCTACGAGCCCGCGGTTATCGCCCGCGACAAGGCCGTTAAAGCCGACCTCGTCGCAGCCGGGGTCGAAGCGAAGAGTTTCAACAGCACGCTCCTCTTCGAGCCGCACACCATTGCCAACAAGCAGGGCAAGCCGTTCCAAGTGTTCACGCCCTATTGGCGTCATTGTTTAACCCAGGAAATGCCTGCGGCTATCGTCGTCAAAGCGGGTGCCTTCTCTGCGCCCGCCGGTTGGCCTGCGTCGTTGCTCATCGCCGAGCTCGCCTTGCTGCCCACCATCAAGTGGGACACCGGTTTCTCCGCCGTGTGGACACCGGGCGAGGCGGGCGCGCAGCAACAGCTCAAGCTCTTCGTGGCCGAGGCCATGGCCGCTTACTCCGACGATCGTAACCTGCCGGCCACCGCCGGAACCTCGCGCCTGTCGCCGCATCTCCACTTCGGCGAGATCGGCCCGCGCCAGGTCTGGGCCGCCGTGCAGGCGCTTTCCAAAGACAGCGGTGTGTTTCCGCCGAACAAAGGAGCTCAGGTGTTCTTGAGCGAGATCGGTTGGCGTGAGTTCGCGTATCATCTCCTGTTCCACTTTCCGCGCACGCCCGAGCAGCCGTTGCGTGAAGATTTCAAGCGCTTCCCGTGGGCGAGCGACGCCGACGGCGAAAAACTGCGCGCCTGGCAGCGAGGCCGGACGGGTTACCCCATCGTTGACGCCGGCATGCGCGAGCTTTGGCACACCGGTTGGATGCACAACCGTGTGCGCATGGTGGTCGCCTCATTCCTGGTGAAACACCTCCGCTTGCCCTGGCAGCACGGCGCGGCGTGGTTCTGGGATACGCTCTGCGACGCCGACCTCGCGAGCAACACGCTGGGCTGGCAATGGAGCGCCGGTTGCGGTGCGGATGCCGCGCCGTATTTTCGCATCTTTGCGCCGGTCACCCAGGGTGAGAAATTCGACTCCACTGGTGCCTACGTGCGGCGCTGGGTGCCCGAAATCGCCAAGTTGCCCGACAAGTTTCTGCACGCCCCGTGGACCGCCCCGGACAATATTCGCGCCTACGCCAAGATCGACGGCAACTATCCCGACCCGATCGTCGATCACGCCACCGCCCGCGGCGAAGCGTTGGCCGCGTTCAAGCAACTGCGCGGCGGCGCGAAGCCGGGTGACGAGAGCGACGAAACCGAAAGCTGAACCACCATGCGCAACTTGATTCTCATCCTCGGCGATCAGCTCAACGCGGATGCTTCCGCTTTCGACGGCTTCGATCTGAAGCAGGACGCCGTGTGGATGGCCGAGGTCGATAACGAGTCGAAGCACGTTCCCTCCACCAAGCCGCGCATCGCGGTCTTTCTCGCGGCGATGCGACACTTCCGCGACGCCCTCCGCGAGCGCGGGATCACGGTCCACTATACCGAGCTCACCGACTCGAAAAACACCCACGTGCTCGCCAGCGAGGTCGAGCGCACCGCGAAGAAACTCAAACCCGCGCGCCTCATCGTCACCGAGCCGGGCGAGCACCGCGTGTGGCAGGAAATCGAGACGATCGCCGAAACCCTAGGGCTCCCGATCGATATACGCGCCGACCGTCACTTCTTCTGCACACTCGACGAATTCCGCCAGCACGCGGCCGGACGCAAACAACTGCGCATGGAGTTTTTCTATCGCGAGGTCCGGCGCAAACACCGCGTGCTCCTCGACTCGGCGGGCGAGCCCGAAGGCGGACAGTGGAACTTCGATCACGACAACCGCGGCAGTTTTCCGAAAAGTGGACCCGGCGAACTGCGCACGCCGATCACGTTCAAACCCGATGCCGTTACCGCCGAGGTCATCGCACTTGTGAACACGCGTTTCGCGAGTCACTACGGCGACCTCGGGAGCTTCGACTGGCCGGTGACGCCCGCCGATGCCCAACGCGCGTTAAAGGATTTTATTACGCACCGCCTGGCCGGTTTCGGCCAGTATCAAGACGCCATGTGGACGGATGAACCGTGGCTTTATCACTCGCGGTTGTCCTCGGCGATGAACCTGAAGCTGCTCGATCCGCGCGACGTGATCCGCGCCGCCGAAGACGCGTTTCGCAAAGGCAAAGTCACGCTTGCGAGCGCGGAAGGTTTCATTCGCCAGATCCTTGGCTGGCGCGAGTATGTGCGCGGCATTTATTGGCTGAAGATGCCCCGTTACGCCGAGCTCAACGCGCTCGATGCGCAGCAGCCGTTGCCGGAGTTTTATTGGACGGCCGACACCGAGATGGCCTGCTTGCGCGACGCGCTCGGGCAGACGCTGCGCCACGGCTACGCGCACCACATTCAACGACTCATGGTGACGGGGCTGTATTCGTTGATGCTAGGGGTGCGCCCGGCGGAGATCTGCGGCTGGTATCTCGGCGTGTATGTGGACGCCGTCGAGTGGGTCGAGTTGCCCAACACGCACGGCATGTCGCAATACGCCGATGGTGGTCTGATGGCGTCGAAGCCTTATGTCGCGACGGGTAACTACATCGACCGGATGAGCAACTATTGCACGGGTTGCCGCTTCGACCCGGCGAAGAAAACCGGCGACGAGGCGTGTCCGTTTACGACGCTGTATTGGGATTTCCTGCTGCGCCATGAGAAGCTCCTGGCGGCCAACCAGCGGATGTCGCTTCAGGTGAAAAACATCGCCCGCCTCAAGCCCGCCGAGGTGACCGCAATCCAAGCCCGCGCCGAAGAGATCCGCGCTCACGGCGGCGCACCGAAACGGCGGGATGCGCAAGAGAGTCTGCCCCTCTGAGATGGATTGCGCTGGTTCGCGGTGAGCCCAGCTGGAGCCGGGACCTCCCGGTCCTGTTTTTCAGAAAACGGGGTCGGGAGACCCCGTCTCCATTCCGGCGACTTGGGAGCTCCTGATTTTTTGGGTGCTGTTTGTGGAGCCCCGCCGATTCTACGCGTTGGTGATCGCCGCGCCGGGTCGGACGTCTCGGAACGCTGTCCCTGCCGAACTCTTGTGTGCCGTCCCACGATAAATTACGCATGTAGGGCCTGACCTTGTGTCAGGCCGGTTGGGCAGGCGCGCGCCGAGAGACTACCCGGCCTCACGCAAGGTGAGGCTCTACCCCAATCCGAAAATTCAGTCGTTACAGGCTGCTAGCACGAATACGGAACGCATTAGCACGCCGGCGGTGTTTCGATCTGCCAACGACAGGATTAGAGTCGCCGTGATGCAACTCTACCGGCTTGGCTCGGGGGATTATGACAATCGCTGATCTCGCCAAGCTTCCTGGTGGAACGTTTCCCGCTCGCCGTTGGGGCCGCGGACTTGTCGGGCAAGGACCCCAGCCGATCCAAGCCAAGGGCTTCTCGATGGGTTACTCGGTGATCGAGGCCAAAGGCGGACAAGTGCCCTGGCACAATCAGGAGCAGGAAGAGGTTTACTTCATCATTCAGGGCGAAGGCGAAATCTGCGTCGGCACCGAGCGCAGCCCGATCAAGGCGGGGCAGGCCGTCTACATGACGCCGGGGATTTTTCACCAGCTCACCAACACGGGCGACGAGCCCATGCACATGATGTATGTGTATTGCCCCGGTGGAGACGTGGCGCACTGGCGCCAGGAGCTCAACGGCACGCTGCCGCCCGCCGGTTCGCCGGGTATTCCTCCGTTGCCCGAGGGGGCCCACCCGCAGTGGTGCGGCGTGACGCCGAGCCCGAAGTTGTCGTGAGCTTAAGCCTGCTAAAGCCCCTCTTGTAAACGCGGCTTGGTGTAGGCCTGACCGGTTGTCAGGCTCCGGTTGATACCGCCGACCCGCGTCGGGCCAACATCAAGGGAAGTTCCTGCGCCTTGCCGGATCGATGCGGCGGATGACCAACGGCACGAGCCGCCGGTAGGAGACAATCGCGATCACGAACGGAGACACGGTCACAGCCAGTCCCCAGAACGCCCCCAACAGCGGGTAAGGGTTTCCGACGAGGTCGTCTGCAGCCTTGCCGAGTGCCCTCGTGTGATTCGAAATGAGTGAGAACAACGTGATCGCGACGACCACGCCGATGATTTTGACGAACTCCTCCCAGCGCCGTTTCAACGCCAGATAACCCGGCACTGCAGCTACGCCGATCATGAAGCTGCTGAGCACGAGCATCAGGCACAGGTTGATCCAGCCTCTCTGCGCGGTGGTCTCCAGGTTTCGCGCGAAATCGAAGGCGAGCACGGCGGCGAACGCGAAAAACGGAGCGGCGATGACGTGGCGGGGTTCGAGTTTCATCGAGGTCAGTTTTCGAGTGAGGATAGAAACGCGGTCTTTTCGTCGGTTGAATCGAATGCGCGTTTCGGGATCACCCACAGCCCGCGGGAGCCGAAGTTGAGTTCGAGGTGGCGGGTGTCTTCAAACACGCCGACCAAGTCGGAGAGGTGATAGGTAGTGCTCGCGTCGTGAGTCGTGCTGATGAGTTGGTTTTCGGTGAGTTCGATGTGGGTCGTGCGCGGCCAAGTGCCTTTTAGTTCGCCCGCGATGTAGGTGCGAATGCGCCGGCGCACGGTGCCTTTGTAGGTGAGCCAATAAAGCCCCGCGCCCCACAACCCCGCTGCGGCACAGACTGCCGCCAAGTTGACGGTCTCTTTCGCGTTAAACCCCAGCCAGGCAAACGCCGCAAACACGACTGCGCACAACACCGCCCCTCGCCAGCGATTCGTCAGGTAAGTTTTGCTTCTGAGGAAAAGGCGAACCGAGGGCTCGGCAACATCGTCGAGCGTGGCATCGTAGCTGAATTTCATGGGAGGACTGATTTCCAAGCAGAGTTGCCCACGAAACACACGAATTACTCGAAAAGCAGACGACTGAAACGGCCGAGAGGTGCCCACGGAACCTTAAATTTAAAAAAAGCAGGTGTTTAGCTGAGCTTAAGCATACAAATCCAATCGAGCGTCCTGGTTATGGGCGGTCGTCGCGGGAATGATTTTTTTAAGTTGATCAGAATACGTAGGCCGCGAGCTCGCTCGCGCTCCGAACCGCGCCTGCAAGCAGGTAGCCTACCCACGGAAAAATGACCCGGCTCTTCAGCTTAACAAAGTAGCATTAATGAGTGACCGTTTGTGACCATGAGTGGTTAAGTCGGCTTGGTTTAGGATCATCTCGAGTTGGGCGACAGGGAGTTCGTCTGTCCTCAGCCCACGTGGTTCGTCTGGCTAAGCCCTACGCCACTCGCTTGGGGTGCGTCCCGTTTGTTTACGGAACCAGCGGGCGAAGTAGTTGGGGTCTTCGAAGCCGGCGCGGGCGGCGGCATCGGCGATGCTGGCGTCGCTTTGCAGGGATTGTTGGGCAGCTTCCAAGCGCAGGCGGTCGCGGAGGGCGCGGAGGCCGACGCCGGTTTCGCGTTTTAACTTTCGGTTGAGGTAGTCGGGTTGGTAGCCGGTTTCTTTGGCGACTGCCGCGAGGGGGGCGGGCGTGCGGAGTAACGTGCTCACGCGTTCCACCAAGGGCACGGGGCCCGCCGGTGCGGTGCGGTCGGGCGACGACTCGAGGAGTCGGGCGATAACCGCGATAATGGGTGGATAATCGGAGAGGGTGAGGCGGCCTTTGCGGGGGACGCGGGCGAGGAGATCGTGAAGTTCGTTGAGGGTGCTCTGCGGGAGCCGACGGTGGCCGGTGCGCACGCGGTTGTGGGATGGCATCTCGTAATCGAGCACGAGGCAGAGCGGGCGGCTGGTGCCGTTTTGCAGGAAGCCGTGGGGCATGCCGGCGGGAATTACAAAGAGGTCGCCGGCGTGGGCGTCGCGTTTGCGGCCCTTGATCGTCTGCCAGCCTTCGCCGGACAGATAGAGGATGAGCTGGGTGTAGTCGTGCGTGTGCTCGGCGACTTCGGCTTCGCGGTGGCGATTGAGCTGCAGCTTGCGCAGCACGAATCCCAGCGCCTGAATTTCGATTTTCTGAATGAGAATAGGGCTCCAGGCTAGCATAGGTGTGGGTCGGCTCAGTGCTAGCAAAGGTCGTCTTCGTTCTAACCGCAAGTCCTGCTTAAGCGTATGCTGTAAGGGTCTTAGCTCCACCCCGATCCTTCCACGTCTTCTCCTCTCCTCAAATGACCATCCACAAAGTCGGCATCATCATGAACGGCGTCACCGGCCGCATGGGCACCAACCAGCATCTGCTGCGCTCAATCGCGGCGATCATCGCCCAAGGCGGCATCAAGTTGTCCGATGACGAAGTCATCATGCCCGATCCGATCCTGGTCGGTCGCAGCGCCTCCAAGCTCGCCGCGCTGGCGATCCGTGCCGGCCTGCCCGAGGACCGCATCAGCACCAACCTCGACGCGGTCTTGGCCGATCCGGCCAACATCATCTACTTCGACTCGACTCTCACTGGGCAGCGCCCGACGGGCGTGCGCAAGGCCATCAAGGCCGGCAAACACATCTACTGCGAAAAGCCCACCGCCACCACGTCCAAGGAAGCGCTTGCGCTTTATAACGAGGTGACCGCTGCCGGTCTCAAGAACGGCGTAGTGCAGGACAAGCTTTGGCTGCCCGGCCTCGTGAAGCTCAAGTGGCTCATCGATCAAGGCTTCTTCGGCAAGATCCTCTCCGTGCGCGGCGAGTTCGGTTACTGGGTGTTCACCGGCGAGCACGAGAAGCTGCAGCGTCCGTCTTGGAACTACCGCAAGGAAGACGACGGCGGTATCATCGTGGATATGATCTGCCACTGGCAGTATGTGATCCAGAATCTTTTCGGCGACATCAAGAGCCTCACGTGCATCGGGGCGACCCACATCCCCGAGCGTTGGGACGAAGCCGGCAAGAAATACACGTGCACCGCCGACGACGCCGCCTACGCGACGTTCGAGCTGCACAACGGCACGATCCTGCACTTTAACTCTTCGTGGGCGACGCGTGTTGACCGCGAGGATCTCCTCACGCTGCACGTGGACGGCACGCATGGCACGGCGGTCGCCGGCCTGCGCGATTGCAAAGCCCAAGCGCTCGCAGCGACGCCGCGCTGTAGTTGGACTCCGGATAACGACAGCCCGATCAAATACAAAGACGGCTGGACGCGCGTGCCGGACCAGGCCGTCTATGACAACGCCTTTAAGGTGCAGTGGGAGCTCTTCCTGAAGCACGTCGTGAAGAACGAGCCGTTCCCCTGGAATCTCAAGGAAGGCGCCAAGGGCGTGCAGCTCGCCGAGCTTGCGATCGAATCGTGGGCTAAGCGCGCTTGGGTCGATGTGCCGAAGATTGGCTGAGGTTCGGAGACTAGCGGCTAGGATGGAGTAGCTGGTAACTAGCATCTGGTTTTGGATAGGAGCCGCGTTCCCGCTGGGGGCGCGGCTTTTTTGTGGATTCACTGCGGAGCGGTGGCCCACGGTTTCGAGCGAAGCGACAGTCGCCAAGACACGAAAAGCGGAGCGGGCGTTTGAGGTAGGGAAACACGGACGCCTCGGAGAGGCGTCCCTACCTTTCGGATTGGCAAACACGGACGCCTCGGAGAGACGTCCCTACCTTCCGGATGAGTGTCGATGGGCGCGAATGATGGGTTGTCGGATGGGGGTCTTGAAACCGCTTCGCCACCTTACAACGCGGGGTGGGTTTTCTACTCGCAGTTTGTTTCGCTTGCGGGCTGCTGCCTTGGAATGATTTGAACACGGCGTCGTTTGACGTGTCGCTCTTGAAGAGCGCGTCCGGCGTGCTTCATTTCACTCACTTAACCTCCTTCAACCATGCTCATCTGGATTGTCCTTATTATCGTTCCCATGTTGTTCGGTTTTTACGCGCAGATGCGCGTGCAAAGCGCCTATAAAAAGAACGTGCAGATCCCGTCGCGGGGTCGCATCACGGGTCGCGAGGCGGCCGATGCCGTGATGCGCTCGGCCGGCATCACCAACGTGGAAATCGTGCAGGTGCCCGGTCAGCTCACCGACCACTATGACCCGATCAATCGCCGCCTGGCGTTGTCGGAACTCAACTACAACGGCACCAGCCTGGCCGCTCTCGGCGTCGCCGCCCACGAGGCGGGTCACGCGATCCAGCACAAGGTCGGCTACGCCATGATGAACGTGCGCCAGACCCTCGCTCCCGCCACCCAGATTGCCGCGAGTGTCTCGAACTTTGTGATGATCGCGGGTATCTTCCTGCTCAGCACTGCGATCGGCGGAAAGCTCTTGATGCTCGGTGCGGTTGCGCTCGGCGTGATCGTGCTGTTCCAGTTTGTGACGTTGCCGGTCGAATTCGACGCGAGCCGCCGCGCTAAGGCCCAACTCGTGACACTCGGTATTCTTGACCGCGAAGAAATGAAGGGAGCGAACGAGACGCTCGATGCTGCCGCGCTCACGTATGTCGCCGCGTTTGCCGCCGCCCTCGGCTCGCTGTTGCACATCGTGATGTTGCTGATGGGTCGCCGGGAGGAGTGAGTTTTGAGAAGTAGCGAGTGGTCAGTAGCGGGTAACGAGTAGTCGGAAATGACAAAGCCGCATTCCTTTGGGGATGCGGCTTTTTTTGTGTGCGCCTCTGGAGGTAGGGACGCATCCACGAGGCGTCCGGGTGTGCTCTGTAGGTAGGGACGCATCTCCGAGGCGTCCGGGTGTGCTCTGGGGGTAGGGACGCATCCACGAGGCGTCCGGGGGTGTGCTCTGGAGGTAGGGACGCATCTCCGAGGCGTCCGGGTGTGCTGGATCGGAGCGGACGTCTCGGAGAGACGTCCCTACCACCCGGTTTTTACGTCGCGGAGACCGCCACGTTGAGCACCGCGTAGGTGCGTCTGCCTTTGCGGAGCAGCACGTATTTGCCGAAGAGCAGGTCGGCGGTCGTGAGCGTCTTGGCGACATCGGCGCACTTTACGTTGTTGATATACACGCCGCCGCCTTCGATGTCTTTTTTTGCCTGGCCCTTGGACTGCGAGAGGCCGGCGTGGACCAAGGCATCGGTGAGTCCGAGGCCGGGCGTGGCAAGTTGGGCGGTGGTGATTTCTTTGGTGGGAATTTCGCCAACTACGTCGTGGAAGACCTCCTCGGTCGTATCGCCGATCTCGGCACCGAAGAGGATGTCGCTGGCTTTGAGCGCGGCGTCGAGCGCGGTTTGTCCGTGGACGAGGCGCGTGACTTCGCGGGCGAGCGCCTTGTGGGCTTCGCGGGGGCCGGGGTTGGCGGCGTGGGCGGTTTCGAGGGATTCGATCTCGGGGCGGGAGAGGAAGGTGAACTTGCGGAGGTATTCGGCGACCTTGGCGTCCTCGGTGTTTACGAAGAACTGGTAGAGTTTATACGGGCTGGTCTGCTGGGGATCGAGCCAGACGGCGCCGCTGGCGGTTTTGCCGAACTTGGTGCCGTCGCTCTTGGTGATGAGCGGGAAGGTCCAGCCCCAGACGTGCGCGCCGAGTTTTTTGCGGACGAGGTCGGTGCCGGCCGTGATGTTGCCCCATTGATCGGAGCCGCCGATCTGAAGTTCGCAGTTCAGCGTGCGGCGCAGGTGGTAGAAGTCGTGCGCCTGAAGGAGCTGGTAGCTAAACTCGGTGAAGCTGATGCCGGAGTCGCCCTCCATGCGGGACTTCACGGAGTCCTTCGCGAGCATGACGTTCAGCGAAAAGTGTTTTCCGATGTCGCGGAGGAAATCGAGGAAGCTGATTGGCGCGGTCCAGTCGGCGTTGTCCACGAGGCGGGCCGGGTTGGCGGGCGCGTCGAAGTCGAGCAGCTTGGCGAGCTGGGCTTTGATGCAGGTGATGTTGTGCGAGAGTTGTTCGCGCGTGAGCAGGTTGCGCTCGGAGGAGCGGCCGGAGGGGTCGCCGACCATGCCGGTGGCGCCGCCGGCGAGGGCGATCACGTGGTGGCCCGCGAGTTGAAAGCGCTTGAGCGTGAGCTGGCCCATGAGGTGGCCGACGTGGAGCGAGTCACCGGTGGGATCGAAGCCGCAGTAGAGCGTGATCGGGCCTTCGTTCAGGCGCTTGGTGAGCGCATCAAGGTCGGTGCAGTCGGCGAGGAGTCCGCGCCATTGGAGGTCGTCGATCAGGTTCATGCAGAGGGCGGAGGCTTAAGAGCCGATGGGCGGGAGTCCAGCGCGGAGGTGCAGAGAAGCAGAGGGAGGAATCGTTCTCGATCTCTTACTCGTTCTCGTTCTCAAAATCGGGAACGGTGCATTTGCCTTACCCGTGAAGACGAGAGAACGAGAACGAGTAAGAGAACGAAGATACGGACGAGTGCGGGCCCTACTGCCCTACTTGATCAAATCGGGTGGGACGTTGGAGAGCGCCTCTTCGATGGTGGTAAGGCCCATTTTCACTTTGAGCATCGAGTCTTGGTGGAGCGTCTTCATGCCGGTGCGCATCGCGATGCGCTTCAGCTCGGCGACCTCGACCTCCTTGTTGATGGCGTTGGTGAGCTCCTCGTTATTGACCATCAATTCGTGGATGCCGACGCGGCCTTTGTAGCCGGTGCCGTTGCACGTCGGGCAACCTTGCGGGTTGGCTTTGAAGATTTGTCCGCTCCAGCCGAGCGCTTCGTCGAGGATTTTCTTTTCACGACCGGCGGGTTCGTAGGGCTGTTTGCAGTTTTTGCAGACGCGGCGGAGCAGGCGCTGGGCGCACACGCACACGAGCGAGGCGGAGATGTTGAACGGTTCAACGCCCATCTCGCCGATGCGGGCGATGGTGGAAGGCGCATCGTTGGTATGAAGCGTCGATACGAGCAAGTGACCGGTGAGCGCGGCCTCGACGGCGATCTGGGCGGTCTCTTCGTCGCGGATCTCGCCGACGAGGATGATGTCGGGGTCCATGCGCAGGTAGCAGCGGAGGGCGCGCGCGAACGTGAGCCCGATCTGGCGGCTCATCTGCATCTGGTTGATGCCGGCGAGGGTGTATTCGATGGGGTCCTCGGCGGTCTGGATGTTGACGTCGGGGGTGTTCACTTCGCCGAGGGCGGAGTAGAGGGTCATCGACTTGCCGGAGCCGGTGGGGCCGCAGTGCAGGATCATACCGTAGGGCTGGCGGATACACTCGCGGTAGCGGGCGAGGTTTTCATCGGAGAAACCCAAGGCGGGGAGGGGAAGCGTGCTCTTGGTTTTATCCAGAATACGCATGACTACCTTCTCGCCGTGGTTCATCGGGCCGGTGGCGACGCGCAGGTCGATATCGATGTTCTTCTTCGTGTATTTTTTGAAGACAATGCGGCCGTCCTGCGGCAGGCGACGCTCGGCGATGTCGAGGTTGCACATGATCTTAAGGCGCGTGACGAGGCCGTTGGCGACTTGCTTAGGCAGGCGGAGTTTTTCCTGGCAGAGGCCGTCAATGCGGTAACGGATCACAAGATCCTTCTCCATGGGCTCGATGTGGATATCGGATGCTCCACAAATGTAAGCGTCTTCGATGATGCGGTTCGTGAGCTGGATGACGGGGGCGGACTCTTCGTTTTCGAGATCCTCGGCTTTGACCTCGCCGGTGCCGTCGCCGCTGTAAGCGGAGCTGATCACATCGGCGACGCTGGAGATATCCACGTCGCTGGAGGTGGCAACGGGGTCGTTTCTGAAATACTTTTTAACGAGTCCTTCGATGAAGGTGGCCGACGCGATGTGGATATCGTCGATCAGGAGCTCGGTGGCCTGTTGAAATGCTTCGCGACGCGCGTAGTCGAGCGGGTTGGTCATGAGCACGCCGATGGAGTTGGGCGACGTGCGCGTGCAGGGGAAAATGTGTTCGCGGCGGATGATCGCGTCGCCAATAGCGCTGACGAGATTCTCGTCGACCGCCAGGTCTTCCTCCTTGGTCACGAGCGGGTGGCCGGTAAGGCGGGAGATAAACTTGGCGGTGTCCTCGGGGCCGGGAACGAACTTCGGGTCCTGCATGCGCTGAATGAGCGCGGCGGAATATTCGGCCACCTCTTGGAGTAGCAAGAGATCTTGGTCGTTGAAGACACTGTTGGTTCCTGCGGAGGGCTCTTTGTTGAGCACCTGAATGGCTCCGATGACTACGTTGCCGGTTTTGAGCGGCACGGTAAGCATGGAGCGCACTTCGAAGCCGGTCGTCTGCGCCATGGACATCATCATCGGCGCCTGCGTGAGGGTGTTGCGGAAGAAAACGTGTTTTCCTTCAGCAATCACTTTTCCGACGATGCCTTTGCCGATGGGAAGTTTGAGCGTCAGGAGCTTTTCGGCAGTTTCCTTAAAATGGGCCGCCTTGGCCTTGTCGTTGCCCCAGACGGTCGGGGAATAGAAAACGTGGCGGAAGACAATGTCGTTACCCTCGACCAAGTAGAGTGACATCGACTGGGCCTGGAGGGCCTCGACGACTTTCGACGAGGTGAGCTCGATCACCGACGCGACATCTTCACGGCTCGGGGTCGGCTTGGAGATGACCTTGATGAGCAGGGAACGGCGGAGGGTGTTTGCGAGGGTGGACGTCGATGCCATGGTCAAAAGTTCGCGCGCTCGCGCGGAGTCTGGAATTGCCAGTATCGGCGAAGGGTCGCAATGAGAATCAGAGGCTCCCTGTGGTGCCTCGACGCTTATGTGGCAACGACTCAAAACCTGGCTCGGCGGAGCGCCGTTTCTTCGGCCGGTATCAACCGGTGAGCGGGGCGAACGGCTGGCTGGAGCTTTCTTAGAGAAACAAGGCTTCGCGGTGGTGGCTCGCAACTGGCGTAGTCCGCGCGACCGGCGCGATGAGATCGACTTGATTTGCCGGGACGGAGAGATCGTGGTGTTTGTCGAAGTGAAAACGCGCGCGGCCGGAGCCCTTGTTGCCGGGTATCACGCGGTCGATACCCGCAAGAAATCCGTCGTGCTGCGTGCGGCCAAGGCTTACCTGAGAAAGTTAAATCCGCGTCCGCACACTTATCGTTTCGATGTGGTGGAGGTTTCGATCGTGCCGAACGGCGCTCCCGAGGTGCGGCACTATGAAAACGTGGAGCTGTTTCCCAAGCACTTCCGGCCGTGACGAATCATGACCGGAACTGTGCTAATCCATGCGGATAATTCACCGCATTAACCTTGCTTGCGCGTGTCGGGCGTTGCGAAATTCGAGATTCAATCATGGCCGAAGCTCAACGTCATCCATTCCTGCAAGGTCTCAGCAAACATCGCGGAAGCGCCCCCACAGTCGTGGTCATTTTTGGAGCCTCGGGCGACCTCACGGCACGCAAGCTGATCCCGGCGATTTACAACCTCAGCGTGGACAACCTTCTCCCCGCCGATTTCTTTCTGGTCGGCTACGGTCGCAAGGCGATTCCCGACGAGCAATTCCGCAAGGACGCGGCCGAGGCCATCAAGGAATTTTCCCGCCGCGAGCTGAACGAAGAGGTCTGGGGCCGCGTCGCCGCCCGCACGACTTATGTGGCCGGTGGCTACGATGAACAAGAGCCGTTCGACCGCCTTGCCGCCCACATCGCCGACATCGAGAAAAAACTGGGTCGCGAAGTGCAGTCGCTATTCTACATTTCGACGCCTCCCTCGGTTTTCGCCCCGATCCTTCGGCACCTCGGCGCCAGCGGGCTGGCCTCCAAATATCTCGGCAAGTCCCATCACTCGAAGGTCATTATCGAGAAACCCTTCGGCAAAGACCTCACCTCGGCGCTCGAACTCAATCAGACGATCCGCCAGGTCTTCGAGGAGCATCAGGTTTATCGCATCGACCACTACCTAGGCAAAGAGACCGTGCAGGATCTGCTGGTGCAGCGCTTCGCGAACTCGATTTTTGAGCCGCTCTGGAATCGCAACTACATCGATTCCGTTCAGATCACGGTGTCGGAGGAGGTCGGCGTGGGCACGCGCGGCGGCTACTACGAGCAGAGCGGCGCGCTCCGCGACATGATTCAAAATCACACGATGCAACTCGTCGCGCTCACCGCGATGGAGCCGCCCGTGTCGCTCGACGCCGAGGCGATCCGCGACGAGAAAGTGAAACTCCTTCGCGCGATCCAACCGCTCGACCTCAGCCCGCGCGGCGATGTCGTGCGCGCCCAATACGCCGCCGGCATGATGGGCGGTAAACAGGTCAAAGGTTACCTTGAAGAAGGCGGCATCAATCCGCAGTCGGCGACCGAGACCTACGCCGGCATTCGCCTCTCGATCAATAACTGGCGCTGGCAGGGCGTCCCATTCTACCTGCGTTCCGGCAAACGCATGGCCCGCCGCGTGACCGAAATCGCCGTGCAGTTTAAACGCCCGCCCGGCACGTTGTTCGCCGAGAGCGAGCGCTTCAACCTCGCGCCCAACACCCTCGCGTTCCAGATCCAGCCCGACGAAGGCCTCAGCCTCGTTCTCAATGGCAAGATCCCGGGCCTAGAAACCCGCACGCAACCGGTGAAGATGAACTTCCGCTACTCGACCACCTTTGGCTCGAATACGCCCGAGGCATACGAACGCCTGGTGCTCGACGCCATGACCGGCGACGGCACGTTGTTCATCCGCGGCGACGAGGCCGAGACTTCGTGGAAACTTTACACGCCGGTGCTCGAAGCGTGGGCCGCCGCTGGTCGCGCCGGCATGGACAGTTATCCGGCGGGCTCGTGGGGCCCCCCTGCGGCCGATGCGTTGCTGGCCAAGAACAATCACATCTGGCGTCAGCCGTGACGCGCCGCCGTGGCACGTAATGTCGAATGACGAATGCCCAAGAATGACGAATGCCTAATGACAAATGCGCCGCCGGTTTCCTGGCGGGCTTTTGTTGTGCTACCGTAGATCACGATATCCATGTCTGAAATTTTTAAAGCACTCCCGGGCATCGAAGTCCCGGTTAGCTCGATCAAGCACAGCCTGACGCGCATGTGGGACGACACCGCTGCGGCTGGCGGGAGCGCGCCCACGCAGGACGATTCCAAGGCCACTCAGGTCAACTTTGTCGTTCAACTCGGCCTCCATACGACCGTCGAGGACGCCTTGGAGCAGTTTCAGACGGCCGTGCGCTTCTCGCGCCGTTATCCGTGCCGGGTCGTCGTGCTTTGCCCGATGCCGGACGACAGTCCGGAAACCGATATGCGCGCCAAGATTTACGGCGAGTGCCACCTCGGCAAATCCAAGGGCGACACGCGCTGCTGCGAGTTCGTGCTGTTGAACTATCCGTTTCACGCGCGTCCGTTTGTGGAGGACCAAGTGTCCATCTGCCTTTCGACCGACCTGCCGCTCTACTACTGGCCCCACCGGTTCATCTCCAGCGCGCGCATCAGCCAGTTCCAATACCTGCTGAGCCGCTCGAAACGCGTGCTCCTCGACAGCGCCATCACCCCGGACGATGCGCTGACCTTTGCGTGGCCCAAACCCGAAGTGGTGCGTGATCTCGCGTTTGCCCGATTGCTGCCCGTGCGCCAATCCATCGGCCAGTTCTTGAGCGCGTATGCTCCCGACACCCTTGTTTACGGGCTTCGCGGGGTGACTCTCTTTTATCAGCCAGCGGTCGCCGGTGAGGCGCGCGTGCTGGCGAAGTGGCTACAAAGTCGGTTGGCGGAATGCGGTGCCAAGGACGTTCCGGTGGAGGCCAGCGAGCGCGCCGACGGCGTTTCGTTTGAGTTGGATTTCAGTTACACCAACCAGCAGCACTTCCACTGGCGCGGCGATCTCGCGCATGGCAGCGGCCACTTCGAGGCGGACTTCGGCACGGGTAAAACCGAGTTGCCGACGGCGGTCAGCTTGTTGAGCCCCGAGGCGGCCTTGGGCGAGGCGATGTTTTTCTGAGCCCCGGTGGTTGGGTATCCCGAGGCGTGCGCCGAGGGAAAGCGTCGGCAGTGGCTCTCGCCGACGGTTCCTGGGCGTTAGTGGCTGCGAGCGCCAGCGAGTGGGTTCGTCCGCTCGCTGGCGCTCACGGCTACAATTTTTTAGAATGCTCTAGTAGCGCGGCACCGTCGGGTCGATTTCGAGCGACCAAGCCTCGATGCCGCCGGCGACGTTGCTGACGGCGTCGTAACCGTTGGCCCGCAGATACTGGGTCACGCGCAAGCTGCGGCCGCCGTGGTGGCAATGGATCAGCAGGTGTTTGTCCTTCGGCAACGTGCCTACGTTTTCCGGAATCTGGCGCATCGGGATGGGCGTGGCTCCGGGTATCCGGCAGATTTCCACCTCATGGGGTTCTCGCACGTCGATGAGGAGCACGTGACCGGGCGTTTCATCGAGCAGGTGTTTGGTTTGTGCGACCGTCAGTTCGAGCGGGTGGGAGTCGGGCATGTGTTGGGGTAACCGTCTTGGCGCGCGGCTCGCAATTGGAAATTGCACACCGCTCATGCCCCGGAGCAAAATCCGTTTTTATGCCACAGCATTTCATCGTGATCATCGCAGGCGGCAAGGGTGAGCGTTTCTGGCCGCAAAGCCGCGCCCCCCGGCCTAAACATCTCCTGCCTGTCGTCGGCGCCAAACCGCTGCTCACGCAGACCATCGACCGGGTGAAGGCGCTGGCCCCGGCGAAAAACATTTTGGTCATCACCAGCGCCATTCAGGAAAAGGCCGTGCGGGAGGTCTGCAAAGGCATCCCGGCCGCCAACGTCATCGCCGAGCCGGTGGGGCGCGACACCGCTGCGGCCGTCGGTCTCGCCGCCGCGCTCGTGGCCGCCCGTGATCCGCAGGGTATCTTTGCGGTGCTGCCCGCCGACCATGTCATTCACGACAACGCGTCCTACGAAGCGGACTTGAAGGCCGCGTTTGCCGCCGCCGAAGCGGATGCCGTGATGGTGACCATCGGCATCAAGCCCACCGAGCCGGCGACGGGGTTTGGTTACATCCAACGCGGCGAGAAATGGCGCGCGTTCAACCGCCGCCCCGTGTTTCGCGTGAAGCGTTTCGTTGAGAAACCGAAGCAGGAGGTCGCCGAAGGTTACCTCGCTTCCGGCGACTACGTGTGGAACGCCGGTATGTTTGTGTGGAGCGTGCCGGTCGTCGAAGCCGCGCTCGCGCAGCACGCGCCCGAGCTCGATGCGGCGCTCAAGCCCATCCGCGCGGCGCTCGCCAAGAAGCGTCCGCTCGCCGGGGTGTTGAAGAAAGTGTATCCGACGTTGCCGAAAATCTCGGTGGACTACGCGCTCCTCGAAAAATCCACCAACGTGGTCGTGCTGCAATCGTCGTTTGATTGGGACGACGTGGGTGCCTGGCCAGCGGTCGCGAAGCACTTCAAGCCCGACGCGGCGGGCAACGTATCGCGGGGACTCGCCATCGTCGAACAGGGGTCAAACAACATCGTGTTCAGCGAGGGTAAGCACCTTGTGACCGTCGTCGGCGTGGATGACCTCATCGTGGTCCACACTCCTGATGCAACCCTCGTCTGCCCCAAGTCCAAGGCGCAGGAAATCAAGGCGCTGCTCAAGCGCGTCGAGGCGCTCAAAGGCGGCGCGAAGTGGCTGTGATGTGTTGAGGTAGGGGCGATTTGAGATCGACGTGGGGAGCGGGGATTGGGCGGGTTGCAATGGAAACGCGGGCCGGGGGGGGAAAACACCCCCCCCACGCCCAAA
>JANODO010000244.1:0-2735 GCA_031412735.1 Rariglobus sp. | reverse complement strand
CTGGTCGGCGGGGCCGCCGATGAGTTTCCAACGCTGGTTACTGGCGGTGGTGTCGGCCGATAGCTGAATCTTCGTGCCGTTGGTGGTGCCGGAGGCATTGACTTCGAGGCGGCTGCCGAGGGCGTGCAGCGGGGCGAGTTCGACGGTGCCGTCGTCCTGTTTGACGACGCGCCAGTGTTGGTTGTTGGCGTTGTTGTCGGTCCACAGGATGGCTTGGGAGCCGTTGGCGGTGCCGGATGCATTGATGTCGAGGCGGGCGGCGGGGGCGTTCTGGGGGATGAGTTCGAAGGAACCGTCGGCCTGTTTTTGGGCCTGCCATTGCTGGTTGGTGGCACCGGTGCGGCGGAAGAGTTGCACGAGGGTGCCGTTGGCGGTGGCTCCGGCGGTCACGTCGAGACGGGAGTCGGGCGCGTGTTTGGGTTCGAGCTGGTAGATCCAGCCGTCTCGCATGCCCTCGTAACCGGTGAAGACGTCTTCCGCGTAGTTGTAGGTGCCGGTGTGGTCGTCGGCGACGGCGCTGTTGATCAGGGTGATGTGTTGGTAGGCGGGGATGCTGAGCGAGACCGCGGTGTTGCCGCCGCTGATCGCGAGCGACGAGAAGGTGTCCACGTCCCAGCTCTTGAGCAGGCGGGTCTGGGCGTAGGGGCTGGCCACCGAGGCGGTGTAGGTGATGGCGGCGCCGGTGGTGTTGTGAACGACGCGGACTTTGCGGTTCGCGTTTTCAGTGAATTCGAAGCCTTGGAGGCCGGCGGAGAGTCCGGGGAGGCGGGCGGCGTCGGTGGCGTAGGCGAGACCGTCGTGGGTGCACTCGACGAGGGCGTAACGCTCGGTGCCGGCGGGGTAGGCGAAGGTGGTGCTGGAGTCGGTCGTGCTATTGGCGTCGTGCAGCTCGATCATCGTGGAGCCTTCGTCGGTGTAGCCGCCGAAGATGCCAAACTTGAAGGTGGTGACGGGGCCGGCGTAGTCCTTGCCGTGGACCTTCACGTTGAGGTTGCCGTAGTTGAACGTATTGGCGTCGATCTGGGTAATCGTCTTCGCGTTGGTGCCCGTCTGGGCGCGTCCGCCGACCAACTCGATGCGGTGGGACAAGCCGTAAAGCGTGCTAGTGGCGCTGGACTGGATTTCGCAGAGCCCGATGAGGCGGTCAGGAGTCATGACCCATTGCTGCATACCGGTCCAAGCGTTGGCGGCAGTCACAGTAAAATTACCACCGCTGATCTTGTAAGTGTTGGCGACGGCGTGGACGGAGTTGCTGCGCGTCGTGGCGACCTTTTCTTCGCGGGTGATGAACTTCCAGACGTTGCCGCGGCCCCAGTCGATGTAGGCTGAGTTACCAGCGGTGGCGGCGGCGGGTTCCGTGCCGGCCTTGATCTTGATCTGGGGGGCGGAGCCGTGGAACGCGGCGTTGATGGGGTTTGCGGCGGTGGACGGGTTGTTGACGATGTAGGCGCCGGCGAGGGTGTGTTTGCCGTCTTTGGTGCCGGGCGTGGTTTCGACGAGCTCGGGTAGGCCCGACTGAGGGTTGCGCCCGTTGAACACGAGGCCCCAATTGCCGTAGCGAGCATGGCCGCCCTGGACGTTGCGATCATAGACCATGTAGTTGTCGGGCTCGGCCTGGGCGGTCAGGCCGGACTTGTAGAGGAACGCGAGGTTGAAGCCGTAGTTGCCATTGGAGTTGCTGTCAGTCGTGGCGGTGACGCCGCGATTCCAAGCATAGGGGTCACCGGTCACGAACGCGGCGATGGCGGGCGAGTAGGTCTGAACGCCATTGTTATACATGGTCTTCCAGGACGGGACGGTGGTCCATTCGTGGAAGCCACCGCCGTAGGGCATGAAACCCAGCGAGGAGTAAACGCGGGACGCGGCAAAGGTGTTGGTGATTTCGGGAGAACGATTCCACAGCCAGTAGTCGAGGTAACACAGGAAGGTGACGTTGTGGTAATTGGGCACTTCGTTCTGATAACCGTAGTAGCGGGTCGCTCCGTCACCGAGGAGAGTGCGGGTCATGTTGCGCTCCATCGTGGCGCGGCCGAGCTTGGCCCAGGTGTGGTTGCCCACGGCGAGTCCGCCGAAGTAAATGTGGGTGCCCTCCTGCATCTCGCCGTTGAGCCAAAGGCTGGCGATCGGGGAGTTGATTCCGAAGTGCGGACCCGAATCCGCTTTGGCGAGGACGGTGGGGATGTAGGCGTTGATGATACCTTCCCAGAGCGCCTTTTTATCGGCGGGGATGGCGGCGGGGTTGGCCGCCTTCAGCATGTAGTAGGCCTGGAAACAGTAGTTGGTCCACATGACCGGCGGGGTGGTGGAGCCGGTGGCGTAGGCTGCGAAATTGGTGTCGAGCAGCAGAAGCAGGCGGTCAAGGGCGGCCTGCTCGCCGCGGTGGTTGCCCTGAGGGTGCAGATAGGAATACGCGGCGATGCGCACTTCCTGGTTGGAAGCGTTGCCGTAAGTCGCGGTGGTCACTCCGAGTTGAAGGCCGGTCCACATCTTGGCTGCGAAGGGATTGGTCGCGGCTTCCGGAATCGGCGGGTAGAGGTCAAGGACGGCGCGGGCGGGGACGGCGAAAGAACCGAGGGCGGTGGCGCCGACGAGGAGGGCGCGCAGTTGCGAACGAACCGAACGAGCAGGGAGTTGCATAGGGGTATTCCATTGGGGTTAATGGACACGGACGTCCTTTTCAGGGACGGTCGTGATGGGGTGCACTGCGGGTAATCCCTGCGCGCGGATGGGTCAAC
>JANODO010000243.1:0-21365 GCA_031412735.1 Rariglobus sp. | reverse complement strand
TTTGTTTGTTTGGTTTTTAAAAACCCAAACCGCGCCTTTTCCCCCCCCATATTTAAATACTTTTTTTTTTTAAATTTTTTTGTTTGGGTTTCGGTTGTTGGGGGGGTTGGGCGTTATGGGCTCCACCGCCCGCTTCCCACGTTTCGACCCATGATCTATAACCAAGTCCCTTTTGATGTCATCGTGTGTGGCGCCGGTCACGCCGGCTGCGAGGCGGCGCTGGCGGCGGCGCGCATGGGTGCCTCTACCCTACTCCTCACGGGCAACATCGACACGATCGCCCAGATGAGCTGTAACCCGGCCATCGGCGGCCAAGCCAAGGGCCAAATGGTGCGCGAAATCGATGCGCTGGGCGGCGAAATGGGCATCAATACGGACCTCACGGCGATTCAGTTTCGTTTGCTCAACGAGTCGAAAGGCCCGGCGGTGCAGTCTCCTCGCGCCCAATGCGATAAAAAGGCCTATCAATTCCGCCTGAAGCACACGCTGGAGCTCCAGCCGAACCTGCAAGTTTTCCAAGCGACGGTCACGGGGCTGGTGTTTACGGGGCAGAAAGTCACCGGCGTCCGCACCAATCTGGATATCGAGTTCTCTGGGATGACGGTGATTGTGACGACGGGCACGTTTCTGCGCGGCCTCATGCACATCGGCCAGAACAAGAATGAAGGCGGTCGCTTGGGTGATTTTAGCGCCAAAACCCTGTCGGCGAGCTTTCTGGAGGCCGGAATTGAGCTGCGCCGCCTGAAAACCGGCACTCCGCCGCGCCTGCTCGGGCGAACGATCGACTTCTCGAAGATGGAGGAACAGCGCGGCGACGCGTCCCCGACCCGCTTTGCGTTCTACGATAGTCGCGATCCCGAGGATCTGTTCCACGTGGAACACACCGGCGAACAGCGTCTCGGCTGGCCCCACGGCACTAACCAGGTTTCCTGCTGGATGACGCACACGACCGCTGAAACGGCCCAGCTGGTGCGCGATAATCTCCATAAATCCGCCATGTATTCGGGCGAGATCGAGGGCGTGGGTCCGCGTTATTGCCCCAGTATTGAGGATAAGTTCGTCCGTTTTGCCGATAAGCCGCGCCATTTGTTGTTCTTGGAGCCCGAGGGGCGTTCCACCAACGAGTATTACGTCAACGGCCTGTCCACATCGTTGCCGTTCGATATTCAGATTCAAATGGTGCGTAGCGTGCCGGGTTTGGAAAACGCCCAGTTGCTGCGTCCAGCGTATGCAGTCGAATACGATTTCGCCCCGCCGACGCAGTTGTTCCCATCGCTCGAATCCAAGAAGGTGGAGAACTTATTTTTCGCCGGTCAGATCAACGGCACGTCCGGTTATGAGGAGGCGGCTTCGCAAGGGCTGCTCGCGGGCGTGAATGCGGTCAACAAGGTGCGCGGGCAGGCGCCGCTGATTATCGGCCGGCACGAGGGCTATATTGGCGTGTTGATCGACGACTTGGTGACGAAGGGCACCAACGAGCCGTATCGCATGTTCACCAGCCGGGCGGAATATCGACTGCTGTTTAATCACGGGAGTGCGGAGCTGCGGCTGGCGCATCACGCCAAAGCCTACGGATTGGTTTCGCCGACGCGGTTGGCGCGGATGGAGGAATCAAAGCGGCAGACCGAGTATTGGATCGCGTTTTTGGAAGCGGAGAAAGCACCGGTGGGGCAGGGGACTTTTGGTGATGCGATTCGGCGTGCCACCACGGGTAGTTCCAACTCCACGCACGCCATGCCCGCACTCCCGGCCGAGTTCGTCGCGCAGCCGGAGGCGTTGCGGCACGAGGTGCTTTATCGGGTTAGCCACGCGGGTTATCTGTCCCGCGAACACCGTCAAATCGAGAAGCTCAGCGAGATCGAAAAGATCAAAATCCCGCCGAACATCGACTTCCTCCAGGTGCGTGGTTTGCGCAAGGAGAGCGCGCTCAAGCTCGCGGAAATCAAACCTTACACGCTGGGCCAAGCAAGCCGCATAAGTGGAGTTAACCCGGCGGATATCAGTGTGTTGATGGTTTTAATCGAAGCGGGCAGGGGAGGGCGGTCGGTAACCTGACGCGCCGGGTTTTGTTCACAGGGTAGTGGACGCCCGACGACCTCGTCGGGCTTGGATGGGCCGTCCTTGGCGCGCTCCTGAGGGTCCCTACGAGGTCGTCGGCGCCAGTTCTGACGGTCTCCGTAGCTGCAACGGGCTCATTCGTCTTTTGGGTGCCGTTGTAACATTTGTGAAACGTGAGGGAAATCATTAGGAGCCTGCCTGCGCATCGGCTAAGGTGACCGGGTTATGGCAGATACCAAACCGAAGAAAATCCTCGTGGTGGACGACGAATCCGACGTCACGACGCTCCTCGCGTATAATCTGAAGGCGAAGGGGTTTCAGGTCGAAGTCGTCAACGATCCGAACAGCAGCATCGGCACCGCCCGCACGTTTTTACCCGACCTCGTGATTCTTGACGTGATGATGCCGGATCTGAACGGCATCCAAATCTGTCGAATGCTTCGGGCCGATCCTAAGCTCAAAAAAGTGCCCGTTATTTTTCTCACGGCCAAAGCCGAGGAAAACGACCGCATCCAAGGTCTCGAAACCGGAGCGGATGATTATATTTGTAAGCCGTTTAGCACAAAAGAATTAGTTCTTCGTGTGCAGACGATTTTGAGGCGTTTGACCGAAGGTGCTCCCGAGGAGCCGAAGCGCTTGCAGGTGGGCGAAATCGTGATTGATACCGAGCGCCACGAGGTGCAGATCCACGGGAAACCAGTGGAGTTGACGGCCACCGAGTTCAATTTATTGCGCTTGTTGATGGAGCGGCGCGGGCGGGTGCAGACCCGTGAGCACCTGCTCTTGAACGTGTGGAACTACGAGACTGAGATCGAGACGCGCACGGTGGATACGCATGTGCGCCGGTTGCGCGAGAAACTCGGCACCGAGGCGGATTGGATCGAGACGATTCGCGGTGTGGGTTACCGTATGGCTGAACGCCGGGTCGTCGAGCCGGGCGGGTCCAGCGTGCGCGGCTGAGCCCTCAACATCCGGTAAACGCCAACGTTGCACTGCCTTCGAGGGCGTTGCTTGCTTCGCGACACCGCACCGTCCGCATGTCCACTGTTATCACGTTTCTCCTCGCCCTGGCGCTCGGTGTCGCGCTTCTAAAAATTTTGGCTCATCGGCGTGCGGTGGAGGCGCTGCAACAAGCGATCTTCCGCAAACAGCCGCTGTTATGTGAGGATTTGCCCGGCGCGGCGGGTTCGGAGTGGGAGCGGCTCCGCCTGACGAGTAACGAACTGATCGTCGAGGCCGGCCAATTGCAGCAGCAACGCACCGGCCAGCTCTCGCAGCTGGAGGCCACGTTGGGAAGTTTGCAGGAGGCGGTGCTCATCGTCGATGCGAGCAACTATATTCTGCTGGCAAATAAGGCGTTGCAGGCGATCTCGTCGCGGGACGCGACGCAGATCATCGGACATCGGCTGGAGCTCGTGCTGCACAGCGCGGAGTTTCTCACCTACGTCGAGGCGGTGCGGCTCGGTAAAGCGCAACCGCAGCACCAGGTGGAGCTCGTCGAAGGCAGCCGCACCACCTGGCTCGAAGTCACCGGCACGACAATTCAGAGCCAAGGCAACTCGCGTGGCACTTGGACGCTTTTCGTGCTCCACGACATCACCAAGCAGAAAAAGTTGGAAGCCGTGCGTAAAGATTTCGTGGCCAACGTGTCGCACGAGCTGCGCACGCCGCTGAGCGTGATCAAAGGTTACGTCGAAACCCTCGTGGACGGTCATCACGAGATCCCGTTCGACGATCGTGACCGTTTTCTCAAAACCATTCAGCGCCACACGGAGCGTCTTAACTCTCTGCTCGAGGAACTCTTGGTGCTCTCGCGCTTGGAGTCGATTAACCCCGGATTGCAGCGCGAGTCCATCGACCTTCAAGTGTTGCTCGCGGCGATTATGGATGATTACCGCGGGCGCCCCGCCACTTCGGGCCATAAGCTGCGGCTGACGGTGGATCCTGCCCACGGCAGGGTGTTGGCCGACTCGCTAAAGATCACCCAAGTCGTCGAAAACCTCCTAGATAACGCGCTTAAGTATACGCCAAAGGGTTCACTCATCCATTTGGAGACGCGTTTACAGGGATCGGGCGAGATCATCGTCACGTTGCGCGATAATGGCCCGGGAATCCCTGCGGACGACCTGCCGCATCTGTTCGAACGTTTCTACCGGGTCGATAAAGGCCGGTCCCGCGATACCGGTGGCACGGGGCTCGGCCTCTCCATCGTGAAACACATCGTGCAGCTTCACGGCGGGCGCGTGTGGGTCGAGAGCCGGCAAGGCGAGGGGACCTCGTTCTTCTTCAGCCTGCCGCTCCGGGCAAACGGGCAAGGATGAAGGGAGGGACGAGCTCCGTCTCGTCCGGTTCGGAAATGCAATGCCGCGGAAAACGGCGCGGGCACTGCTGCCGGCAACGCTTGGCAACCCTGCCGACAACCGTGGGAAATTCTGCCGACAACCCTGCGGACGAGACGGAGCTCGTCCCTCCCTGGATCGGCCATCAGCGGGCCCGTCATCCCGTCCTCCACGCAACCCCATCTTCGTGATTGAGCGCCGCCGCCCGTTCCCTGCATAACTCCGCGCTCATCCATGCCGCTGGAAATCGCCCAAGCCATCTCTGCTTCCCGTATTGCCGACCTGCGCGAGCGTCTCGCCACGCTGCTCCAGACGCCCCTTCCGCTTACCCTGGAGATCGGGAGCGGGCATGGGCATTACCTGACGGCCTACGCCCAGGCGCATCCGGACCGCTTTTGCATCGGCATCGACCTGATCGGTGACCGCCTGGACCGCTCCGCCCGTAAATCCAACCGCGCCGGCCTCAAGAACATCGCGTGGCTCCACGCCGACGTCCGCCTCTTTCTCGAGGCGTTGCCCGCCGACACGCGCCTGGCTGAGGTTTTCCTTTTGTTCTCCGACCCGTGGCCCAAGCGCCGTCACTGGAAAAACCGGGTGTTGCAGCCGGAGTTTCTTACGGCGCTGGCCGCACGGGCAGGGGAGGGGGCCCGGCTGTGTTTCCGCACCGACCACGCGCCGTATTTTGACCAAGCGCGCACCTTCATCCGCGAACACGCCGACTGGAGCCTCACTTCGGAGGAGCCCTGGCCCTTTGAGCTGGCGACCGTTTTTCAGCTGCGCGCCGATAACGGGCACGAGTCTTTGATCGCCCGACGCACGGGTGGCGCTGCGGCTGCGGTTTGATGGCGGAAGGGTCGAATAGGGGTTGAAATTAGTTGGAGCGCGCCCGCGAGCGATTGAGCTAATTTCACTCGTAACCGGTTGAAGCGGGTCATTTCAGGGGTTGACGGCGGCAAAACCGTCCGCCTAGGTCTTCCCTTTTTCCTTCTACGACCGCCCCCCGCGCATCCATGTCCGCAGTCAAACTCCTCGCACTTCCGACACTCTTGCTGGCCACGGCCACGTCCGCGCTCGCTGCCGGCGGTCATGAAGCCGCGTCGTCGCTCAAGGCCATCACCGGTCTGCCCATCACCAACAGCATTTTCACGAGCCTCCTGGTTACGACGCTGTTGATCATCGGTATCCGCTGGATGGTGGGCACGCCCAAGCTCGTTCCCTCGCGCGGCCAGTCGGTTTTCGAGTCCCTCATCATCATGCTGCGCGACATGCTCGAGCCGATCGTCGGCAAAAAAGCCATGCCCGGCGCGTTCCCCGTTCTCCTCTGCTTGTTCATCTTCATCCTGGTGCACAACTGGAGTGGACTCTTCCCGTTCGTAGGCACCGCTGGCTGGGGTCACACCGATCCTGAGACCGGCAAGTTCGTCCTCGATACCGCACTCCTTCGCCCCCACACCTCCGAGGCCAACGGCACGCTTGCCCTCGCTCTGGTCTCTTTCGGTGCCTGGCTTGTCCTTATTTTCAAATACGCCGGCCCGAAGATGATCTGGCACGATCTGTTCGGCAACAAAGCCGGCAAGGGCGACCTGAACCCCGCGATGTATTATTTTTTGAGCGTGGTCTTCTTCCTCGTGGGCATCATTGAGCTCGTCTCGATCGGCATGCGCCCCGTGACCCTTTCGGCCCGTCTCTTCGGCAACGTGTTCGGCGGTGAAAACCTCCTTCACGCCACCGGCTTCATCTTCGTCTTCTACTTCCTCGAAATCATCGTCGGCCTCGTGCAGGCCTTTGTGTTCACGCTGCTGTCGTCGGTTTACATCGGCCTGATCTGCAACCATGGCGACGACCACCACGGCGAAGAACACGGCCACGATGCCGCCCATAAGGAGTCCGCTCACTAAGCGCATTCCCATCCCTTTCGCGATCGGGAGCATGTTCCCATAACACGTGCACGATCGAGAGAACGAACAACCCAATACACACCACCATGATCAACATCCTCGCCCAAGCCGTCGCTCCCGCCGGCATTACTGGTAACCTCGCCACCGGTCTCGCCGTTTTCGGCGCAGCCATCGCTGTGGGCCTCATTGGCTTCCGCACCGTTGAAGCGGTCGGCCGCAACCCCCAAGCCCAGGGCAAGATCCTTCCCCTCGCTCTCGTGCTCGGCGCCTTCGCTGAAGGTCTCGGCATTCTCGCCATCTTCGTGCTCGGCAAGTAAGCCGATTGTTTCCGTGCCGGGACGGATTTTCCGTTCCGGCCTTCCCTTTTTCCTCCGTCATCCTCTTCGCCCCTCGCCATGCTTCCCATCCTCGCCGCCGCCGCCGCTTCTGGTGACGCCAACCTGATCACCCGCTTTGGTATTCAGCCCGGCTACATCGCGATGCAGTTTGTCAGCTTCGCGATTCTGGCCTTCGTGCTCTATCGCTTCGCGATCAAGCCCACGCTCGCGACCATGGACGAGCGCAACGCCCACATCGACGCCGGCCTCAAGAACGCCGCCGCCACCGCCGCCCAGCTCGCCGAAGCCCAGGTGACCGCCGCCGCCCAGATCAAAGAGGCCCAGGTCACCGCCAACAAGATCATCGAAGAAGCACGTAAGATCTCCAAGGAACTCTCCGAGCGCGAAGCCGCCGCCGCCACCGAGCGCGCCGCCAGTCTCCTCGCCAAGGCCCAGCAGGCCTCCGTCCTCGAGCACAAGAAGATGCTCAACGAGGCCCGCGCCGATATCGCTCGCCTCGTGATCGCCACGACCGAGCAAGTCCTCGCCAAGAAGCTCAACGACGCGGACCGCGCTTCATACAACGAAGCCGCCGCCCGCGAGCTCACCAACGTCTGAAAAACCAAAGGCTGAATAACTGAAAGGCTGAAGGGCTGAAGATGCCCGAACCATCGCCGCCGCCCATCACCGGTCGCTCCTTCAGTCTTTCAGTCCTTCAGCCTTTCAGCCCTTTTCCTCCCCATGTCCACCGGCAAATCCCAGATCCAGCAGCTCGCTCGCCAGCTCTTTAAATTGAGCTTTGTGGACGGCCACCTCTCCAACGAGCAGGTTGCCGGTGTCCTCGGTTACATCGAGAAAACCCAAGGCAGTAGCGCCCTTGCGATCAGCAAAGCCTACCAGCGCCTCGTCGTCGCCGAAGTCGCCAAGGGCGTCGCCGTCATCGAGCACTCGGGCCCGGTCAGTGAAGCGACTTTGTCGGCCATCGCCGCCAGCCTCTCGACACGTTATGCTCGCCCGGTCACCGCCACAGCCAAGGCCAATCCGTCCCTCCTCGCCGGCCTGCGCGTGCGCATCGGCGACGACGTTTACGAGTCGTCCGTCTCCGGCCAGCTCGCCGCCCTTTCCGCCAGTGTCTGATCTGAAAAAGGCTGAAGGACTGAAAGGCTGAAAAGCTGAAAGTCCGACCGCCTTCCCCTGCACAGTTTCACTCCTCCTTCAGCCCTTCAGTCTTTCAGCCCTTCAGCCTTTTTTTTCCTTCAGCCCTTTCCAAAATGAGCACGGTTATCGAACAAATCGAACAGCAGATCGCGAAGCTTTCCAACAAAGCCGTCCGCAAGAACACCGGAGTCATCCGCACCGTCGCCGACGGCGTCGCCAAAATCGACGGCCTCTCCGACGTGGCCTACAACGAGATGATCCAGTTCCCCAACGGCGTGATCGGCATCGCGCTCAACCTCGGCACCGATGAAGTCGGCGCCGTCGTTCTCGGTGACGTCTCCCAACTGAAGGAAGGCGACGAGGTCTCCACCACCGGTCGGCTCCTCTCCGTTCCCGTCGGCAAAGGCCTCCTTGGTCGCGCCGTCGATGCCCTTGGTAACCCCGTCGATGGCAAAGGCCCGATCGGCTCCACTGAAACCTATCCCGTCGAAAAGATCGCCCCTGGCATCATGGTCCGTAAGTCGGTTTCCCAACCGCTCTTCACCGGCATCCAAGCCATCGACTCCATGATCCCGATCGGCCGCGGCCAACGCGAGCTGATCATCGGCGACCGCGGCACCGGCAAGACCACCATCGCGATCGACACGATCATCAACCAGGCAAAGATCAACAAGGTCGGTGCCGCTTCCGGCGACCCCAAGTTCCGCCCCGTTTACTCGATCTACGTCGCGATCGGCCAGAAGAACTCCAACATCGTTCGCACCATCGCCGCCCTCGAAAACGCCGGCGCCCTCGAATACACGATCATCGTCGCCGCTCCCGCCGCCGACAACGCCGCCAACCAATACCTCGCCCCCTTCTCCGGTGCCGCCATGGGTGAATGGTTCATGGAAAACGGCATGGACGCCCTCATCGTATTCGATGACCTCTCCAAGCACGCCGTCGCCTACCGCCAGATTTCGCTCATCCTGAAACGTCCTTCCGGCCGCGAAGCCTATCCTGGCGACGTGTTCTACCTGCACTCCCGTCTCCTCGAGCGTTCCGCTCGTCTCGATGGCAAAGGCTCGCTCACCGCGCTGCCCATCATCGAAACCCTCGCCGGCGACGTGTCCGCCTACATCCCGACCAACGTGATCTCGATCACCGACGGTCAGATCTTCCTCGAAACCGACCTCTTCAACCAAGGCATCCGCCCCGCCGTCTCGGTCGGTCTCTCCGTCTCGCGCGTCGGTTCCGCTGCGCAGATCAAGGTTACCAAACAAGTCGGTGGTAAGCTCAAGGGTGAGCTCGCCCAGTTCCGCGAGTTGGCCGCCTTCGCGCAGTTCGGGTCCGACCTGGATGCCAAGACCAAGGCCCAGCTCGACCGCGGTGGCCGCATTGTCGAACTCTTCAAGCAGCCCGCCTTCAGCCCGATCTCCATCGAGCTCCAGGCCGTCACCATCTTCGCGCTCCAAAAGGGCTACTACGACTCCCTCGACGTGAAGAAGGTCACCGCCGCCGCCGTGTCGATCCGCGACTTCTTCGCTTCCCGCAAGGATGCGCTGCTCACGGAAATCCGCACCAAGGCCGCCCTCGACAAAGACATCGAGGCCAAGATCGTCGCCGCCCTCGACGAGTGGAAGTCCACCTACTCCGCTTAATAGCTGAAGGACTGAAAGGCTGAAGAGCTGAAAGAAAAACCTACGATGTCGCCGTGTTTCACGAAGAGGGAGATCTCCGGGATCGCACGTTCCAATTGGGACGTCGCGTCGCCCGGCTCTATCGCGCCCTTCCGGCTCGTGATCGCCTCGCGCAAATCTACGGTGACCAGCTTGTTCGCTCGGCCAATTCTGTCACTTCAAATTATCGCGAAGCCCAACGCGGTCGCTCGACCGCTGAATACCGCTCCAAACTCGGCGACTGTCTCCGCGAAACCGACGAAACCCTCCTCTGGCTCGAATGCCTTGGAGCCGACGGAGTCGTCCCGCCCGCACGCCTCGCACCCCTCCAACAAGAAGTCAGCGAGCTCATCGCCATCTTCGTCACCCTCCTCCGCAAGCGCTGATCTCCTTTTCAGCCTTTCAGCCCTTTAGTCCTTCAGCCCTTTTCCCCCTCATGGCTTCCACACGCGATATCCGCCGGCGCATCAAGTCGGTCAAAAACACCCGCCAAATCACCAAGGCGATGGAGCTCGTCGCCGCGTCCAAGATGAAGAAGGCGCAGCAGGCCGCCCTCGCCGGACGCGCCTACACGCAGCTCATGGCCAACATGCTGGCCTCGCTCGCTCCCCGCGTGGCCGAGCTTCATCATCCGTTCCTCGATCAGCGCGAAGTGAAGGTCCGCGGTATCCTGCTGGTCACTACCGACAAAGGCCTCTGCGGTCCCCTCAACGCCAACCTCTTCAAGCTCGTCACCGAGATCAAGACCCCGGTCAAATATTTCGCCATGGGTCGCAAGGGCGCCCAGTTCCTCGCCCGCACGAAGCGCGATCTCGTCGCCGACTTCCCGATCCAAGACCGCGTGCCGTTTGCCGAGGTCAAGGTCGCCGTCGAGCTCATGGTGCAGAAGTATCTCGCCGGTGAAATCGACACCGTCGAAATCATTTACTCGCGCTACAAGAACACGCTCGTCCAAGAGCCGACCATCCGCCCGATTCTCCCGCTGGCCAACCTCGCCACGTTCATCGCCGGTGTTCAAGCCGACGCCGGCGTCGCGCCCTCGCACGACGACCGCGATATGATTTTCGAGCCCAGCGCTGCGCATGTTTTGGAGGCGCTGCTGCCCTTCTACGTCAATCGTCAGGCCTACCAGGTCGTTCTCTCGGCGAAAGCCTCCGAGCACTCGGCCCGCATGGTCGCGATGAAGACCGCCAAGGACAACGCCACCAAGTTGGTCGGCGAGCTCAGCCTCGAATACAACAAAGCCCGCCAGGCCGCGATCACCCAGGAAATCCTGGAAATCGCCGCCGCGCAGTTCGCCGCCTAGCCGATCAAGGGCTGAAAGACTGAAAGGCTGAAAAGCTGAAGGTCCCGAAGCCCGCTACACTTTCCCGAAACCTCACTCTTACCTTCAGTCCTTCAGTCTTTCAGTCCTTCAGCCCTTTTATGAGCAACACCGGCAAAATCGTCCAAGTCATCGGCCCCGTCGTCGACGTCCAGTTCGCGAATAACGCGATTCCTCCGATCTACCAGGCACTCACCGTCGACTTTGTCGTCGCCGGCAAACAGGAGAAGCTGACCCTCGAAATCCAGCAGCACCTCGGTGACGGCATCGCCCGCACGATCGCCATGTCGTCCTCCGAAGGCCTGGTCCGCGGCATGCCCGTGGTCGACACCGGCAGCCCGATCACCGTCCCCGTCGGCGAGGGCATTCTCGGTCGCATCTTCAACGTCACCGGCGACGCCGTGGACGGCAAAGGCGCCGTTGCCCACACCAAGCGTTACCCGATCCACCGCGCCGCTCCCGCGCTCGCCGATCAGGACACCAAGGCCGACATCCTTGAGACCGGCATCAAGGTCATCGACCTGATCGCTCCGTTCACCAAGGGCGGCAAGGTCGGCGCCTTCGGCGGCGCCGGCGTCGGCAAGACGGTCGTCATCATGGAGCTCATCAATAACATCGCCAAGGCCCACGGCGGCTACTCCGTGTTCGCCGGCGTCGGTGAGCGCTCCCGCGAAGGCAATGACCTTTACCACGAGATGTCCGAGTCGGGCGTCATCAAGCAGGATAACCTCGCTGAGTCGAAGGTCGCCCTCGTTTACGGCCAGATGAACGAACCCCCGGGTGCCCGTATGCGCGTCGCCCTCTCGGCGCTCGCGATGACCGAGTATTTCCGCGACGAGATGAACAAGGACGTGCTCCTGTTCGTGGATAACATTTTCCGTTTCTCGCAAGCCGGTTCCGAAGTGTCCGCGCTCCTCGGTCGCTCGCCCTCCGCGGTGGGTTACCAGCCGACGCTCTCCTCCGAGATGGGTATGCTCCAAGAGCGTATCACCTCGACGAAGAAGGGTTCGATCACGTCCTTCCAGGCCGTTTACGTGCCCGCCGACGACTTGACCGACCCGGCGCCCGCCAACACGTTCGCGCACTTGGATTCCACCATCGTGTTGGAGCGTTCCATCGCCGAGCTCGGTATTTACCCGGCCGTTGATCCGCTCGCCTCCGTGTCGAAGGCCCTCGAGCCCTCGATCGTGGGTGAAGAGCACTATGCGGTTGCCCGCGAAGTGCAGCGCGTGCTTCAGCGTTACAAGGATCTTCAAGACATCATCGCGATTCTCGGCCTCGACGAGTTGTCCCCCGAGGATAAGCAGACCGTTTACCGCGCCCGCAAGATCCAGCGCTTCCTCTCGCAGCCGTTCACGGTCGCCGAAGTGTTCACCGGAGCGTCCGGCAAATACGTGCCCGTCAAGGACACCATTCGCGGCTTCAAGATGATCCTCTCCGGCGAGCTCGACCACGTTGCCGAAGGTGATTTCTACATGAAGGGCGGCATCGACGAAGTTTTGGCTACCGCCAAAAAAGCCTGAAAATCTGAAAGGCTGAAGGGCTGAAAGCCCGGAGGCCCCGCCGCTCTCCTTCAGCCTTTCAGCCCTTTAGTCCTTCAGTCCTTTCCTCATGCTCACTCTCGAAATCGTCACCCCCGAAGCCCGGGTTTATTCCGACACCATCGACACGGTCGTCATCCCGACCGTGGACGGTGAGATTGGCATTTTGCCGGGCCACATTCCGCTCCTCACTCGGGTCGCCGATGGCGAGCTGCGCGTGACCAAGGGTGGTAAGGAGCACTTCCTCGCGGTGGGCGGCGGTTTTGCCCAGATCGAAGGCGACAAGATCTCAGTCTTGGCCGAGCGCGCGATCACCGAGGATAAGATCGACGAGAAAGCCGTCGAAGACGCTCTCAAGCGCGCCGAAGCTCAGCTCAAGGACGCCGCTCACCTTGATCCCGCTGAGCAGGAAGTCCTGCACTCGCTCGTCCGCTTCGCAGGCGTGCAACTGGAACTCAAGCGCCGCAAGCGCTGAGTGCTTGGGTGTAGGCCCGACCGCTGGTCGGGCTCCGATTCGATTCATAAAAGCGCGGCCCGCCACGGCCGCGCTTTTTCGTGTCCGCTGAGTCGCACGTGGGAGCGAGCTTGCTCGCGATGTTCGCAGCACCACACCCTTGCCCATGCGCCGCCTCGCTCTGTTGTTCGCAGTGATCTGTGGAATCCTTTCTCCAAGCGCGCCAGCCGCAGGGGTCGTGACCTCTGAGGCGACTCCTTGGCGCGAACTGCTCCTGGTGCGAACGGAGCTGCCCGCAGAGCTTAACGCGCTCGTGCGCTGGCAGCCCTTGTTTCCGCAGCTTTTCCCCGAAGATCCCGCCACGCGCGATCAACTCCAGGTGTTGTCATCACCTTTGGAAAACCCTCCCGATGACGCGGACTCCGCACTGAAGGTCTGGCTCGCTTGCGTCGCTCCTGCGCTCACCGAATTCACTCTGCGCGAAAACGAAACCCTGCAACTCCCCGCGCTGCGCGGCCCTGAAACACCGTTTCCCGACCACCAGCCGCTGCGCCAACTCGCCACGGTCCGCACGGCCGCTCTCAAGCGCGCGTGGCGCGATCAACGCCACGACGACGCGCTCGCGTTGGCCGTGGAGAACCTTGCATCGGCGCGCGTGTTGTTGAGCTCGCAAGAAGGGCTCATCCCTTTGCTCAACGCGTCCGGCGTCTGGCAGCTCGCGCTCGACGGCGTCTATTGGCTGGCACGCCAACCCGATCTCACGCCGACGCAGGCAGCGCGCTTGCAGGCCGCATTACTGCGCGACGAACGGTTGGCCGCCGAGGCGTTGCAGCGCGCCTTTCGCGGGGAGTTCACCTTTTTCACCCGCGTGGTCCTCGACCGGTTGCCGCTCACCGACAACGTGGACCTCCTGCTCAGTAGCATCGGTTCGCTGGGCATGGTTCCGCCCACTCCACCGAACGAGGGCGAGCCCCGCGTGGGCGCCGTTGCCCGTCCGCCGCTGGACCGCGAGGCGACGCTGCAAGCGGCGGCGGATGACGTCAGCGGATGGCTCGACGCGTTCATCGCCACAGGTCGCCATCCGCTGGGCTTCGGCGCGCGCCAACCCGGGCGGAGCCTCGGCGATTACGCACGTGAAATCCCCGAACTATTACGTTACTCGACCCAGGATACACTCGCCACAGCCGAGCAGATTGCCCGGGTCGACGCCGAAATCGCGGCGGTCGATAATCCGGTGGGCAAACTCTTTCTCGTCATCACGACGTCGCACTGGGAGCCGCTTTCCGTGTCGGTGTTCCGTCGCGAGGCGCAACGCAGCGCGTTGACGGCCCTGCTCGCCTGGCGGCGTCTCGGCCGGCCTGCGCCCTTTGCAAAACTTGTCGCGGAGGGCGTGTTGTCCGCACCGCCGGCCGACCCGTTCTCCGCCGCGCCCTTGCTCATCGACCTGGTAAACGGCCCGCGCATCTGGAGCGTGGGCGAAAATGGAGAGGACGACGGCGGGGCAGGGGACGGCGAGAATGTGGGTCGCCCGCTCGACCTCGCATGGCCGGCGATCAAATAGGATGTCGATAACCTCGATGATGAACCTTTGCCTCTTGAAAACCTCTTTGCCGGCGGCATCGTGCTCGCGTGCCTAAGACGGTTTTAGAGTTTTTTGCAGGTATCGGCTTGATGCGGGAAGGTTTGGCGCGGACTGGCTGGAGCGTAGTTTTCGCCAACGACATCGACCCAAACAAACTGGAAATGTATTCGGCCCACTTTCGTGATGAAGAGTCGCACTTCAATCTGGGAGACATCCACGCTCTGAACCCGCAGACTTTACCCAGTGCCATGCTGGCGACCGCGTCATTTCCTTGCAACGACCTGTCCCTCGCGGGAGGGCGGGCCGGGCTTGTAGGAGTTCACTCTTCCGCATTCTGGGGATTCACACGCGCGCTCGAGGGAATGGGGCGCCTGAAGCCTCCAATAGTTTTGTTGGAGAATGTTGTTGGGTTTCTGACGTCTAACGGGGGCAAGGATTTTTTGACCGTCCTGCAGGAACTCAACCGGTTGGGTTACCGCGTTGACACGTTTATTGTCGATGCTTCGCACTTCGTCCCCCAGAGCCGTCAGCGCCTTTTTATCGTCGGGATAGACAACGACGAACCTCCGCCTGCTTTGGTTGAGGAATCCGGTTTTTATGAAAGTGAAATTCGGCCCAAGGCCTTGGCCGATTTCATATTTGAGCACTCCAATGATGTTCTTTGGGACATACGAAACCTGCCGCCGCTGCCGGCGCTGCAACTTACGTTAGGGAATATTATCGAGCCCTTGCCCGCGGATTCATCCGAGTGGTGGTCGCAAGATCGGGTTGATTATTTACTAGGGCAGATGAGTGAGCGTCACTTAGCCACCGCAGAAGAAATGATGCGGCGAGCCGTTTATTCTTACGGCACGGTTTTCCGGCGCGTGCGAAACGGCCGCTCGATGGCTGAACTGCGCACGGACGGAATAGCCGGGTGTCTGCGAACTCCGAGAGGCGGCAGCGGCAGGCAGATTCTCTTTAAGGCCGGGCGTGGGCGGTGTCAGGTGAGACTTCTAAACGGTCGTGAATGCGCGCGTCTTATGGGTGCCGACAACTTTTTTTTGAACGTGCCGTTGAACCAAGCGCTCTTTGGTTTCGGCGATGCGGTTTGCGTTCCCGTCGTAGAATGGATCGCGGAAAATTATCTCGACGATGTGTATGAAGAGCTTGTCCACACGAGACGCTGCGTGCCGGCTTGACGAGATTTCCGATGGATAAACCCATTCACGCTTCCGTGCACGAGTGGCTGGCCTCGTGCACACGCAACGGAAAGATTTCCCGCAACACTCTGGCCGCCGGCCTTGTGGTGTTGGAACGTCTAACCGGGAAATTGCCGCTCACCGCCGCGTCAATGTTCTCAGAAGGTGGAGAGCTACGGGGCGTTCGGGGTTCCCCGTGGCAAAGCCTTCTTAAAAAACACGAAATCCCTGGTCGTTTTTTGAAGGAAGCGACTACGAGACAGGTCGCCCAAGACGCTAAAAGGCTGCTGGAATCCATCGATTATGGCACCGGCTTGGCGCTGCTGACCGTATCGGAAAAAAACAAGGCCATCGCCTCCGCACTTACGCTGGTTTTGGGGCACGTATATACATGGCTTAGTCGCACCAACCTTAAAATTGTGTGTCGTCCCTCCGAAACACCGGAGCGCTGGGTGGCAGCGATTTTGGCCGAGGCCGCTGGTCGTTCCGGCGGGGCGGTCGAGCAACACCTTGTCGGGGCAAAACTACAGGCGCGCTTCCCTTCAAAAAATATTCCGAATCTGCCATCGCACGCCGGCGACGAGCAAACCGGTAGGGACGGGGATTTCGTGATTGATGGGGTCGCTTTCCATGTCACGGCCGCGCCAGGTCGCGCAGTATTGCTCCGTTGCCGCAGGAATGTTGAAGATCAATTAAGGCCGGTGTTGGTCGTGCCTCGCAGTCGTCTGGAAAAAATAAGAGGAATTGCTGAAGATGAGGGTGTAGACGCGCAAGTTCAGCTTGTTGCATTGGAGGATTTCATCGCGGCAAATGTTCTTGAGATGGCTATCGAGCGAAACATGGACGTTCGGGGGCTTTTTCAGGCGTTGATCCAAGACTACAATAAGCGTCTGAAGGCAGTGGAGACGGACCATTCGCTTACTATTGAGTTGCGATAGGTGCCGGCCGCTTTTCGTCGAAAACGCCAAGGATTCGGCGCCGGCGGACGTCTTCAGCACATAGACACCATGACTTCATCCGTTAAGGAGGCCGACGAGGCCCACTTGGTTACGCAAGCCGCCGCCGGCTGCGCCCAGGCCTTTACGGAGCTGTTCAACCGTTACTATCCCATGATCCACGCCTTCGCCTTCCGACTCTCGCTGTGTCCGGCCGAGGCGGCGGACATCGCGCAGGACACGTTCATCCAGGCGGCGCGCGCGCTCACGGAATTCCGGCGCGAAGCCTCGTTCAAAAACTGGCTCTACACGATTGCCGCCAACAAAAGCCGTGATCGCCAGCGCAGCCGCGTTCGCCAGGAGCGCGTCGCCCGGGATTTGTTGGCGCTGGCTCCGGATGCGACCGCCTCCGACTTCAGCGGTTCCTCCGAAGCCGCGCTCGCCGTGCGCGACGCCCTGTCGGCGCTCGACGGGGATCTCCGCGAGGCTGTGACGCTCGTTTACTACGAAGGCCTGAACCACGCCGAGGCGGCCCGCATTCTCGGCTGTGCCGAAACCACCGTCTCGTGGCGCATTTTCCGCGCGAAACAAAAGCTCAAAAAACAACTGCGGCCTCTCGCCGCCGGAAGCCGCCCATGACCGACGCCGATCTCAAGAAACAACTCGCCACGCTCGCCGTCCCGTCCGCCGACCCTGTCGCCCAAGCGCGTGCTCTCCACCGTGCGACCATCGCGCTGCGCACTCCGCAAACCACCTCGCCCCACGGGGCCGCGCGTCCTCGCTCGTCTTGGTTCGGCTTTCGCGCAGCCGCGACTGCAGTCGCTACGCTCTGCATCGGCTTGGGCCTCGGCTGGTGGCTCGCCCCGCGCCCCGCCGCTCAGATCGCGATCAACGACGCCGGTTCCCGCCAGCTGCTCGCCCAGCTCAACCACCTTTTCCCCGGCCAGCTCAATGCCGTGATCGAGCGCGAAGGCGCGCTCCAGCTCGATCTCGGGCCTCAAGCCAACACCGTGGCCGCACCCGCCGATCAGGCGCTGGTCGTCGAGTTGCATCGTGACGGCCGGCGCCTGCGTATCCTCGCCTACAGCGGCCGCCCGGTGCGCTTCGAGCTCGAGGGTGTTTTCGTCCGTATCGAACCGCTCATTACGTCCAACGGTGGCGTGCTCCTCGCGAGCGACGACTTCGTCTGGTCGTCCGCCCAACCTGCGGCCCGCGCATTGGATGGCTGGGAGATAGCGGCCCGCTCACTCGCCCTTCCGCTATGAAATCAATACGACTCCTCCTCTGCTGGTTCGCCCTCGGCGCCGTGCGTTGCGTGGCGGGCGGCGGCCTCAACCTCATCGGCGTGGAGGAGCAGGCCCGCGTCGAGCCCGCGGCTTCGCTCGTGGCCGGGCAACCCGCGACGCTTCAAATCCTCATCCCGTCCGGCGAGCCGGCCGCAGCTTTGAAGCCGCGCTTCGTCCAGCTCGCCGGCGCGATTGCCCGCCCGCTCGAAGTAGAAACCACCCTGTTGCCCAACGACGTGGACGCGCGCGTCGTTCGCCTGCGCCTCACGCCGCCGGCGGTCGTGCGGGTTACGCGCCTTCAGCTCTGGCTTGGGACTTTCGGACCGCTCGGCTTGATCGTGTTTCCCGCCGGAGAACCGCGCCTGGATCTGGCTCCACTGGCCCCCGCCTTTGAGGCCAGCCGCCTCCGGGTTGTCGTCTCTGGCATCGCGCCCGGGCTTCGCGAGTTTCTCCGCTCTCAGCGTCTTGAGTTTGACGATTACGGCACTGACCTGCCCGCGCAGCTCTCCGCCGATACGGTCGTGATCGGCGACGTCACCCAAGATGATTGGGATCGCCTCACTCGTGATACCGACACGCGGGGTCACCTGCTCGCCTTCATTGATGCGCCGCAGCTTCTGCCCGGAATCTACCTGCAACGTGATCCCGCCGGCCATCGCTACCTCGCGAAGATCACGCTTCCCCTCACGACTCTTCTCGAGACCGACCCTCGCGCCCGTGAAACCCTTCACACGCTGCTCCTCCAAATCCTCACGCCCGCCCCCTGAACCATTTTATGAAAACACCTCGTCTTCTCCTCGCCGCCTTGGCGCTTGCCGCCACGGCCCTGGCCGCCACCGAACCGCTCCCCGTGGCCGTCTTCGATTTCCAGGCCGGCGAACGCAGCCTCGAAAAGAAAGGCGCCGAAGTGGGCATTCTCCTCAACGCCTATCTCTCCGCCCAACCCGACGTGTTTCTTGTCGAGCGACAGGAAGTCGAAAAGCTCCTCGGCGAACAGGAACTCGGCCTCGCGGGCAACGTTTCACCCGATACCGCCGCGAAAGTCGGCGCGCTTGTCGGTGCCAAGGTTCTCGTCACCGGCCGCGTTTTTGAGTCCGGCGGGAAAGCCTACGTGGTAGCCAAGATCATCGGCACCGAGACCGGCCGCGTTTTTGGGGAGATGGCAACCACCTCGTCGCTGGATAAACTCGACACCCCCGCAGCCGAGCTGGCCGGCAAAATCGCCGCCATCCTCGCTAAACAATCCGCCGCGCTGGTCGCCAAAGTCGAAGCCCCCGCCGCGCGTATCGAACGACTGAAGACACTCGTCGCCGGCAAGACGCTTCCTGCAATTTACGTCACCGTGACCGAGCAACACCTCGCGCGTCCCGTGATCGATCCGGCGGTGCAAACCGAGTTGATGATCGCCTTGAAGGAAATTGGTTTCCCGGTCGTGACCGCCGAAGAAGCCGCGACGCGCACCGATGTGGTCGTCATCTCCGGCGAGGCGTTCAGCGAGTTGGGCATGCGCCGCGGGAACCTCATCTCGTGCCGCGCCCGCGTGGAGCTCACGCTCACCCACGTCGCCACGAAGAAGATTCTCCACGTGGATCGTCAGGCCGACGTCGCCATCGACATCGCCGAACACAGCGCGGGCAAAAAAGCCTTGGAAAACGCCGCGCTCAAGCTCCTCGACCGCCTCGTGCCAAAGCTCGTCCCTTAACCTTTTTCGCGTTCCCTTCTTCATCCTCCCATGCGCTTCATCACCTTTCTCATCATTGGTCTGACCACCTTGTCCCTGCGTGCCGCCGCGCCCGCCGATCCCGCCGCATTGGCGGCCGCTATCGACGTGGCGCTCGTCGCCCGTGATGTGACCGCGCTCAGCGCGCTGGTGGACACCGAAGGCATGTCGCCTGACGATCTCCAGAAAATCGGCCCCGGGCTCGCGGGCCTCATTCCGTCCGAGGGCCGTGCGACGGTCACGACCGATCGCCTGCCGGACGGGATCAACATCGCCTCACCCATGATCTACAACGGCAAGCGTATCGAACTGACCCGTGCGCCCACCGGCATTATTCGAGTCACGCTCAAAACCGGCCGCTCCGAACTCGTATCCACGATTCCCTACGTGCAAACACCCGCCGGCTGTTTTCTGGTCGGCCGTAAACAGACCGATCTTGACTGGAAAGGTCCCCCCGATCACCCGCTTGGTTTCACGTTCGCAGAGGATTACCCCCGGATGCCGGCGCGGCTCACGATGAAATACAACGCGAGCGGCGTCGACCTGGAGGATTCCTTCTCGTCTCATTCCGGCTCCCTGCGCGGCCAGCACATCAGCGAGTTGATCGTCACGGGTCTCCAGGAGGGCTTTAAAGGCCGTCTCGTGCTGACCGAGGGAGGCAAGGAAGTCTTCCGCTCCGAACCGATCACCGGCCAGTCCACGTTCACCTACCGCCGCTCGGTGCCATGAATTGGTTTCGCCGTTGGCAGCTCAGCTTTTTGGCCGGTGCGTGGGCGGCTCTCCTGGCCACGGTTGCCTTCGGTGCGCCGCGCGTTGCGCTGGTGGTGGCGGGAGTGCCTGCGCCGGCCGATTGGCAGGCCGTGTTGACCGCGCAGCTTTCCGGCAACGACGCGTGGTCCGTGGTCGAGCGCGGCGAGTTGGCCGGCGTGTGGGCCGAGCGCGAACGCGCCGCTTTCACCGCTCAGCCGGAGGTCGGCCTTGCGGCGCCCGCACCGCTCAACGTGGACCGTTACCTACACTTCCGCCGGGTGGCCGCGAGCGGCTGGATCGTGGAGCTGGTTAACGCCGCCGACGGGCGCGCGATGGGCGCGTTTTCGGTTGAGGTCGAAGACCTCGCCTCGGCCGCCCGGCTTACCGAAGCGGCCGCTCGTTTACTGAACGCCCCGGTCGTCGAGGCGGTCGCCGCCCCTCGCGTCGCTGTGGTGGAAGCCGGGTCGTCGGCGAGCGATGCGGCGCTCTTTGGGCTGGCGACACGTCACCGCGCCGCGTTCGCCGACGAAGGGCTGGCTGTGTTGGATCGGGCGCTCACGCAAGACGTCGCGATCGAGCAGAACGACGCCGTGCGCGGCTTTCGCGCCGCCGCGCCGGCGTCCTCGTTGCTCGGGCTCGATTATTATGTGGAGCTCTCGCCTCGCGACAGCCGGCTGGTTCGGGTGCGCGACGGGGTGGTCCTGGGCGTGATGGCGCGGGAGGGCTCCGGCCTGGATGAGGTCAATGCGATCCAGCGTTGGGCACTGCCGCTCGTGATGAAGCGATCCAAGGCCGTCACCGATTATTTGCCGCAGGTGGAGATCGAAGCGCTGGAGCCGTTTTATCGCGGCCTGGCAGATTTCGACGCCGGGCGCTTTCCGGAGGCCGTGGCCGAGCTTACCCACGCGTATCGCATCAACGGTCTGTTTCGCGACGCCTATGAGTGGAGCATCCGGGCTCACGATGCGTTTGGTATGGCCGAGGTCGCGGCGGCCCTTCGCCGGTATCTTGAGACGGAATTTATTGAGAACCAATCGGCGGGCACCGGCCGGGTGGTTCCGGTGGACGGCCTGGCCTTCCTCGGCGTGACCGCGCCCGAGGCGCTGGCTCCCTTGCGCGACGACCTCGCAGGCGCGGCGGCCGCCGCGCTCGCCGCAAGGCCGG
>JANODO010000242.1:0-14569 GCA_031412735.1 Rariglobus sp. | reverse complement strand
GGAGCGGGCAGGTCCGATGCTATCGCGAGCAAGCTCGCTCCCACGTCGGAGTCCCAGGTCGGACTGTGAGGGCTTGGCCGAGCCTATTTCTTCAGGACGGCGTTCCACTTCGCCAAGTTGGCGGCCTGGGCGGCGAAGAGGGCGTCGGTCGAGTCGCGGATTTCGATCTTGGTGATCTTGTCGCCGCGAGCGATGCGATCGACGACTTCCTGTCCGTAGGCGACTTCGCCGAAAACGCTGTGTTTGCGGTTGAGGTGGGCGGTGGCGACGTGGGTGATGAAGAACTGGCTGCCGTTGGTGCCGGGGCCGGCGTTGGCCATCGAGAAGATGCCGGGCTTGTTATGGCGCAACGAGGGGTGGAATTCATCGGCGAACTCGTAGCCGGGGCCACCGGTGCCGGTGCCGCGCGGGTCGCCGCCTTGGATCATGAAATCGGGAATGACACGGTGAAAGGTGAGTCCGTCATAAAACCCTTTTTGCGCGAGGTTGAGGAAGTTGGCGGCGGTCATCGGCACTTTGCTGGCGAAGATGACGGCTTCGATATCGCCCTTGGTGGTTTTCAGGACGATGCGGATGTCTTCGATTGCCGCCGGGGCGGCGGGCGCAGGGGGAGGCGTGGCCGGGGTGGCGGCGGGTTCTTGCGCACGAAGTCCGGGGACGGCGGCGAGGAGGGCGAGGGTGGCAAAACCGAGGATGCGACGGAGGAGTGCGGGTGAGTTCATGAGGGTGAAGGAAGACCTAGGATAAAAAAGAACCCACGCAGGCTGTCGAATGTTACCGTTGGATCTCGGGCGCGTGCCCGTTGAACGCTTGGTTATGCCAGTGTAGAATTGATTCACAGTTACCCCGTAGGCCGCGAGCTCGCTCGCGCCCGCCCTCCGAACCGCGCCTGCAAGCAGGCGGCCTACCTTCGGGACAGTGGACGGCTCAGTGAGTTTGCGCCGTGTGGGTGAGCGAAGCGACCGGGGAGCTGACCCCGGTTATACCAAACCCCGGCTACAACAACCTTTGGGTGCTTTGATTTAAATCAGGCGCGGCGGGACTGCCAGGGGCCGGTGATCGCGAGGGTGTAGCCGGGGTTTTGGACGTTGACGAAGAGCGTCGTGCCGTCGGGGGAGAAACACGCGCCGGCCAGCTCGCGACCGGGTTCGGTGTTGGCGGCGATCACGTAGTAGCGTCCCGCCGGGGTCACCCCGATCAGGCGGCACACGCTCTTGGTGTCCTCGCAGAGGATGAGGTCGCCCCAAGGCGCGACCGTGACGTTGTCGCAGTTGCTGAGCAGCGCTTTGTCGTTGGGCTCGCAAAAGAGTTCGAGGGTGGCGGGGTGTTCGCTCTCGCGGGGCGTGCCTTCAAATGGACTCGGGCGGTAACGGAAGACTTGGCCGAGGAGGGCGCGTCCGCCGTTGGTCATCGCAAAGTAAGCCGAATCGTTGCCCCACCACGCACCTTCGCCGCGGGCGAACACCGCAGCTCCGGCGGCGGCTCCGCGCGTGCGCAGGTCGTTCTTGGGGCTGTCGATCTCGTCGAGGTCCAGCCACGCAACGGGCAGCGGCTGGCCAACGGGAAACGCGGCGGGAGAATCATTCCAGTTGCGCGTGTCGGTCGTCTTGCGATCCGTGAAGACGAGTGCCTGCAGGCGTCCGCCGGCGGCGAGGCGGCCGGGTTCCTTGGGGAGAAAACGATAGAGCAGGCCATCGCCGAGGTCTTCGGTTTGATACACGGCGCCGGAGGCGGGATCGACGGCGACGGCCTCGTGACGGAAGCGGCCCATGGCTTTAAGCGGAACCGGGTCAACGAGGCCGGGCGTGGCGGAGGGGACCACCTCGAAGTTGTAGCCGTGGAGCTTCTCGGCGAGGGGCTCGGGCTCGGCGTTGACCTCTTCGCAGGTGATCCAGGTGCCCCACGGGGTCGGGCCGCCGGCGCAGTTGCGCACGGTGCCGGCGAGGCTCAGGAAATGGCATTCTAGCTTCTGTGTTTGAGTATTGAATACAAGGGTGGTGGTGCCGCCGAGGTTGGGCGCGATGCCGCGGCCGGCGTCGTAGAGCTTGCGTCGGTCGATGCGGTCGAGCCGTGCGGCGTCGTGGCCGAACGGGCTGCCGTTGACCCAGGCGCTTTCGAGCTCGTGGTTGCGCACGAGCAGCGTGCGACCGTCGGGGCCGGCAAACGCCGCCATGCCGTCGTGCATCCCCGGCACGAGCAGGCCGTCGTCCATGTCTTCACCGGTGCGGGAAAACTGCGTGTAGCGGAAGCCCGCCGGTAGCTCGAGGAGCCCGGCGGCGTCGGGGCTGAGCGGGCCGAAGCCGGTTGCGGAGCCGTCGGCGAGATAGGCGGCGAGGGGCTGGTTGGCGAGAGCGCGGAGGCCGGCAAAACCGGCGGTGTAGAGCGCGGCGGATTGGAGGAAAGAGCGACGCGAGAGCATGGATGAACCATCGCGGGCGGCAGTGATATGTCAAAGGGGCGCGGGTGCTTCACCGGAATGTCACGGGGCGGGAGCAACCTTGTTCCTCAAACCGGGGTCCCAAACCGAGGGTTGACCGGAGCACGTGGAGAACGCTAACAGCTCTAGCGTTCAGGTCGTTCTATCCCATGACAATTCCCACCGAGCTGATCGGTTCCATTCCGCGTCCGATCGCCTTGATTGCTGCAATCAAGGCGAAGCAAGAGGGTCGTGTCTCGCAAGCGGAGTTGGATATGCAATGTGACGCGGCGGTTTTGGATACCTTGCGACGTTTGGAGGAAACGGGATCACCCGTCCTGAGCGATGGGGAGCAACGCAAAACCCACAACTTCGCGGACTATTGCGTGAACGGCCTGCCCAACTTCGCGCCGGACGGGTTTAAGCTCCAGTTTCTTGATCATTATCGTCAATGGCCGCGGCTCACCTCGGGGCCTTTTCGGTATGCCCACCGTGCGGACCGGGATGTTGAGTTTGCGATTCGGAACACGCGTTTGCCCGTCAAGCAGGCGGTCATCTCGCCGTCGGCGCTGAGTCTTTTTTATCCGGCACAACCGTTGCCCGACTACGTGCGTGACCAGTTTATCCACGATCTGCTCAACGAGCATGAGGCGGAAATCCGCGGGTGTCTGGCGGCGGGGGCGCACTCCGTGCAAGTGGATTTTACGGAAGGCCGCCTCGCCTACAAACTCGACCCGACGGGGCAACTGCTGGCCAATTTCGTGAGGTTGAACAACCTCGCGCTCGCCCGGTTCACCGAGGCGGAGCGGAGCCGGATCGGGATTCACACGTGCCCGGGCGGCGACTGCGACTCCACGCACAGCGCCGATGTGGATTATGCCGAGCTGTTGCCGAGCCTCTTTGAATTGCGGGCGGGTAATTTCTTCGTGGCGCTCGCCCGTGAGGGTAATCGGGCGCGGGTGTTGGGGATGATTCGTCGTTATCTAAAGCCGAGCCAGCGGGTGTTTGTCGGCGTGATCGATGTGCTCGATCCGCGCATCGAAACAGCGGAAGAGGTGCGTGACCGCGTGCTGGAAGCGGCGGAGTATATCCCGCTCGCCCAGCTCGGCACGACGGACGACTGCGGCTACTCGCCGTTTTGCGATGATGTTTCCACCACTCGCGAGAAAGCGTTTGCGAAGATCCGCGCCCGGGTGCTGGGCACGGCGTTGGCCGCCGAGGTGCTGGCGGCCCGCCGTTAAGATACGACCGTGATCTCCCCATGAACACCACGCCGCCGATCCCATCCCGAGACGATTCGCAGGCGCTGCTGGCGGCGGCGCTGGCCACGTCGCACTCCGTGTTGGTGCTGCAAGGCGAGGCGGAAGAGCGGGAATCGGTCGCGAAGCATGAGCTCGCTCGCCAGCTCACCGAGACCGCGCAGGCCCGCCAGGCGTTGCAGGGATTGCTCGAAGAGCAAAAGCGCGTCGAGGCCGAGTTGCGGGAGCAACAACGGTATCTCGACAGCCTGGTGTCCAACCTGCCGGGCATGGCTTACCGCTGCCTCAACGATGCGGATTGGACCATGGTGTATGTGAGCGGGGCTTGTCGGGAGCTCACCGGTTACGAGAAATCCGATTTGGAGGAAAACCGCGTGGTGGCCTTCGCCAGTTTGGTGCATCCCGACGATCGGGAATGGCTGTGGGAAAAGTGCCAGGTTTCGCTCGCCGCCCGCACGGCTTGCAACAACGAGTATCGCATCATCAATCGCGCCGGGGCGGTGCGCTGGGTGTGGGAACGCGCCTCGGGCGTCTATGGGGCGGACGGGGGCTTGCTGCTGATTGAGGGTTTTGTGACCGACATCACCGACCGTAAAGCGACCGAGGCGGCCTTGCGCGAGTCGGAGGCCCGGTGGCGTTTTGCAATGGATGGCGCGGGCGACGGCTTGTGGGACTGGAATGTGGAGACCGGAAACGTGTTTTATTCGCGGCGGTGGAAGGGCATGCTCGGTTACGCGGACGAGGAGTTGGGCAACTCATTAAGCGTGTGGGAACAGCTCGTGCATCCGGATGATTTGCCGGCGGCGACCACGGCCCTCGCGATTCATTTCGCGGGTGGGCTGGCGCCCCACGCGGTCGAACACCGCATGCGCTGCCGCGATGGTTCGTGGAAATGGATTCTATCCCGCGGCAAAGTCGTCGAGTGGTCCGCCCCGGGCAAACCCCGGCGAATGCTCGGCACGCACACGGACATCGATCAAGCCAAGCGCCAGGAGCAGGTGCAGGAGGCGTTGGTGAGGCGGCTGGATCTGGTGATGCGCGCCTCCCACATCGGCGTGTGGGAGATGGACATGGCGACCGGCCGTCTGGAGTGGGATGATGGCATGCATGCGCTTTATGGGGTAGGGCGCGATGAGTTTACCGGCTCCCCGGAAGAGTTTCGCCGATGCGTGCATCCCGACGACATCGCCCGGGTGGATCGCACCTTTCAGGATTTGGGCGAGGGCAGCCCGATTCAGTTGATCGAGTTCCGGATTGTTCGCCGGTCAGACGGGAAGACCCGGATGATCGAGGGCAACGGCTATCTCCTGCGTCACGGCGAGGGCACGCCCCACCGCTTGCTGGGTATGAACCGGGACATCACCGAGATCCACCAAGCCGAGCTCAACCGGCGACAGCTGGAAGCCCAGCTCAGCCAAGCGCAAAAGATGGAGACGCTGGGCACGCTGGCCGGCGGCATCGCGCATGATTTCAACAACCTGCTCACCGGAATCATCGGTTGCATCGAGCTCTCCCTCCCCGTGATCGGCAGCAACCCGAAGGCCGCCGACTTGCTTGATCGCGCCCGGGGAGCCGGATTTCGGGCCCGTGACTTGGTGAAGCGACTGATGCTCTTCTCGCGCTGCGCTCCCCACATCGGGCGAAAGCCGCTGCAACTCCGGCAGATGATAGACGAAACGCTGCCGATCCTGATCGCCAGTCTCCCGTCCTCCATCGTCATTCACAGTCATAAAAACAGCGCCACGGGCGACGTGATGGGTGACTACGGTCAGATCCAGCAAGTCCTCATGAATCTGTGTCTTAACGCCGGGTATGCGATCGGTGCCAAACAAGGCCGCATCACCCTCGATCTGCGCCCGGCTGAGATTACGGCCGCAGACGGGCTCGCCTGCGCGGCGGGTTCCTACGCGTGTTTGTGTGTGGCGGATGATGGCTCCGGGATGGATGAAGCGACGCAGGCGCGCATTTTCGATCCCTTCTTCACCACCAAACCGGAAGGTCAAGGCACCGGGCTGGGCCTCGCGATCGTGCACGGCATTGTCCATGACCATGGAGGCGCGATCCGGCTTCGCAGCGCGCCGGGCCAGGGCACCTGCTTTGAAGTTTATCTACCCGTGACCAGCGGACCGCTCGCCCTGCCCGAAGCAAAGCCCGCCGCGTTGCCCAAGCTGTCCGGCGCGGGCTGTCGCGTGCTGCTCGTTGACGATGAGGAAGCGGTCCGCTCGTTCGTATCCACCGTGCTCACGATGGCCGGCTTTCAAGTCGAGATGGCGAATGACGGCCGGGACGGAGCAAACCATTTCGCGGCCACTCCGGATGCGTTCGATTTCGCGCTGGTGGATCTTTCGATGCCGGGGCGCAACGGGTTCGAGTTGATCGGCGATATCCGGCGGATTCGCCCGGGCTTGCCGGTCATTCTGATGAGTGGCGACCACCACCGCTACGACGCGGCCGGCGTGAGTCCGGTGCGTGAGAAATTCATCGCCCTAGCCAAGCCATTTTCAATCGAAGAGCTGAAGGCGGCGGTCCTTACGGCGCTCGCCTCCGGCCCGACACGGCACCAGTAGGGCCACGCCGGGAACGGTGATCTAGCGGTTGAAATGGAGGGCCTCACGGTGCGTGAGCCCGTGCGCTGTTTTCGCCTGCGTATGGCCGGTGTGCCGTTCCACGAAAAATGACGCAGGTAGGGCCTGACCTTGTGTCAGGCCGGCTGGGCGTGCGCACGCCGAGAGACTTCCCGACCTCATGCAAGGTGAGGCTACACCAATCCGAAACTTCAGTCGTTACAGGCTGCTAGAGCGTTTCTAGTCAAAGTGGAGCGCTCTTCGACCGTGCCGAGGTGGACCGTGACCTCCGGGCGCGGTGTGCGGGCTGAGGGTTCAGGCGGCGCTCGATTACCGAGCGCCGCGCCAGAGCTCTTATGGCCGTCTCGCAGAAAAGGCGGAGGCCGCTGTTTGGTTGAAAAATAAAAATATTCGCGTGGGTAATTGGTAGGTTTTGATAGAAAATGACGGAATGTGGCGTTTTTTGGCGAAGCCTGCGCGTGGGTTGGCAAGGCTTTGACTTCCCGCGCGCGGCGGGCGTTTGATGGGTGCATGGATATCTCTTCCTGGCTGCATCCCCGCGACGAACTGGTGGCAACGATGGACCGCATCTACCGCTACCACATGACCACCACATCGGGTGGAAATTTGTCCATCCTCGATCCTGATGGGAGCATCTGGATCACGCCGTCGCGCGTCGATAAAGGCACCCTTCGCCCCGCTGACGTGGTGCGCGTGGGCGCCGATGGCTCGCGCGACGGTTTGCATCCTCCGTCTTCCGAATTTCCCTTTCACCGCGAGATCTACAAACGCCGCCCCGACATCAAGGCCATCGTGCACGCGCACCCCGGCGCGTTGGTGGCCTTCAGCATCGTGCGCCGGTTGCCCGAGACGCGGGTGCAGACCCATGCCCATGCCCTGTGCGGCAAAATCGCCTACGCGGCCTATGCGTGCCCGGGCAGCCAGGAACTCGGTGACAAAATCGCCGAGGCGTTCGCCGCCGGTGCCGATTGCGTGATGCTGGAAAACCACGGCGTGGTCATCGGTGGACGCGATCTGGCCGAGGCGTTCCAGCGGTTTGAAACGCTGGAGTTTGTGGCGCACACGGTGATCAAGGCGTCGTCACTGGGCGAGTTGCGCATGTTGCCGACCGGTGTGCTCACCGGACAGGCCGTGCCGGACTATGCGGCGCTGGAGCCGGTCGCGCCGAGTAACCGCGAGAAGGAGTTGCGGACGCAGGTGTGCGAGTTTGCACATCGCTCCTACCGCCAGCGGCTGATGATCAGCACGGCGGGTTCGATCTCGGCGAGGATCGATGCGGAGCAATTTGTCATCACACCGCGCCGCCGCGACCGTCTCGATTTGCAGCCCTCGGGTTTGGTTCGGGCGACGCGAGGTGCCTGTGAAGTCGGCAAGCGTGCGAGTCGCACCGCGCGGCTGCATGCGTTGATTTACGCGGCAAACCCGGAGATCGGCGTGGTGATCAACGCGCAACCGATGAATGCGAGTGCGTTTTGCATGGCGGACGCCGACTTCTGCACGCGGACGATCCCGGAGAGTTATCTCGTGCTCGGGGATGCTCCGAAAGTTCCGTTTGCGTGCATCGTGAATGATGCGGAAGCGCTGGCGGCGCGCATGTCGTTAAAAAAGTGCCCCGTGCTGCTGATCGAAAACGAAGGCGCGTTGATCGTGGGTCGCACGCTGTTGGAGGCGTTTGATCGCCTCGAAGTATTGGAGGCCACGGCGGAGGCGCTGTTGCTCAGTCGTCCGCTGGGGCCGCTCGTGCCGATGCCGGACGAAGCGCTCGCGGAACTGCGTCGGGCGTTCGGGCTCGAATAAATCAAATGGGGTTATCGATCGGCGGGGTTCGATAGCCCTGCCAGACAGAAAAAAACCCGGTCGGATCAGGGCTGATCCGACCGGGTTTCTCCATTTATACACAGAACTGGCACACAATTAAGAACTGACAGAACCAAACCGCCGTCCTGACCAAGGGGAGTGGCTCTTGGTAGCAGAGCCTGGCAGGTCGGCGTGCATAGCCGACCGGGGAAGCGGAGAACGGTTCGTGATAATCGTGCGCATTTTTTTGGATTATGGGCAGAATGAGCGGGCCACAGTCCGATTCATTTCATGCGCAGGCGATGGCGTGGCGACCATGAGCATCACGCATGCTCTCGAAGAAGTCTGATGGCGCGGATTCCGGGCCGAACTCAGGAGCGCACTCGGCGAGGAGCTTGCGGAGATTTTCGCGAGCGCGGGCGATCCGACTCTTCACCGTGCCGACGTTGATGCGAAGCGCCTTGGAGATGTCCTCGTAGGGAAGATCAAGGACGTTGCGCATGGTGAGGATTTCGCGGTGCGAAGCATCCAGCTTGTCCATGCACAACGCGACGAGGGAGACGAACTCGTTGGTGGTGGTCTCATGGGCAGGATCCGCGCCGTCGGCGGCGATGAGATCGGAGAACGTGGCGTCGGATTCGTCGGAAAGCGGGCGTTCAAGCGAGAGTGAATCCTGACGACGGCGGCGGAAAAAATACCAGTAACGGTTTCGGGAAAGATTGAGGGCGATGCGGTAAAGCCAGGTGGCCAGCGAAGAATCGCCGCGGAAGTTGGCCAAGCCGCGGTGAGCGCGGATGAAGGCATCTTGCACGATCTCTTCAGCGTCGGCCGCGTTGCGCAGGAGGTTGTGGGCGAGGCTGAAGAGACGGTTGTGGTAGCGCTGCATGATCTCGACGAAGGCGGTTTCATCGCCGGCGTTGAACCGGGCAACGAGCGTCGCGTCGTAGGCGGCCTCAGCGGCGGATTCCGGCTTGGCGGGCGTGATGTGGCGGGGAGCATGAGCAATCGCGTGAGTCATAAGTGTGGTCCGTTGGAGGTTGGAATTGATTCGAACAATCCGTCCCTACCTTGGAACGTGCCACCCGGTCCTGTGATCGGATAACCCGCTGGAGTATAACTTCTTTAAAAAGCCCCATCCGGCGGTTTACGTAGGCCGCCGGCATGCACAATGCGCGGGGTTTCGGTGGCCTCGTGCAGGTTGCAAGAGCGCCAACAAGGCGGGGCCGCTTTCCGGTGGAAAAGGCCTAGGGAAATACCCTCGCGGCTAGCCTGCGGATGACCCGAAAGATCGGGCTAGGCGCCCAACCAAGCGGACCAGCCGCCGAAGGAAGTGATATCGGTCGCACCGCGAAGCGCGTGGGGCTCGCAGAGGAAGCTTTTGACCCATGTTCCGTCGATCAGTTCGGCATTCCCGATCACCATCGGCGCGGGGACGGCGGCGGTGAAGCGGCCAAAGGCGTCGGGGGAAAGTGAATACGTTTCCACGGCGATGCTGGCGCCGGGTTCGCCGGGGGCGACGCGGGCGAGACCGGGCTTGGCCGGCGTGGTATGGGCGAGCGCGAAGAGCCGGTAGGCGGGCGCGGTGGTGGTGGCGGCGAGGAAACCCGCACCGAGCGCGGTGAGTTGATGATGAAGCGGTTGCCCGCGCAGGTGAGCACCGCAGACCGCAAGCGTGACCTCGGTGATTTCGAGAGGTGTGGACCGGACGGAAGGTTTGTCACCTATTAGGTGACAATTCGCATTGGCGGGTGCGGTTTCGCCGAGGTAGCGGGCACCGAGGGCAAGGAGTTGCGCGTCGTGCCAAGCCGGGGCGATCAACGTGATGCCGAAGCCCGGGCCGAACGAGTAGCGACCGGCGGGCACGGTGAGGCCGCACAGGTCGAGGAGGTTCATGAAGTTGTTGTAGCGGCCAAGATTTGAGTTGAGGCGAACCGGGTCGGCGGCGATTTCGGCCACGGTGTAGATCGTGCCGGTGGTGGGCGCGACGAGGGCATCGACGGTGGCGAGGATCGTGTCGGCGGCGCGGCGAAGTTCGGCGAGGCGGTAGGTGGCGCGGAAGGCGTCGGTGGCGGACGGGGCTTTGCCGCCGAGGATAATCTTGGCGACGGTGGGATCGAGGCCGGCGGGGTTGGTGGTGTCGGGGGATTCGGACGCGGTGGAGCCGGTTCGCTCACTCTCTCCGCTAGCGGCTGAGTGGCGTTCGATGAACTCGCCGACACCCGCGTAGCGCTCGGCGGTCCACGGGCCTTCGTAGAGGAGGCGGGCCGCGTCGAGAAACGGCGCGAAATCCACCTCGACGATCTCGGCGCCGAGGGCGCGCTGGCGGTCGAGAGCGGCGCCGAAAAGGCCGGGCGACTCGGTGTTGCCAAACCATTCCAACTGGTCGGGACGAGGCACGCCGAGGCGCGGACGTTCGGGAGCCAAAGTGTAACCTGTGGGGTTACACTTTGGTTTGGGGCGGGAAAAGGGGTCGGCGGGGTCGAAGCCTTGGGCGGAGGCGAGGACGCGGGCGGCGGTGGCGAGGTCGCGGGTGAAGAGGGAAACGCAGTCCAGGCTGCGGCAGGCGGGGACGACGCCGCGCGTGGAGAGCAGGCCGCGCGTGGGTTTTAAGCCGATGATGCCGTTGAAGGCGGCGGGCACGCGACCGGAGCCTGCCGTGTCGGTCCCGAGGGCGAAATCCACCAGGCCGGCGGCGACAGCGACGGCGGAGCCGCTGGAGGAACCGCCGGAAATGTAATCGGAGTTGAATACATTGCGTGGCGCACCGGCGGGCGAACGCGTGCCGACGAGGCCGGTGGCGAATTGGTCGAGGTTGGTCTTGCCAATGGGAAGCGCACCGGCGGCGAGGAGGCGCGAGACGACGTAGGCTGACTCGCTGGGCGTATAGGCGAAGCCGGGGCACGCGGCGGTTGTGGGGATACCCGCGAGGTCGATGTTGTCCTTGATGCCGAAGGTGAGGCCTGCGAGGGGTGCGTCCTCGTGCGCGGAGCCGGCGCAGGTGGTGATCTGCTCAGCGGTGAGCAAATGTAACCACACGGCGGGGTCGCGTTGGGCGTAAGCGTTGCAGCGGGCGAGGGTGACAGTGATTTGTGAAGCAGCGGTTGGAGCGAGCATGGGAAGGGAGCTTAAGCAGTCTAGATGCCATTAGGCGTTAAGTCCTCCGTGGCATTTTTATTGAGGCCTATACGTGGATTCAAATATGGGGGCGTGTCACCCGCCGTTTCTGCCATAGCGAGGCAACTTCTTTCCACGTTTGGGCTGAATCCATGAAGTATTTCAACCTAGTTGCAGACTCGGGCTCGTGCTGCGGCATCGAATATGCTTTATGTAAACGTTACTCATAACTCATGGAAATTATTTGGATTAGATTCGTTCCGGCGCTGCTGCTGCTGTTTTACCCGCTGGATGACTTCCTGCGGGGAAAGATCCGCCTGCGTGATTACGAGGCCATCCGCAATGATTCCATGGGTGCCTTTACTGGCTGGTTGCGCCAGCCATCGGCGTGGCTGGATCCTGTGCGCGCATTTTTCGGTGCCTGGTTGCTTCGGCACGCTTGGGTGATGGAGGCGGATGCCGCCGTCCCGGGTCTTTGGTTTCATCTGCCACTTTTTGGCACATTGTTGATTTTAACGTTAGCCTTGGGGGTGCAAATGCATACGCGCCGTGATACCGAGGCGTTATTTGCTCCGTTGGGCTACACTGGGGGTATCGTATTTGTGCTTCTGCCGCCCGAGGTGGCCGTGCTGGTGATCGCCTTGGCTGGAGTTTGCCTCATGGCATTCCGTCATTGGGGGGCCTTCTTTTTTTTCGGCGCGTTGGGGTCCGGTGTGATCGGCTATATGGTCCTTCGGGTGGATTACTGGATGGTTGCCAGCGTCATCTTGATGATCGAGCCGTTGATGATTAGCCTGTTGGTCCGGCGCGAATTACTCCTGCCAATGCATCATGTGCAGGCGGGATATTCGGTCCTCCGCTGACTCCCTGACGTCGGAATAATCATACGCTCGGCTAATTCTACTTTGTTCATCTGAAGAGCCGGGGCATTTTTCCGTGGTAGGCTGCCTGCTTGCAGGCGCGGTTCGGAGCGCGAGCGAGCTCGCGGCCTACGGGGTGATCTCGACTGCTGGCAGGTCGTGCAGGAGTTTTGTGCGGTGGCGTTGCATCGCTTCAAGGTCCCGATGACTGCGACGGATTTTGGGGATTATCTGAACGTGGTTCTGTTGCCGCGGTGTCGTGTGATGCCGACGGCTGAACTCTATCGGCAGGCCTTGGGTGTGCAGGCACAGACAAGCTATCGGTTTTGTGACAGTCTGGTGGTCACGGCGGCGCTGGCGTCCGGTGCCGAGTCCCTTATGGTCTGAGGTGAGGATATCCAACATGGACGTAAGATCGGGGATTTGGTGATCGAGAATCCGTTTCTGGGGGAGTGAGGGGGAAGTGGGAGCGGACGCGAGCGGCGTGTTTTTGAAGGCGCCGGGTGGAACGCGTTGACCTCAACGCATTCGGTTTGGGAGGGTCGTGGAATGGAAGGAGCACGCAACTATCCCGGACGGCTGCGGCATGATGTGCCAGGCTGGGTGAAGGCCGGCGCGGTGTTCCCTGTGCGGATTCGCGTTGCATCGGAACAGGGTGTGCCGCTCACGGATGAGCAACTCGGCGGACGGCTGTTGGCGGCGGTGGGGCGTTATCATGAACTCGGCCGCTGGTGGTGTCGGTTGGTTGTGATCATGCCGGATCATCTGCACGCGATGGTTTCGTTTCCTGATCAAGGTGGGATGTCTGCTACGGTGAGAGATTGGAAGCGCGGCACGGCGAGGTTTCAGGGCGTGCGGTGGCAAAGTAACTTCTTCGATCATCGTTTTCGTTCGGAGAAAGAGGCGGATGAAGCGTGGGCGTATTTCGGCGAGAATCCGGTGGTAAAGGGATTGGTGCCGCGGGCGGAGGACTGGCCGTGGCGGTGGAGTGCGTTCGAGTCGGCGTATTGAGGGCAATGCGCGCGAATTCGGAAGCGTGTTGGGGTCAACACGCTCCACCTGCCGCGGGTGGAACGCGTTGACCCCAACGCGTTGGATCGGGCGCGCACAATACGCGCCAGCTCGGAGACGGAAAGCGTATTGGGGTCAATACGCTCCACCTAAAGGGAGCTCAGCCTTCGATGACGATGAGGGTTTCGCCGGCGGCGACGGGGCGGCCTTCGGCGCAGCGGATTTCGCGGATCACACCGGCGCGGGTCGCGGAGACGGTGACTTCCATTTTCATGGATTCGAGGATCACCAGCGGCTGGCCTTCGGTGACGGTGTCGTTGGGGGAGACGAGGATTTTCCAGACGTTGCCGGGGATGTGGGCGGGGAGGGCGATGCAGCCGGACGGGATGGCGGATTCGTCGGCGGACGAGGAGGCTTCGTCGGAGGCGGAGAAGTTGATCTGGCCGCTGTCGATCCAGCGCTGGCGCTCGGCTTCGAAGGCGGCTTGCTGGTGGGTTTTGAAGGCAGTGATCGATTCGGCGTTGGAGGATAGGAAGGCTTGGTAATCGCGCAGCTTGAAGGTGGTTTCTTCGATACGGAGTCTGACGCGGCCTTGCGGGAAGTCTTCGCGGAACTTCGTGAGCTCGGCGTTGGAGACGGGGTAGAATTTGATCTGGTCGAAGAAGCGGAGGAGCCAGGGTTTTCCGTCAATGAAATCGGCGGTCTGTTTGTGGCGGTTCCACATCTGGCAGGTGCGGCCGATGAACTGGTAGCCGCCGGGGCCTTCCATGCCGTAGATGCAGAGGTAGGCGCCGCCGATGCCGACGGCGTTTTCCGGAGTCCACGTGCGGGCTGGGTTGTATTTTGTAGTGACTAAGCGGTGACGCGGATCGACCGGCGTGGCGACGGGTGCGCCGAGGTAGACGTCGCCGAGGGCGAGGACGAGGTAGCTCGCGTCGAAACAGATGCGGTAAACTTCTTCGAGGTTCGGGAGGTCGTTGATGCGGCGGATGAACTCAAGGTTGCTCGGGCACCAGGGGGCATCCTTGCGGACGATCTGCATGTATTTGCGGATGGCGAGGAGGGTGGACTCATCTTCCCAAGAGAGCGGGAGGTGGACGATGCGCGAGGGGACCTCGATGTCGTCGATGGCCGGGAGCTCGGACTCGGCGCGGAGAAGGATTTCGAGCAGGCGCTCGGAGGGGAGGAGGCGTTGGTCGAAGTGGACTTGGAGCGAGCGGATGCCGGGGGTGAGGTCGATGATGCCGTGGAGGCGGTGGCGCTCGAGCCAGGTTTGCAGCGCGTGGACGCGCATGCGCATCGCGATATCGAGCTGGAGCGGGCCGTATTCGACGAGGAGGTTGGCGTCGCCTTGGCGGCGATAGACGACGGCGGGCGCGGTGGGGCGGGCGGGGAGTTGGTGGAGGACGGCGGGTTCCGGAGGAGTGTCTGCGGCGAGATTTGTCGGGAGCGACGCGTGTGTTGCAGCTGTATGAGTTTTAAAAAATTATTTTTTAAAAAAACATCAATAGAAAAATTAAAGAAAAA
>JANODO010000241.1:0-113553 GCA_031412735.1 Rariglobus sp. | reverse complement strand
AGCCACCGCCGAGTTGAAGGCGATGGGTCTCATTCCCACCGCGCTCGCCCCCGAAGGCGGCGCGGCTGCCGCCAAGTTCGCCGCCCCCGGCAAAAAAGACCCCCGCAAGCCCGCCGCTACCGCCCCCCAGGGAGAGACGGTCGCCAAAAAGAAAAAGGGCGGTATAACGTTTGGCCGTATCATCAATACCGCCGGTCTTACCGTTTTCACCCGCCAGCTCGCGACGCTGGTCAACGCCGGCATGCCGATCATGCGCAGCTTGGAGACCTTGGCGCGCCAAGAGAAAAACCTTTTGTTTAAGGACGTCGTTGAATCCCTCGTGGAGAGCATCCGTTCGGGCAGCAATTTCTCCGACGGCCTTCTCCAGCACCCCAAGGTGTTTGACCGCCTTTACGTCAACATGGTGAAAGCGGGCGAAGCGGGCGGCGTGCTCGGCACGGTGCTCGAACGTCTCGCGCGCTTCATGGAGAAAGCCGAGAAGATCAAGGGCAAGGTGAAGTCGGCCATGACCTATCCGGTCATCATCGTCTTCGTGGCCGTCGCCATCGTCGGCGCGCTGATGGTGTTCGTGATCCCGCAGTTCGAGAAAATCTTCTCGGGCATGCTCAAGGGCCAGTCGATGCCCGCGCTCACGTTGGCCGTTCTCGCCGTCAGTAAATTCATCAAAGGAAATATCATCGCGACGATCGGTATCTTTGTCGGCGGTTACTTCGGCTTCAAAGCTTACCACAAGACACGCAACGGCACGCGTGTCGTGGATTGGATTCTTCTTCACGCGCCGGGTGTTGGTCCGCTCTTCCTGAAGTCCTCGATCAGCCGCTTCACCCGCACCCTGGGCACCTTGCTCGCTTCCGGCGTGCCGATCCTTCAGGCGTTGCTCATTACCCGTGATACCTCGGGCAACGTTCACGTGGCCGATGCACTCAACGTGGTCCACGACCGCGTCAAAGAGGGCGACAACGTCGCTCGTCCGCTCGACTCGACCAAGGTGTTTCCGAGCATGGTGACGTCCATGATCGAGGTCGGTGAAGAAACCGGTGCACTTCCCGAGATGTTGAATCGTGTGGCCGACACCTATGACGACGAGGTCGACAATTCGGTCGCCGGTCTTACCTCGATCATCGAGCCGATCATGATCGTGTTCATGGCGGTGATGGTAGGCACCATCGTGATCGCGCTCTTCCTGCCGATCATCAAAATTATCCAAACCCTGTCGTAAGGTGTCCGCGCCTCGCGCGAGATGCATCGGCAAAAAAAGGCCGCCCTTTCCGGGCGGTCTTTTTTTATGGATCGAAAGGTAGGAGCCCGTTTACGGGCGATGTTGGATGTTCGCACGCCAGCGGATCAACGCACGCCAACAGGCATACGCACGCCGCTCATCGCCCATAAATGGGCTCCTACCTTCAATCAGGATCCCCCGTTGGACCCCAGCTCACACCTTGGCCGTAAGCGGTTTTGTCAGCAGCACCGAGCTCAACCCGGGTAAACGCTCCGAGAACTCGGCGTTTTCGTTACTCTGGCGGAGTGCGCGTTGGACCATGCCCATCTTGGCATCGAGGTTGTCGATCATGGAAACGAACACCGCCTCGGGTGTCGCCGCATACACCGCCGCACCCCATTCCGGTTCGCCTTGGTGGCTGAGCACGATGTGTTCGAGCCGCTCCAGGCGCTCGGCGTCGAGCCGCGCCTTGATGCCGTGTTTGCGGGCGAGTTGATAGCCGAGCACCACATGGCCTTGGAGTATGCCCTTACGGCTGCGCTTCGTGGCCAACGTGCCTTCGTATTCGGTGGTCTTGCCCGTGTCGTGCAGGAGGATTCCCGCCATCGCGAGGTCGCCATCCACCTCGGGATAGAGCGGCAGCAGCGCTTTGCAGGCGCGCGCCATGTGGATCGTGTGCTCCAACAAGCCGTGCCGGTAGGCGTGATGCATCGAGACGGCCGCCGGACACCACTTGAAGACCTCGCCGACTTCCTCGAACACACCGCGCACCGTCATGCGCAACTCGTCGTGGGCGATTCCGTCGATGAAGGTTTGGAACTCAGCCCATAAACCCGCGACGGGCTCGGGCGCCACCTCGACGAGGTTGTCGATCAGGCCGGGTGCCGCGAGCTCGTCGTCGGACAAAGACACGACTTTGAGTAGTTTGGGTGACAGGCGGCCTTGATAGTAATCCACGCGGCCTTCGACCCGCAGCACGCCGCCTTCGCCCGCGTTTTTCACGGCGTCGAAGACCGCGCCGTCGCTGAACAGCGTGCACCCGAAGGAGCCCGTGCGATCGCCCAGGTCCAGCGTGAGAAACGGGTTGCCGTTGGATGCCGTTTTGACGGCGAGTTTTTTCACCACCAACACGCTGGCGAAGGGGCGGCCGGAGGCGTCTTCCAACGCCTTGAGCTCACGAACGGAGAGTAGCACGTTTTCGTCGGACATGGCGGCGGTGGGGTCAGGTGTATTTTTTGACGAGCTGGGTGTAGCCCTTGAAAAACGGATGCCCCGCGTCGTGGAGCAAGGCGTAGAAAACCGTTTCCGCCGGCAGCAGGTGAACGCCGGCGCGGGCGAGCGCGTCGAGACAGACTTCGGCGTCCGCAGGCCGCCGCGCGCCGATCGCGTCGGTGAGGACCGTGACCTGGAGATTCGCATCCAAGGCGCCGAGCGCTGTTTGGTAGATACACACCGGCGTCTCGATGCCGCACAGAATGAGGTGCTCGATGTCGAGTGAACGCACCGCGTCGTTAATCCCGTCGTCGCCGAAGACCGAAAACGTGCTCTTCGCGTGGAGGTCCGCGCCGGGCGCAAGCGCGAGCAGTTCCGGCACGGTGCCGCCCAGCTTTCGCGGGAGTTGTTCGGTGAAGGCCACGCGGATGCCGAGGCCGACCGCCGTCTCGATGACGAATGCGCAGCGTTTCAGCAACGCGTCCCTGTCGGGGATGACTTTCAGGAACGACGGTTGCAGGTCGACGCAGAGCAGGAGAACGCCGTCGAGGGGAGTGGGAGCGGGGGAGGCCATGTGGTTTTAGGAAAAGTAACGTCGTCGGGCCTTGACCTGCACGAAGCGTTTTTCGGGAAGAATGTAAGCGGTGAGATGGCCGCCCATCACGCAAGCCGTGTCGATGCCCACGGACCACTTGAGTTTATAAACCTCGGGCCGCGGGGTGTGGCCGTAGACTACGAAGGGCGGGCCGTTCCACAAGTCGGCCCACGGCGGAGAGTCGGGCGCCTCGGCGCGTTTGCGAGGTTTGCCGTCCGCGTCGATCACCTGGATGCGCGTGACGACCGAGGCGGGCTGGCGCTGCCAGGGTTCGCCGGGAAGAAAACCGCCATGAACAAACAGGGTGTTGAGTTCGGGAATGTAGTGGGTGAGCGGCATCGCTTCGAGGTAGGCCCAGTCCTCCGACCGAAGTTTCAGATAGGTGTCCGCATCGGTCTCGCGCGTGATGGCGGATGCGGGGGTTTTGTTTCGGCGGTAGGTGAGCAGGCGCAGCTCGTGATTGCCGAGCAGGGATACGGCGCGATGTTGGCGGGCGAGGTCGATCACCCTGCAACTATCGGGCCCGCGGTTGATGAGATCGCCGACGAGGATCAGACGGTCGTCCTTGGTGAGAGCGAGGCGATCAAGCAGCTCGGCAAACTCGTGGTGACAACCATGGATGTCGCCGATGGCAATGATACGTCCGTTCATTCGTGCAGATGCGCAAATTTGCTAGCGTCCCCCCCCCGTGGAAGTAAACAAGAAAGCCTATGGAATTGAACCTGCAGCCCCTGGCCACGTCCTGTTTTGTCAGCGGAAAATCCTTCGGAGAGGGCGAGCGGGTGCTCAGTTTTTTGGTGCGCAACGAAACATCCGACGAGGTCATGCGTTACGATGTGCTGGAAAGCGCCCGCGAGGGTTTTACGGTTCCCGGTTTCGTGGCCTGCAGTTGGGGCCACATTTTCAAACCGCGAAAAGCCGGGGAAAACCCCGAGCGCGAGCTCAAGCTCACGGCTGAGAATCTTTTTGTGACGCTGGCCGATCCGACCAACGAGATCGCGCCGGAAAACGAGCGCCTCGTGCAATTCCTCGCGTTGATGCTGGAGCGCAAGAAACTGCTGCGTCCCAAAGGACGTTCGGCCGATGGTGCGCGAAATCTGTTCGAGCATGCCAAGACCAAACTGATTTACGCGGTGCCGGCGGGTGAGCTGAACCCGGAGTTCTTCATGTCGATTCAGGAGCAGCTCGGTGTGCTGGTCGGCGGATCCAAGAAAGCCGCCGACGCGCCGAAGACATCTGCTTGAGGTAGGAGCCCATTTATGGGCGATGTTCGACGTGCGAAGGACTGAAGCGCTTCGCTTGCGGCTCATCGCCCATAAATGGGCTCCTACCTCCAAAGGGCGCAAAACCCGCGTGCGAAGGAGGCCACGGCGACCCGCCGGGCGAAGCCCAGCGGGTCAAATGCGGAGGCTTTGACAGCGTCCATGTGATGTTGCTTGCTGACTTTTTACACGCCCCACAGCCGCACGATTTCCCTCATCATGTCCCAAGTTCGCGTTCGTTTTGCACCCAGCCCGACGGGTTTTTTTCACATCGGCAGCGCCCGCACCGCGCTCTTCAACTGGCTCTACGCACGCCATACCGGCGGCGTATTCATCCTGCGCATTGAGGACACCGATCAGGCGCGCAACAGCGAGGAATTCCTCAACGTCATCTACGACAGCCTCACCTGGTTGGGTATGACGTGGGACGAGGGCCCCAAGGTCGGCGGCGCCTACGGCCCCTACCGGCAGAGCGAGCGGGCACACATCTATAAGGAATACCTCCAAAAGCTGCTCGATGCCGGTCGCGCCTACGAGAAGGACGGGGCCATCTGGTTCAAGCTCCTCGGCGAGCACAGCGAGGTCTACGACGACCATCGCAAAAAAACCGTCACCAAGGTTGCCAACACGCCCGCCGTGATCGACGACCAGATTCGCGGACGCGTGGAGCGCCTTGAAGACGAGGACTTCGTGATCTTCCGTTCCGACGGCAACCCGGTGTTCCACTTCGTCAACGTGGTCGACGATATCGCGATGAAGATCACCCACGTGATCCGCGGCGAAGACCACCTTTCCAACACGAGCAAACACGTCGAGTTGTTCAAAGCCTTCGGAGCGCCCATGCCGAAGTTCGCGCACATTCCGCTCATCTTGAAGCAGAATGGCCCCGGCAAGATGTCGAAGCGCGACCAGGGCGCGCTCATCGAGGAATATCAAAAGCGCGGCTACCTGCCCGAGGCGTTGGTCAACTTCCTCTCGCTCCTCGGCTGGTCGCCGAAGGATGACCGTGAAAAGATGCTCATCGCCGACATCATCGCGCTCTTCGATTTCCCCGGCATCAACCAAAGCAACGCGCGTTTCGACGACAAGAAACTCGCGCACATGAACATGGCCTATCTGCTGGAGTTGCCGGCCGACGACTTCGTGGCGCGGGCGCGGGCCTACTTTGAAAAACAAGGCACGCCCGTGGCGGCTACGGCGCTGGCGGCCGATCCCGCGTATGTGCGCGAGGTGCTCTTAATCAGTCAGCCGAAGATCAAGTCACTCGAAGAGCTCCCCGCTTACACGGCGTATTTCTTCACCGAGGATTTTGTGATCGACGCGAAGGTGCGCGACAAGGTCATGGGCAAAGGCGAGCCGAAGGCGCGCCTCGCCGAGTTGGCTGAGGCGCTCGCCACGGCCGAGTTCTCCAGCGATACGGCCATCGAGGAAAGCATCAAGGCGCTCGCCACGGCCAAGGGTTTGGGCTTCGGCGATTATCAATCGGTCGCCCGTCTCGCGGTGAGCGGCACCAACGTGGGCCCGAGCCTCACGGGCTTGTTCCGCGTGCTCGGCCGCGAGCGCGTGCTGGCGCGCTTCGCACGACTGGCAGCGGGCTGACAACGGGATCGGACATGGGAAGCGAGCGTGCTCGCGAGGGTCGGACGTGGGAAGCGAGCTTGCTCGCGAGGATCGGAGATCGCGGCAAGCTCGCTGCCCACCTAACACATCGCCCCTGGTAGCCTGTAACGACTGAATTTTCGGATTGGTGTAGCCTCACCTTGCGTGAGGCCGCGCAGTCTTTCGGCGTGCGCCTGCCCAACCGGCCTGACACAAGGTCAGGCCCTACATGCGTAATTTTTCGTGGGACGGCACACTAGGTGGGCACCTACCTTACGATCACTTTTTAGGCGTCCACGCGTCCTTCAAGGAGATCGTGCGATTAAAGACTTTTTTACCCGGCGCGCTGTCCTTCGCATCAAGCGCGAAGTATCCCACGCGCTCGAATTGGAAACGGTCTTCTAGCGTGGCGTGGCTCAGCGAGGGTTCGAGTTGCGCGGTGATCACTTCGAGTGACTGCGGGTTGATCACCTGGGTGAAATCGTCCTCGGCGCCGGGCTCGGGCACGGTGAAGAGCCGGTCATACAACCGCACTTCAACGGGGATGCTCTGCGTGGCGCTGACCCAATGAATGGTGCCCTTGACCTTGCGGTCGGCACCCGGTTCGCCCTGGCGGCTGCTGCGATCAAACGTGCAGCGCAACTCGACCAGCGCGCCGGTGGCGTCTTTGATGATCTCGTCGAGCTTGATGATGCCGGCGTATTTCAGGCGGACCTCGCCGTCGGGCTTCAGACGGAAGTATTTCGGAGGCGGGACCTCGGCGAAATCGTCGCTCTCAATAAACACTTCGCGCGTGAGGCCGATGATCCGCGTGGTGGGGTTTTCGTCCTGCGGGTTATTGGTCGCAGAGCACGCGATGACCTCGTTCTCGGCGATGTTTGTGAGGATGATTTTGACCGGGCGCAGCACGGCGAGGCGGCGGACGGCGAGGGCGTTGAGCTCTTCGCGCACGACGTTGTCCATGACCGCGATGTCGGTGAGCGCGTCGAACTTGGTGACGCCCGCTCCAATTACGAAGCGTCGCAGGGCGGCGGCGGGGATGCCGCGACGGCGCAGTCCGGAAAGCGTGGGCATGCGCGGATCGTCCCAGCCGGTAACCACGTTGGCTGTGACGAGTTGGAGCAGCTTGCGCTTCGACACGATCATGTAGCCCGGGATGAGCTTGGAGAATTCGTATTGGTGCGGCAGCGCGCGGGGGAGATCGAGGCTCTCCAAAACCCATTCGTAGAGCGGCCGGTGATCGACGAATTCGAGGGTGCAGATGCTGTGAGTGACACCTTCGAGATAATCGCTCAGGCAGTGCGCGTAATCGTAGAGCGGGTAGATGCACCACTTGTTGCCCGCGTGGTGGTGAGCGACATGGCGGATGCGGTAGAGGAGAGGATCGCGTAGCCACATGTTGGGCGCGGTCATGTCGATCTTCGCGCGGAGCGAGCGGGCTCCGTTGGGGAACTCACCGGCGCGCATGCGCTGGAAGAGATCGAGGTTTTCCTCGACGCTGCGATTGCGAAACGGGCTGTCCTTGCCCGCTTTTTCCGGGGAACCGCGGTAGTCCTCGGTCTCCTCGGCGCTCAGGTCGCAGACGTAGACTTTGCCTTTTTTAATCAGGTCGAGGGCGTAGGTGTAGAGCTCCTCGAAATAGTCGCTGGCGAAAAACGGCTCGCTATCGGGGCCGGGAGCAACGGGCGCGCGGTAGTAGTCGGGGCGCTCGTTGATGAGTTGCGGAGACGGATGGGAACCCTTGGGTTTAAAGCTGAGGCAATGGTCGGCCCAACCGGCGATCAGCCACTTCACGTCGGCGGTGATGGACTCTACGAATTCGATGTCCTCTTTGACCGGGTTGGTGTCGTCGAAGCGAAGGTTGCACTGACCGTTGTTTTCCTTGGCGATGCCGAAGTTGAGGCAGATGGATTTCGCGTGGCCGATGTGAAGGTAGCCGTTGGGCTCGGGCGGGAAACGCGTGACGATCTTTTGGTGACGACTCGCAGCAACGTCGGCGGCGACGATGTCGCGGATAAAATCGCTGGGCGTGGCAGGCGCGGAATCGGCGTTGTTCTCAACGGTCATAAAGGCGCAACTTGCAGGGTGCCGATGCGCGCGGCAACGCTACATTTGGAACTTACCGTGAGTAGGCGGGCTGCTTGGAGTCGCGGTTCGGAGCGCGAGCGACTGGCCGACTGTCGCTCCACTCGGAACGCCGCCTACGTGCACATACTCGCCTACCCGCTTCGAGCCGAGTCATCCGCCGTCCGGCTCAGGAGACCATTAGCTTCTTGAGCTCATTCCGGACCCGATCAAACGCGCCTTGCAACTCGGTCACGGACGTATCCAGGTGAGCCAGTCCATTCGTCCGGGCTTGATTTTCTAAATGCTCGGCAATGGCCCGCAGCTCACTTGCTCCTACGTTACTGGAGCTCCCTTTGATGCTGTGCGCAGCACGCACGAAGTCCGGGACGGTCCCCGAGGTCAGGCTGCTGTGTAGTTCGGCGATGCGGACCGGGGTATCAATGATAAAAATTGTGAGGATTTCCTTAAGAAATACGCCTCCATCACTGGGACTTAGAGAGCGCAGATTCTCGATGGCCTCGAGATCCACTGTGGGGAGCGACATAGCGGAAAAGCATGATGGCCGATGATTGATGGCAAATCGCAACCAGCGGCCGCTCCTTCGCATTTCATATTTTACAATAAATTAACCAGAGAGGGCCGGTAAAAAAGGAGCCCCAAACGGCCTGCATTAATTATCATATCATGGCATCTGTATATGTTGATATTAAACTTGCGGCGCAGTGTTCGGGCTGTTTCCGTTCGGGTCTCTTACCCATATGGCCAACTCATTCGTGTTTTCCTCCGAGTCCGTAGGCGAGGGGCATCCTGACAAGGTTGCCGACCTCATTTCTGACAGCATCCTCGATGCCTGCCTTGCGTTTGATAAAACCTCCCGTGTCGCCTGCGAGACGTTCGTAAAGTCGAACATGGTCGTGATCGGCGGCGAGATCACTATTCCGAAGCTTCAGGACAAAAAGACCGGCAAAACCAAGCCGATCGACGAGGCTTTCAACGTCGATAAGGTCATCCGCGACGCCATCCGCCACATCGGTTACGTGAACGACGACGACGTGTTCCACGCCGACACGGTATTCATCAACAACTACCTTACCGCCCAATCCGCCGACATCGCGCAGGGCGTAGACGCCAAGAAGGCCGCCGGCAAAAAGACCGCCGAGCAAGGTGCCGGCGACCAAGGCCTGATGTTTGGCTTCGCCTCCGACGAGACCGAGGAGCTGATGCCGGCCCCCATCATTTACGCCCATCGCCTCGGCCGCGAACTCACCCGCATCCGCAAGAGCGGCAAAGTCAAATGGCTCCGCCCGGATGCCAAGTCCCAGGTCTCCGTGCGCTACGTGGACGGCGTCGCCACCGAGATCGTCAACGTGGTCATCTCGACCCAGCACACCGCCGATGTTGCCCATTCCGAAATCGAGGCGTTTCTCATCAAGAACGTCATCAAGAAGGTGCTCCCCGCGAAACTCCTCAACGCCAACACCGAGTTTCTCATCAACCCCACCGGCAAGTTCGTCATCGGCGGACCCCAAGGCGACTCCGGCCTCACCGGCCGCAAGATCATCGTCGATTCCTACGGCGGTTGGGGCCGCCACGGTGGCGGCGCCTTCTCGGGCAAAGATCCGTCCAAGGTTGACCGTTCCGCCGCCTACATGGGCCGCTGGGTCGCCAAAAACATCGTCGCCGCCGGCCTCGCCAAGCAGGTCGAGGTCCAGTTCGCCTACGCCATCGGCCACCCGAACCCCGTGAGCGTTTACGTGAACACCTTCGGCACCGGCACCATCTCCGACGAGAAGATCACCACCGCCATCCAGCAGGTGTTCAGCTTCAAGCCCGCCGACATCGTCAAGCAGCTCAACCTGCTCCAGCCGATCTACCGCGAGACGACCAACTACGGCCACTTCGGCAAGACCGGCCTGCCCTGGGAGGAGACCAGCAAGGTCGCCGCCCTCAAGGCAGCCGTTAAGTAAGCGCAGACCTGTATTCAGTTTCCAACGACAAAGACAGCCACCACCACCACACATGTCATCTGTTTCCCTTCTTAAAAACGTTCCCAAAGGTCAGGACTTCATCGTGCGCGACATCGGTCTCGCCGAATGGGGCCGCAAGGAACTCAACGTCGCCGAGCACGAGATGCCCGGCCTGGTTTCCCTCCGCAAAAAGTTCGGCGCGAAGAAGCCTCTCAAGGGCGTGCGCATCACCGGTTCGTTGCACATGACGATCCAGACCGCCGTCCTCATCGAGACGCTCGTCGCCCTCGGTGCCGACGTCCGCTGGGCCTCGTGCAACATCTTCTCGACCCAGGACCACGCCGCCGCCGCGATCGCAAAATCCGGCGTGCCGGTGTTCGCCTGGAAGGGCGAGACCCTCGAAGAATACTGGGATCTCACCTGGAAGGCCGTCAGCTTCCCGGGCGAAAAAGGCCCGCAGCTCGTCGTTGACGACGGCGGCGACGTCACACTGATCCTCCACAAGGGCTACGAGATGGAGCTTGGCAGCGACTGGGTCACCACCGCTTCCGGCTCCCACGAAGAGCAGGTCATTAAAGATCTCCTCAAGAAGATCGGCAAAACCCAGAAGGGTATCTTCACGAAGATGGTGAAGGAGTGGCGCGGCGTCTCTGAGGAGACCACCACCGGCGTTCACCGCCTCTATCAGTTGCACGAGAAGGGCGGTCTCCTCGTTCCCGCGATCAACGTGAACGACTCCGTCACCAAGTCGAAGTTCGACAACCTCTACGGCTGCCGCGAGTCCCTCGCCGACGGCCTCAAGCGCGCCACCGATGTAATGATCGCCGGCAAGGTTGCCTGCGTGTGTGGCTACGGCGACGTGGGCAAGGGCTCCGCGTTCTCCCTCAAGGGCTTCGGTGCCCGCGTGATCGTGACCGAGATCGATCCGATCAACGCCCTGCAGGCCGCGATGGAAGGCTTCGAGGTCAACACGGTCGAGAGCACCCTCGGCACCGCCGACATCTACGTGACGACCACCGGTAACAAAGACGTCATCACGCTGGAGCACATGCAGAAGATGAAGGACCAAGCCATCGTCTGTAACATCGGCCACTTCGACAACGAAATCCAAGTCGATCGCCTCTACAAGGCCAAGGGCGTGAAGCGCGTCACCATCAAGCCGCAATACGACCAGTTTACCTTCGCAAAGGGTAACACAATCTACCTGCTGGCCGAAGGGCGTCTCGTGAACCTCGGCTGCGCCACCGGCCACCCGTCGTTCGTCATGTCGAACTCCTTCACCAACCAGACGCTCGCCCAGCTCGATCTCTGGAAGAACAAGGATGTCTACAAAGCCGGCGTCTACCGCCTGCCCAAGCACCTCGACGAAGAAGTCGCCCGGCTGCATTTGGAGAAGATCGGTGCGAAGCTCACGACGCTCTCCAAGGACCAAGCCTCCTACCTCGGCGTGTCTCCGGATGGTCCCTACAAGCCGGACCACTACCGCTATTGAGGCGAAAAAGCCGAAGGAGACCGCCCCCCCGACCCTCCGGGCGCGGTCTGCGTGCTAACGATTGATCACAAAGGCCGCCCCTCACGGGCGGCCTTTTTAGTGGCCTTGCCTAGGCTGCGAGCCAGTTCTCTTCGGCGAAAAACATGCTTATACCAACGTCCGGTAAGTCTCGGACTTAAAAGGGACCCGGATAGAAACCGATCAATCCGTGCCCATCCGTTGAATTTGTGGTTACAGCCTGAATGGGGGCATTAGCAGGGCGACGGACCGCATGTGCGCACCGTGCAAATCCTCGCTGCGGAGGAAAGTATCTTGATGGGCGGCCCCATTAGCCGTGCAGGACGCACCGCCGGAAATGACCGGCTTGTAGGGGCCGGGCCAGCACCAAGCCATATACGGAAAATCATCGATCCCCTACCGGGTCGGTTACCGCAGTCCAAACACAAGCTGCAGCATCGTCTCCAAGTCGCGCCCCGGCACGTAGGAGCCGCGCCGTAACACAGCTATGGACTTGCACCGGAAACGCTTCAACGCCCCGGCATCCACATCCGAGAGCCGAACGTCATTTGGGCGAAGCCCCACCACGTCGGTGGCGCTCAGCGGTGTCCAGGAGAACGGGAGGCCTGACGCGCTGACCTTTATCTCCCAGCCCGCGACTCCAGCCAGCGGAATCTCCGCCGTCAGGAGAGCCGGATAACGCTGCACAAAATCCGGCACCCTAGTCGTCGCCACGCGCACACACGCCACCGCGGGTAACTGCGCGAAATACTCCTGGAAATCATCCACCCGGCGGGCGCGGAATTTATCAAAAAAATCCAACGCATCCACACCCATCAAATTCATCCCATTGTAGAGTCCCTGTTCATTGGGACTGCCAAACTTCTTCCAGTCATACCAGGACTGAAACTGACGCGTCGCCATCAGACCAATTTCATAATGGAGGTGGGCGCGATCTTTGGGAATCGCGTAGCCACCCGCCGACCGCCCCATCGTCGCGATCACTTGTCCACGCCCCACTGCCGAGCCGACTTTAAGCCCCGGAGCCACCGCACTCAGGTGAGCATACAACGTGTAAACCGCCGGCGTCAGCTGCGGGTGCTCAATCACGACATAACGCCCGTAGCTGCTCTCACCCGCGCGGGCGTTCACGTGCCGAACCACCCCGGCCATGCTCGCGAAAATATCATCGGTCGCCTCGCCCCGTTTATCCCGCGCGATCGGCTTAAGATCCACGCCTTCGTGGAATTGTCCGCCGCCACTTCGCACGCAGCCGAAGAGCCCCGATTCGACCTCGCCGGACACCGTGGGCTGAATAAACGCCGATTGCGGCTTACCCTCAAGATACGCCGTGTTCGGTGTAGGCCACGCCAACTCAATGCGCGGACCCGCCACCAGCAACGCGGGACAGAGGAGCAAGAGAAGCGAACTAAAGCTCCGGCGGCTCACGTTAGTTCTTCGCTTTTGCGATCTGCTTCTGAAGATCCACCGAAGTGGCGTTCATGTTCTTCACCAAGTCGGGAAGCATTTCATCCGGCAGGGCGGCGAACACCGCGATGGATCCCGTGTTGAACGCACGGTCGATAACCCGCGCGCCCACCGGCTTGCCGTTGATAAACAGCACCAGTCGCTTGCCTTGGTTGCTGCCCGTCACGCGATAAACATCCCGCGCCGCGTCGCCGGTGAGATTGAACGAGATGAACATACCGAGGTCCGACTGGGCCAGTTCCACGCTCGTGAAGTCATATTCGGTGATGATGGGCTTGTTGTTCACCGCGATCTGCACGCCACTCACCGGCAACGTCACCGAGGCAAAGGCATCGCCTTCACTCGCCTCCAAAAAGAACCGCGCCACCGTGGTGTCGTAGTCCTTTTTCTTGGTCTTGCTGTTACAACCAACGGCCGCCGCCAACACGGCGAGCATCAAAACAAAAATCGAGTAGCGCAGGGGAAGCTTCATAAAAGACCATAAATGTGGCGCGCCCCCCGCGCTTGGCAAGGACCGAGCCGATTCGCGATCACGTGCTCGGCGCCGCCTCGGAAAACGCCTGCATCAACTCCGCTCCGACCGTGTCGGCAATCAATCGTCCGCGCGGCGTCAGCCGCAAGCTCCCGTCGCGCACCTCGGCCACGCCCGCGTCGGCCAGCCGCGCGATCTCCACCTCAACCGCGCTCCACGGAGCCGAGGGAAACCGGCCGCGCAACCCCGCCAGATCCACGCCCGCATTCATGCGCACGCCAAAGATCAACGCATCCTCCGCCAAGAGTGAGGGCGTGAGCGCCACGCGGTCCTCCGTCACGCGTTCGCCCCTCGCAATATTGGCCTGCCATTGCTCCAAGTCGGCCACATTGCCCCCGCGCAGCCCCGCGTGCTGCGAAGCCGCCGACGGCCCCAGACCAACCCACTCATGCATGTGCCACGTATTCAGGTTATGAACACACGCGTGGCCGGGACGGGCGAAGTTGGAGATCTCGTATTGTGCGTAACCCGCCGCTTCCAGGCGCGCCCACGTCGTCTCGTAGAGCCGCGCCTCGTGTTCCACATCGAGCTTCACCTGCCCTTTCGACAACTTCACCCACAGTTTGGTGTCCTCCTCAAACGTGAGGCAGTAGGTCGAGAGGTGATCCGGGGCCAGCGCCAGCGCTTCGCTCAAGTCGGTCAGCCAAGCCGCCTCGTCCTGCCCCGGCAGAGCAAACATCAAGTCAATGTTCACGCTCGCAAAATCCGCCGCGCGGATGCGCTCATAGGCGCGGAAAATGTGTTCACGCGTATGCTGCCGCCCCAGCCCGTCAAGCAGCGCCGGCTGGAAGGATTGCGCACCCATCGAGATGCGGGTCACGCCGATTTCCTTAAGCGCGTCCAAGCGCGCCTCGGTCACCGAGGCCGGAGCCATTTCCACCGACCACTCCTGCGGTTTCCCGCCCAACCGCCCCGCCACGATTCCGCCGAGGCGTCGAATGTCCTTCGGAGACAGCAAACCCGGCGTGCCGCCGCCCCAGAAAACCGTCTCGACCCGTCGCCCCGCCCATTCAACCAGCGCCGCTTCGTCGGCGATCCCGTTCATATACCGTTCAATCCCGTCCGCCGTCGGCGCGGTCTGGTAGAACGCGCAAAAATCGCACGTCGAGGAACAAAAAGGGACGTGCACATAGACCCCCAGCGGACCGTAACGGCCGACCTCACCCGCGGTGGAACTGATTTCGCTCATTGCCAACATGGGGTGTTTCTGTTGCCTATCCATCGACTTTTAAATCAGAAAATCCCAATGAAAAACACCCGCCTTACCCGCGTCAAAAGCATCGCTCTCGCTCTCGGTGCATCCGTCGGTCTCTTCTTCCTGACCGGCTGCGACGTGGGCATCACCAATCTCACGCCTAACACGCTCCCCGAAAATCCCTCGCAGATCTACACGATCACGACCCGAGTTAAGCCCAAAGCGGCCAACGTCATCCCCAGCAGCATCGTCGTTCGCATCATCATCGACGGCCAGAGCTTCAACATGCGCAAGGGCACGCTCGGCCGTGACATCTACGAGTTCGATTACCAGCTCCCCGCCGGCCGCTCCGAGATCGCCTATTACTTCCTTGTTAACTACAAATTCGAGAACCAAGGCATCATTGTTCCCCGCGAAGAATTCACCGATGTGATTCGCTCCAAAATCGTCGGCCGCTACGTGCTCTCCCTCGAAACCAACCGCGGCCCCGTCGGCGCTCGCGTCAGTGTCCTCGGTCGCGGCTTCACCGCCCAAGACACCGTTACTTTTGATGGCACGTCCGCCCGCACCGTCTACGACTCGCCCAACTCGCTCAGCTTCTTCGTTCCCGCCGTCGAGGCCGGCCGTAACTACAAAGTCGAGATCGCCGGCGCCAACGGCACCTCCGCCGTCGGCACGTTCCGGGTCGATACGACCGCCCTCTCCGTCACGCCCGCCGAGCTCAACCTCGACCGCGGTCAAACCCAGACGCTCACCTTCACGCTGCCCAACCCCGCCCCCACCGGCGGCCTGCTCCTTGATATCACCACCGACGCCCCGGATAGCGTGATCATGCCCGAAGTCGTCGTCCCGGCCGGCAGCACCAGCGCGACGATCGAGGTCAAGGGCGGCAAGCCCGGTTCCGGTAGCCTCTTCCTTAAAGGCTTCGGCTCTGGTGAAATCACCGTCCCTGTAACCGTGAAATAAGCCTCGCTCACCTGTCATATCTTAAGATCGAGCCGGTCCCACACGGGGCCGGCTTTTTTTCTCTTGCCCCGTTCCCCGCCCGACGCCCACTCGGCCTTTAACCCAAACGTATCCTACGGGCCAGGGGTAGCGAGTGCCTCTCATTAGCGCATGGCTAATAAAACGTGCATCAATTCTTCGGCGACGAATGGCTTGGAAAGCGTGCGAATGCAGCGCGCCCCAGCGATCTCCAGTGACCCGGTTTCAATACAACCGCCGGTCATCAGGACTGGCACCCCGGGGGCTTGGTTCAACAGCTGCCGGGCGACTTCCTCGCCACTGAGCGCCTCCAGGACTTGATCGACAACCAGCAGGTCGGGAACGCGCCCGCCGGGCAACCAGCGCAAAAAATCCACAGCCGACCTGAACGCGCTCACGCGCGCTCCCTGTTTTTGCAGGATCTCACGAAGCACCTCCAACTCGAACGGATCATCCACCACGACCGCGATATGCAAGCCGCCCAAATCCCGCTTTGCCTTGGGATCAACGGCCGGGCACTGTGTTTCAGACTCGATAGCCACCGGGGCACCGCGCCATTCGAGGCAAATAACATCGCCTTGGCAGCTCCAGTGACAGCCGTGCGCAACAAGCACCGAGTGGATCCGTGTCGCCAGTTGATAAAGCTCCTCCCAACCGGCTTTGGAATGCGAGAAATCCGCCTCAATCAGGCGGCGCCACAACTCGGGCTGAACCCGGCCAGGCATCCGGAAGCACCAGACAGCGGACGTCGCACTACTCGCGCACGAAACCTCACCTCCACCTTTCATCGTAAGCTCAACCGAGCCTGACTCCGCCGACAACTCAGCTTCGGCCGCTCGAATCAAATGAATCAAAACTTCTTGGATTTGATTCGCATTACCCCGAACCGGAAACTTCCCCGAGCCTGCCAAAAACACGAGGTGCAGCTGTGTTTCCACTGCTGCTCGGAGCCACCGGACCGCCACGGCGGTGATCTCAGCCAAGTCGATGTCTGCCTGGCGCCCCGTATTGGCCCGGCTGAAGTCCTGAATGCGCTCGATCGTGAACCGACTCCGCTCGCACAGTTGCTGCACCTGCCCGAAAAATTGCGGGTTCCTGGACGGGTCGTCCAGCATTACGGCCAGCTCGGCGGTGTGACCGATCGTGGTCACTTGGTTATTCAAATCGTGAGCCAGTCCGCCGGCAATAAGGCTCATCGCCTGTATTTGAAGCCACTCGGCAAGCCGGGCTCCCCATAGGGCGTGGTCCATGATCGTCCCCTGCGTTCGCGTATCCAAATTCCCAAGACATATCACGCCCGTAACGGTGCCGGTCGCGTCTCGATGGGCAAACACCCGCAGGCGCAACGTTACCACGTCGCCGGTTTTGGAGCGTGCGCGCACCGATCCCTCAAATGGCTGCCCGGCCACGATAGTCGCAAAGCGGAGCCGCGCCCGCACGGCATCACCGGACTCCACGCGGTCAAAAATGGATTTCCCCACCATATCGGCGGCCGTGTAGTGGAGAACGCGCCCCGCTCCGTGATTCCAGAAAACCACAACCCCATCGGGACGGGTTGCCACCACGGTGTCACTGCAATGATCGAGGGCGTGCAACAACAGGTCGTTAAACGCAGGCGTGGCTGGAGCAACAGAACTCATCGGAGCGAACGAAAGGGCGGCCCTAAACGTAGTTCAAGCCTTCCCCAAAAAGCGGCTCCCTCAGACCAAAGCTTCCTTTTGCTGCGGAATCATTCCGCAGCGGGCGGCATATCGGACCAAGCCACCGACATCCTGCACACCCAGCTTACGCATGAGGTTTTCACGATGTTTGTCCACCGTGCGCACGCTCAGGCCGAGCGCATCCGCAATCTCTTTGGAACGCCGGCCGCGGGCCACCAAATCCAGTATTTGGGTTTCTCTCGAGGTAAGATTGATCGTATCGTCCAAGGCCGATGCACATACCAAATCGTGCATGTGCTCCGATGAGAGATTCAGGCAAACCCCACCGCGAAGGACTTGTTGGCAGGCGGCCAATAACTCCGCCGCGCTCACGCCCTTTCGCAGAATCCCACGGACACCTAATCGCAGCAACTGCTTCACCACCATCGGACTCATGTTACTACTGAGAACGATGATCGCCGGCGGGTTGGCGAGGGCTTCGTATATCTTTTGAGCAATCAGCAGTCCATTCGTGTCGGGTAACTGCAGATCGATCACCACGATGTCGGGAGGGTCTAGGCAGATTGCTGCGAGCGCTTCGTTTCCGTTGGTGTAGGCACCGTGCACCAAAAAATGGTCCGAATGTTTAAAAAATTCAGTGAGTAATCCGAGCAGCAGGACCTCATCCTCGACAAAAACCACTCGTGGAGAACTAGGCGGAGAGGATGCACACATATGCTATTACGTAGTAAAAAATACGTAATTCAGGAAGCGCAAATACGCGATAGAGCCAAGTGTTTTTCCGAATAACCCTAGGGTAGTATTCCCATACGCAGCGCTAAACATGGCGAAGCAAAACCATGCCCATTATTATCTCCACTCCCTTCCAGCCGGGCAGCTACGAACGCCTCGTCTCATCGTGCGGCGGGAACCCCGAAAACGTTTTCGTCGAGATTGGCATGGAGGTAACCAAACGTTTTTTCAAGCAGTCGGACGCACTCCCGCCCAGTGATGCGTATATCACCAGCCTTTGGAAGAGCCTCTGGTCCACGGTGCTGGCCGAGGGCCTTCCGCAGCCGCTGGCGGCAAACGAGATCGGCGAAGCCCGGACGCTCGATGACGCCTACCTTTTAACCCTGGCAACCGGAACCCTCGGCCGCCTTCCCCGTCACCGGACCGAGGATATATTACGGACGTTTTGTATTCAGCTTTTGATTACGCTGCTTAGCCCGGAGTTCAAATCCTGCCGCCAGAGCTATTCACACACCGATGCGACCGGCCAGTGTGCCCGGCAATCGCCCAACCACTGCCGCGACCGAGTCAGCGGCTCGCATTGCGAGGACTGCCCGTTCTTCGTCGCTCTTTCCAAGGACCAGCATCGCAAACTGCTGGGCCGCAATTTCGGCCCGGACCACCAAACCGTCTGGACCGCCCACACCGACCTGTTTTTACCCGAGGACTTCCGTGCTCTTCGGGTTTTTTGGCACCTCCATCTTCGTCAACCCCGTTCTTGATCGCCACGATGAAAACCGCACCGCTTTCCACTGCTGAGACGTTTTCCACCCAACTCCGCCACGCCACCCGCACCGTCCACACGCGCGCCGAGAAGACCACCTTCATTCGCGGCTTCCTGCGCGGCACCGCCAACCCCGTCGCCTACACCCGCCTGCTGGCCGCGCTCCATCCGGTTTACCAGGCAATGGAAGAGGAGGTTCGCCGCCTCGCCGCGACCGAGCCCGTCCTCGCCCGTTTTAATTTTCCCGAACTTTATCGCACCGCCGCGCTGGAGCGGGATCTCACGTTTCTGGCCGGCCCCGACTGGGCGAAAACCACCGCGCCGATGGCTGCCAGTCAGGCCTACGTCAAACGGATCCGGCTAGTCGCTGCAGCTGAACCGCTGCGACTCGTGGGCCATCTTTATACACGTTACCTGGGCGATCTCTCGGGCGGCCAGATTCTCGCCCGCATAGCTGAGCGCTCGCTGGGCCTCGCCCATGGCGGCGGACTGGCCTTTTACGACTTTGACGACGTGGCCGACATCCCCGCGATGAAAACCCTGTTCCGCGGGTGCCTTGACGAGCTCGGTGCTTTGCCCACCGCCGCCACTTCATCGGTCGTCGATGAAGCCAACGCCGCTTTCAAATTCAACATCGCCATTTTCGAGCAACTTGAGGGCAACGCCTTCGTCAGCTTTTTCCGCAACCTTCCGTTGCCCGGGGTGCGCGCGCCCCGCCTCTCCGCCCCCGTCTGGGGAGCGCCGGAGCCGATCAACTAACCGTTCCGCCCGTCCCGTTTCCGCCCGTCCACTCGACGCCTTTTACCGCCATGCCTGACTCGTCCTCTTTGTTCACAGCTTACCGCCAGCGCCGTCTCCAATCGTTCACCGCTCGCTTCTCCCAAGCACCGGCCGAGGCTTGGGATGGCCACGATTCGCTGGCCACCCTGTTCAACGAACAACTCACGTTGGGCAACCGGTTCCATCTGCCCATTCAGCCATCCGCCCGCTTCACCCCGGAGACCGCCGCGCTCGCCGCCGAAACCCTGGCGGTGACTTCTCGCGACGCCGTTCTGGTTGCATTGACGGGCGACTTTGAAGATCCCGATTACCTGACCATCTGGGAGTTGTTTGAGAACACCGCGCAAAGCCTCGCGTTACTCACCCCGGTCTCCGCGCTCGGCTCCGAAGCCGCAGGTCTCGGCAACCGCCTCGCTGCCGAGATGCAACGCATGCCCGGCTCCGACCCATCCACCCCGATTGACGACCTCGCCCACGGAATTTCTCGCGCCCTCGCCGACTGGTCGTCAGCCGCTTCTGCTTGCTCGGTCGGCGAAGCTCGGCTGCTCCTCGTCGGTTTGTTGCACCGCCACATCCTGTCCGCCTTCTCCGCGCCCGCGAACTTCTGGGAGATTCTACTGCTCAAACTCGAACTCTCCATCGCCTCTCCCGGCGCGAGCCCGGCGTTGGCCCAGTTGATGTCGCCGGTTTTCCGCGTCGCCTGGTCCGCGCTGCCATTGCAGCCCGCCCTGCACGCATTTTGGAAGATCCACGGCGGAGGCTCCACCGCCGAGATCGTGGCCGCCGAACGCATCACCACGCTAGCCTCGCTGGCCCGCGCCGGTGGCCCTTCGGCGACATTGATGCGCGCCGCGATCACCCCGGAGTGGGTCGCCTCCGCGCCCGCCTCGACGCTTTGCGACCCGTCCGCCGGCTGGCGCGCCAGCATCACGCAGGGGCTGGAAATGTCCGCCTACCAGCCGCTCCTCCAAGCGGCTGACCACTGGCGCGGGCTCCTCGCCGCCGGCACGTCGATCCCCGCCGCCGTCCAGAGCCACTCGGCTTCGCTCCGCAAGATCGCCGACGATCTCGCCCAGGGTATGCCCGGCAAGGATACCGCTGAGCTCTTCGTCGCGCTTTCATCGGAGTTGGTCGCCCGCGGCTTGTGGATCGCCACGCTCACGGCCAACCCGGCCGAAGCACGCGAACTCTTCTTGCAGCCCGCCGTGCGCGAGCTCGGTCTCGATGCCGCCGCCGGCCTCTGGAAAAAGCTCAGCCGTCTTTCCTCCGCCCTCCAGCAACTCGCGACCGCGCAGACCGGTTCCCTGCCTTGGAATCAGATCTCGCCGCTCTTGCGCGCCCTCGAAGCCCGCGCTGCGGAGAATAAACTCATCACGCTCCGCTGGAGTCCGCCCGTGGCCGCAGACACCTTCAACGGCCTGCCCTTCGCATCCGCCGATGGCCCTCAACGCTGCGCCCGCGATGTCGGCCATTTGCTTACCCGATTATCGATTGAGCAGCGCATCCACGGTGGCCAACGCGGGGGCGTCGAGCTCGCCCGCTGGTATGCCACGCAAGTGCTGCCGCGCCTCGCCCACCTGCCCGACGAAGCGTTCCGCGAGCGTTGGGACGTGATCGCCGAAACTGGTTTCAGCGCCCAGCCCGAACACGCCGCGCTCAACACCGCCGCCCGCCGTTTCGGCCACAACTTGCCGCGCCTCACCGCCGCTTGGAAACTGGAGCTCAACGCCGAGGAGATCGCCACTGCCGTCGCCAACGAGGTCATGGCGACCCTGCCCGACTACGGCGCCCGCGTTGGTCCCACCGGTTTGGTCTCCTGCGTTCGCGACAACACCCTTACGCTGCGCCAAGTCGCCAGTCTTCTCCTCGCCGATACCGCCTCGCCGCATGAAGTGCTCGCCGAATGGTGGAACAGTGCCGTGGGCAGTTACCTCGCCACCCGGCCGGCCCGTTTGTTTGAGACCAACCTCGCAGCGATCTATCACGCGCTCAACCACCACCTCGACACCGCCGAGGTGGCCGCCGCCTTCACCCCGATCCAGATCGTTTACCGCGAGAGCCTCGGCATCGAATGCCTCGAAGCGCTGACCGGCGCACCCACGCTGCTCGTCGGTCCGCTGGCGCGTCGCTACACCGCCGCCACGCCGTTGCCCGCGCCCGAGCGTCAGGCCATCTCCGTCGTCCTGCGCGGCACCCTCGCCGATCAGGGTCTCACCGAACCCAAGATCCACGATGCGTTGCTCAACAGCTTCCTGGTCTTCCATCGCGAGCGGTGGAACACCGGCGACATCGATACCGCCACCGCCCGGGTGCTTCCGCAACTCGGCCAGCCGCCCCTCTCGCAACACCGCCCGACCTGCGCCGCTGCGTTGCTCTACGCGCTCGCGGACCCGGCTGCCGCAACCGCCTCGCAAGCCTTGCTACTCGCCGAGAGCGCCGATGGTTTCATGCTCGCCATCGGCCAGTCCGGCGTCGCCGAAAACCTCGTCTACCACGCGGCCGAAATCGCCGCCGCCTACAGCGAAGCTATGGTTGCCTGCGCGCCCGCGCACTTCAGCCATCTTGAACGCGCCGACGCCACCGCCCGCTGCCAACGCGACCAGACGCTCCTCCTGCGCAATCTCGGTGAACGCCTCGCCCGCACCGCGCCCGGGCTTTTCTGGGTCGATGCCACCCGTTGGTTCCTCGAGCTGCTCTCCCCGTTCGTCGATTATCCGTCACACATCTGGGCGCTTTCAGCCCGCACCGTCGCGAAACACCTCGGACCCAAATTGGGCGGAGCCGAGAACCTTTTTCTCTCTCGCTGGGTCACTCATTTTGAACACCTCGCCGCCGGCTGGGCATCCAGCCACGCGCTCGCCAAGAAAGTGTTTAATCCCACCGATTACAGCTTCTCCGCCCGCGCCGAGGAAGATCGCCTGCAACGTGATTTGCTCGCCGCCGCCTTCGCCGCGCATTTCGCGCCGGCCACCGGCACCTGGTCGGGCTCGGCCATCTACCACCGCTTCCTGCTCTCGTGGCCCGCCGCCACGCGCACCCAGGGCGAGATTCAAGCGCTCCTTAAAAACCTAATTCAAGTCGCCGGCGCGCTGATCCCCGCCGGCGTGGCCCGATGGCTCGCGCTCACGCCTTCCGCGCTCGCCGCGCTTTCCGCCTCCGAAGGCGGCCACCCCACGCAGCGTTACGCCAAGGCCACCGGGCTGCCCGCCGCGACCGAAGCCGCCAAGACCCTCGAACTCGCACTCGGCGACGAAGCCGCGATCGCTCTTTGGCGTCACGTCCGCACCCACCCTGCGGCCGAGCCCTTGCCGGCGCTCGCCCAAGCCGCCGTCCGCGCGCACTTGCTCCATCCATTCGACTCGAAACAACCGCGTGCCCTCGCCTCCAGTTTCCCGGCGGCGGCCCGCACGCGCACCGGGTTGGTGACGACCTGCCTCGCCATCGAAACCGCAGCCTCATCCTGGGGGCAGCTCGCCGAGGAGCTCATTCCCCATGCCGCCTCGGCCAACACCGTGCGTTCTCACTTCACCACGCTTGCCCTCGAATGGCCCGCCGTGCAGGCCGGTGTCTCCCTCTCCGCGACCGCCGACGAGCACGCGGCTGGCTTGCTGGGCAAACTCGAAGGCGGCGCCGATACGCCCTACTCCAGCGGCACCACCGCGGAGTGTGATCGTTCGACCAACAGCCTGTCGTTCGCCTACGCCTTCCGCCAGACCGCCACCGCCGCCTGGGATCAAGCCAGCGAGCCGCCTCGTCTCTTCTTCGGGTTCGCCGCCGATAACCACCGCCAATTAGACACGGTGGTCGCGGCCAACGCGCACGTTCGCGTCAACTCCGCTCTCCGCGCCTCGCTTCCCGCCGGCTCCGCCTTGGTCACCGAGGCGATGCTCGGGCTCGAAGCTCCGCTGTTCCCCGCCACCGGGCCGCTCTGGCGCGAGCTCGCGTTGCACGACCACGCCGAAACCCCCGACTACGTGGGTGCCCTGTTTGGCGCGATCCGCCCGCTCGCCGATTCCGCAGCGGCCTACGCCACCGGCAACGACGTGGCAAAAAGCGCGCCTTTGGCCGACCGTCTCTGCCACCACCTCGAAGCCCTCACCTGCGGGCTGGAGGAGAGCGGTGACTTTGAAGCCGCGTGGGAGCTGCTCTTGCTGCGCCTCGCGCCCGATCTCGAAAGCCAGCCGCCCGCCTTGTTGATCTCCGCCTTCTACGGGCTCACCCAGGATCTATCGAAAAAACTTCCGGCCGGCCCCGCCCTGTTCTGGCGCACGCTGTTACTCGCCACCATCGAGGTGATCCGCCAGGCCTGCCTCGGGCGCCACTTGCTGCAAAACGCGGCCGCCCTCGCCCGTGATTACGCAGTGCAAGCGGTGAAAGCCGACGGTCCGGTTCGCCAAAAGTGCGCCCGCGATCAAGAGCATGTGCTCGCCACCGTCGGCCAGCTTCTCGCCACCCAAGCTCCGGTGCGGGCCTGGCTCAACCTCACCAGTCATTTCACGGAGATCACCTTGCCGCACCTCAGCCACGGCGCGGTTGAACTATCCGCCGCCTGGTGCCGTCACGAAAGCGCCCTCACCGCCAAGATTGATCCGTCGCTCCGGCCCGCCGCCTGGGTCTGGTTCGGCGCCCTCCAACGCATGGCTCGCAATCTCCCCGCCGTCCGTCCGTTCGCGGCCACGGCCGTGCCCGCTCTGGCCGGCACGCTCGCCGCCAAGACCGGCGAATCGCCTGCCGATTGGCGGCGTTTCCTAAGTGCGCTCGCCGCTGCGGCCGCCTCGCCCGACGAGGGTCCCGCACCGGGCAACGCGATGGTTGAAAAGCTTCTTCTCGCCACGCCGCTCGGTGGCACGCATGCACCCGCCGCGTGGATTGCCTTGGCCGAACTGATCGGTGCCGAGTGCGAAATCCTCCTCCCCGGCCGCGTTCCCAACTCGCTCAAGCGCCGCCTCATCGCGCTCCCCGCCATTGCCCAGCGCCTGCACACGCTCGCCAACGGCAAGGGCTCCCGCCTCGTCCGCGCCTGCGCGGCGCAAGCGGCCCACCCGCTCGCCCGCAGCCTGTGGCAAGCGTCACTGCTCGCCCGCGCCCGCCCCGGCGAACGCCTCGTCGAATCCGACCGCGCCGACGCCCTCGCCGCCCAGGCCCTCAACCTCTCGCTCGAAGCGGACGAGGCGGTGCTCGCCCGTTTCGCCGCCGTGCAATCCTCGCTCGGCATCGGCGCGCAGCTCCCGCTCGTCGCCACCAAATCAGCCGGCCTGCTGTCCCGTTTTGGTCTCGGTAAAAAGAGCTTCGACTGGCTCAATGACGCCGGCCTGCGGGTCGAGGCGGTTTTCGTGATCGAGGTGCTCACGCTGCAAGCCGTCACCGGCCACGTGGACTCGGCTCACATCTGGTATTGGGGCTGCCCGCCGACGGTGAACGCGGTTCACCCCGAGAAGGAGGGCGGCACCATAGAGTTCTACCAGGCGCTCGCCATCTCCGCTGCGCAGAAGCTTGGCTCGCAACACCCGGGTGCCGCCGCCCTCGGGCGGTTTGTGCAGGACATCGCCTCCCGTTTCGCCGGCATGAAACTCACGCTTTCCGGCGACGTCACCCCCGATCCCATCGCGCTGCGCCTGCTCGGCCTGCGCGAAGCCGGCGACACCGCCGCCTACGCCCACCTCGCGCCTCTGGCCTCCGATGCGCCCGCGCTGGTGGTGCAGCGCGCCCGCTCCCAAGGCAGGCCCTTGAGCGAAGATCAAGTCGCGCTCGTCCAGCGCGCCCACGCCGAGTTGCTCCGCTCCGTTTCCTGAGCCGCACCCCCCATGCCCGCACCACGCCAAGCCACCGCCAGCCTGCCGCGCCCCCGGCGTTCCGGCCCGTTGTCGCGCCCGCATCACCGCAGCGGCGGCGCGCGCTGGCGGTGGCAGGATCGCGGCATGACCTCGCCCGTGCTCGCCGCCGGCGACCCGTTCCACGACGAGGTTTCCTGGCTCGCACGGCGCACACCCGCCGGCCTCACCGAGACCGAGTTGCTCGCTTCGTTCAACTACCTCGACGCCGACGCCTTGCTCGCTTTTGACGGCATCGGCCCGACACTTGCCGCCAACATCCTCGCGCATCGCGCCGCCTCCCAGTATTTCGCGAGCCTCGACGAGTTGGCCTTGGTCCCGAAAATCGGAGCCAAGCGTTTCGCCAAGCTCGCCGGCCGACCGCCCGAAACCGCCCGGTTTCGCCTGCACGACATCATGCGGCATTCGCGACGCGACGATATCCGCCTCGCCGATTTACAACCATGGATCAAGCCGGCCCCGGGCATTGCCGCGATCCACGTGCTTACCGCTGCCGCGCCCGTGCCGGACTTGGCCCCGGGCCAGGCACTCCTGACCGCGCGACTGCGCCGCCACTCCCTCCATTTCCTGCTGACCACTCCGCTCGACGGTGGCCGCGCCGCCTTCATCCACAAAAACCTGCCCGAAGTGATCCGCTCCCTCCTTTCATGAAAGACGTCCTCCTCCAGCCCATCAACCAGCGTGTCGCCGTCGCCACCAACACCCGCGTGCTCGACACCCTGCTCGCCCAACAATGCCCCGTGATGATGGCCTGCGGCGGCCAGGGCATCTGCGCCACCTGCCATGTTTACGTCACCGGCGGCGGCGACAGCCTCACGCCGATGACCGATCGCGAGAAACGGACCCTCGCCTTGATCACCGGCGCCCAGCCCACCAGCCGTCTTTCCTGCCAGTGCCGCGTGCTCGGCGAGGGTGTCGAGATTCTCCTGCCCGAAGGCCTCTACGTCCAATCGTTCAACGACCTCGAAAGCCTCATCGGCAAGCGCACCCGCGTGCCGATTCTTCACCCGAAGGACGGCCGTATTCTTATCCAGAAGGACAAGATCATCACCCGCACCTACATCATGCAATTGCAGGACGTCGACTTCAACCTCGGCTCAGTGGACCTCTCCGACAAGTAAACCGACCCCTCCCCTTAACAACGTATCCATATTTATATGACACCTCCCGTCAATACCGCTCCCATCAACGCCGCCGACGGCGGCTACAAGGGCTACCACAACTACTACGTGGCCGATGAATTTTTCCGCCACGACCCGACCAAGGGCATGCTCTACATCCGCGACGGCCAGCGCGCCGCCAAGGTCTCCGAGGACTTCATCGTCGGCCTGCACCACGGCCTGGAGGAGGACGTCGGCGACGCCGCCTCGCTCATCATGTATAAATGCGGTCGCGAATGGGGGCTGCGCGACATGAAGCGTTTTAACGACCGCATGCGCCACGAGTTCGGCGGCGGCAAGTTGGACATCTGGCAGATGAACCCGCAGTTCGTTTTTGAGACGTGGTGGTGGCCGCTCACCATCCAAGGCTGGGGAGCGTGGACGCTCGATGTGAGCTTCCATCAACGCGGCCTCATCTTCGCCGAGGTCCGCAACAGCGCCGTCGCCCAGTCCATGCAACGGGTGGGCAAACCGGTGTGCCACCTCTACGCCGGCATGTTCGCCGGCGTGATGAGCTTCTACGAACGCACCCAGCGCGAATCCATCGAGGTGCAGTGCTACTCCATGGGCAACGACTGCTGCAAATTCATGATCGGGCCCGAAAAACAGGTGAATGCCGCCGAGTTCTGGCGTCAGGAAGGCGCCACCGCCGAAGAGATCCGCAACAAGCTCGTCTAACCGCATCACCCCATGCGCCACTGGCAACCCGTTCATCACGCGCGCTGGCACGATTTCCTCGCGGGAATCGCCGCCACCCTCCGGGGCGAAGCGCTCGCGCCCGCCCGGGCAACCCTCCCGGTTCTGGCGGCCCCGCCGCTCACTCCGGCCCCCGCGCCGGACCGTGCGCCGGCTCCCGCGCCGGCGTTCATCCCAACCGCGCCCAGCGCGGAGATCGGGCCGCAGCCTGTGCCATTGGCAGTCGCCGCGATCACCCTCGAACCGGAGCCCGCACCCCCCGGGCCGGTGCCAGTGCCCACACCCGAACCCGCCACGCTCCCCGAGGCGGTCACATTTGTCCCCCCGGTCCCGGCGCCCATTCAGGCTGCCGTAGTGGCCGCGCCCGCGGCCCGCAGCGACGCCCCCGCTTCGGCCCGCGCCTTTTTCGCAGGGCTCGGCTGGACCGGCGACAAGCCGCGGTTTGCCGCCCAAGCCGCCGCCCCGCGCATCGCACCCGTTAGCCCGGTCGCCCCGGTGATCGTGGCCACGACCGCGCCCGCCGCAGCAGCCACCGGCTTCATCACTTCGGTTGCCTACTTCCGTTCGTTGCCGTGGAAGGGCGGCGTGGTCGGCGAGCTCATCCACTCCATCCGCGTCACCGCCAGCCGCGACGACGCGCGTCTCGATCCACGCACCGCCACCATGCCGGGCGACAACCCCTTGCTCGCCGGCATGCTCAGCGCCGCCCGCACCTCGGACCGCTTCGCAGCCGAAACCGCCGTGGCCCGACCACCGGCTCCCGCCCTCGCCCGCGCCTACTTTAACGCCCTGCCTTGGACACGCGCCTAGCCCACCCACCAACCACCCGTTTATTCTATGAACCAGATCGAGTCTCTCCGTCAGCACCCCCAGCTCAAGTCGCTCTTCAAGGACGCCGAAGCGCGTCACTTCAACGATGCCGAATTTGATCTCTACCTCTCCCTCTATCCCGAAGGCGGCAAACGCGTCGCCGCCGCGCGCGCGGTGAAGGAGATCGATGGCCAGATCGTCAAAAAGGTCATCACCCGCATCTACGAGATTTATCCTTACGAACAAAAGCACCAGCTCGCCATCGCCAAGTGCATCCGCGACGTCCGCTACGTCTCGTCCTATGCCACCGGCTGCATGCTCATGGGCGACCTGGATTGGTTCCGCGACAAACTGCTGCTCTGGATGAAGACGATCATCCAATCTTTCGGTTACCCCGATATCACTCCCGGCAAAACCCGTTACTTCACCGATCCCGAGATTCTCGCCCACGTGATGACCCTGCGCTCCAACCAGCGTTCCATTTACGAGACCTACCGCGGCCTGCTCGAAGAATTCCGCGCCAACCTTCCCGCCGATTCCTTCGCCGAGATCGAACCCTACATGTCACTCGCCTTGGACACCCTCGCCCACGACTAAGCCGGCTTCCCCCTCCCCTCATGACAACTTCCAACGACCTCGTCGCCACGCTCGATCTCGAACGCTTTTTTAGCCACGACACCAACCGCTACGATCTGCTCGCCGGCACCGCTTCCAACGCCGCCGGTAGCCGCGTCATCTATCTCTCCGCCGACGTCGTGCATGGGATCTACCAAGCGCTGCTCAACGAGACCGGCGCGGCCTGGCGCCTCATCCTGAAAAACTGCGGGATCATCTGGGGCCGCCGGGTCGCCCAGCACCTTGATCGCGAGGTGGGCCTCATGTTCAACGCCAGCCCCGCCGACCTGCCCGTGGACCAATACCTGCGCCTGATCGAGGGCTACTTCAGCGCCCACGGCTGGGGGTTGCTCAAGCTCGACCTCTCCAAAGCCGAGTCCCACGGCATGATCACCGCCAGCTTTGAAAACTCCCTCTTCGCCGAGGTGCTTGATCAGGAAACCAGTCGCGTCGATTTTCTCGTGGCTGGTATTCTTCGCTCTTTGTTCGCGCACGTTTCAGGACAGGAAGTGGACTGCCAGGAAATCGCCAGCATCCGGGCCGGCGCGCCCCGCGGCCTGTTTGTGATCACGGCCGCCTCCCGCCTCGATGCGCTTGAAGACAAGATTGAAAAAGGCACCGCACCCGAGGAGGTCCTCTCCGCCCTGTGCGCCGCCTGAGGCACCTGGCGTCGCCCGGTTTCGATCTATGTCAGCCCCCCGCCCCACCCTGCGACCCAGTCTTCCCGAAGACCGCTACGCCGTGGTGCGCCCGATCGGCACGGGCGCGCATGGCCAGGTCTTTGAGGCGGTTGATCGGCAGTCGGGCGAACGGGTCGCGCTCAAGCACATCCGCCGCACGCAGGGCAACCCCGGCGGGCTCGGCGAATTCGCCGCCGTGCTGGCCGTGGACCACCCGGCCATCGTGCGCTGCCTCGACTTTCATTACCTGCCAAACGGCGATTGCTGCCTGGTTTACGACTACGTCCCGGGCGGCACCTTGCGGGATCTGATGCCGGAAAACGGTCCCGTCGCGCCCGGGCTCTGGGAATGCGTCGCGTTGGACATCCTCGCCGCCCTCGAACACCTGCATCGCAAGCAGATCCTCCACTGCGATCTGAAGCCTGAAAACATCCTTTGCCTCCCGCTCGCGGAGGGCGGACACCGGTTCCTGCTCTCCGATCTCGGCGTGGCCCGCTACCTTCACCAGCGCCCCGCCCTCGACTACGCCGCCACGCCCGCCGGCGCGCCCGCCTACATGGCGCCGGAAAGTTTTTATCATCAATTTTCCCCCGCTTCCGACATCTACGGTCTCGGCGTCATCCTCTTCGAGCTCGCCGCTGGCATCCGGCCTTTCGAGGGCGAGATTCGCGCCATCGCCCGCGCGCACCTGCAAACCCCGCCTCCGCTTGAATTGATCTCCGAAGAATCGCAGCGCGATTTTGTGCGCTGGTTGCTTTCAAAGGACCCCACCGTGCGCCCGCGCGCCGCCGCCGACGCCCTCCGTCGCCTCGCCGGCCTCGCGCCCGAACCCGATCAGCTCATCAACCCCATGCCTCCGGGGAATCTGCCGACGCTGCAACCGCTCGACGCCTACGAGTTCGACCAGGAATTCACCTTGAACTCCCTTTCGCGCCAGCTGTTGCCGCTTACTTTGCATGGGCGTCCCACCTTGGCGGCGCTCTACGACAGCCACATTGAACTCTTCGACGCGGTCACCGGCGGCGTGCTGAACCGTTTTCTCCCGTGCCTTCCCGGCGTCCTGCAACTCCACCCCGACGGCACGTTGCTCTCCGCCCAACCGAAACGGCTGGTCACGTGGGAGGGCGATTACCGCCTGCCGCACAGTCTGTTCGATCTCGACGGGCACCCCCGCGCCGCCCTCCTCGACGCCACTCGCCGGTATGTTCTCTGGGTCGAACACGACCAGGCGTTTATCCGGAGGCTCGATCAGCACGGCACCGACCTCAAAATCATCGAGTGTCCCTCCTCGGGCCTGAGCCCGCGCCTGCTCGTGGCACCGGCCGGGCCTGCTTCGTTCGTGCTCATCCCCGGCACGCCGAGGCCCGAGGCCCTGTGGCTCGATGTTGAGGGCAACATTCTTGACCGCGCCTTGTTGCCCGGTCCGGTGGTGGACACCTCGCACACGTTTTTCCCCGTCGTGTTCTGCGCCACCGCCGGAGACTTGTCGGCCACCGGCCTCACACTGGTGATCTTCGGCCCGCCCGGGGAGATCACCTTGCTGCCGTGCGACCGCATGCCGCGCTTCCACTGCTTCTGCGAGGACGGCGTCGTGCTGGGCGATCCCGATGGCGGCGTGGTTTTCATCGGCCCGCAAGGGAGGCGGCGCTTGATCGGGCGGCTCGATGATCCCGCGAGCACCTTGATTTTTGCATCCCGTCGGGAATTTTTTCTCTCAGTCAACGAAAGCGGCCACCGCCGTCGTTTCCAACTCTACCGTCTCCCATGAGCCAAGCCACCCATCCTCTCCATATCTGGATCTTTAACGACGCGTCCGTCGTCTCGCTATTGAACGCCGGCTCACCGCTATGGGACGACGGCATCCCGCCCGGCTTGATCGTCGAGCTCTCCGCCCACCCGACGCTGGCCTATGCCCTGGACTTGGAAACACCTGCGTCCTACCCGGGAGTGGCCGGCCTGCTCGGCCACTCGACCGCCCCCGGGGACCTCGTCGTGCGCCTGCCCAACGTATCCATTCCCGCCATACTCGCCCCGGCGGGCCCGCTCACGCCCGCCACCGCCGCCGCCGCACTGCGCCGGCTCGCCGCCGATCACCGCGTCATTGGCCGCCGTATCGTCCTGGTCGAGGCCTCCCTCGCCCCGGCGCTCGCACCGGTGCTCGCGGCCTGCGGCCGGCTCGGCGTGGTCTGGGATCTAAGCGCACCGCCCGGCCCCCGGCTCGACGAATTGCTGGCGGCGTTGGCCGCCGAAAACCTGCTGCGCGATGCTTCGTGGGCCGGGTTGCTCGCCTACTTCAGCCCCGACCACCACGCCACCGCCGACGAGCAGGCCGCCGCCGCCGCCGCGCTTTCCGCCCTGCCTTCCGCCCGTCTGCTCGCCGTCGCCTAAGCCATCCACCATGTCCGTCGTCGCCCAGAATCGTCCCGCCGCCTTGTTCGCCACCGTGCCGCGCGAGGCCGCGGACCGGGCCGGCGGGACGCCGTGGGGGCTGCCCGAAGAGCTGGCCGACAACCAACACGGCGACACGGTTTTCGCGGCACGTTTCGCCCGCCTGCCCGCCGGGGGCGAGTTGCGCTCGGTCCACATCCACGGCCCACGCATCGAGATCATCAACCTGTTCCATTTTCCCGCGCCGGACCGCGCCCTGCCCATCTACGCGATGGAGTTTGTCCTCTTTGGCCGCCGCCCGGTCGTCGGCGTGATCGACGCCAAGGCGTTGCACCCGCACCCCCACGCGGTCCAGTTGTGGCGCGAGGCGTTGCAGTCGGCGCATGAGCGTTTCCCTCAACTGGTCCGGGCCGATGATCCCCCGCCTTGGTATGAGGAGTGCCGCTCCGGTTTGGATTTTTTCACGCGCCCGAAAGACCTCGACGGACTGGGCGCGCTGCTCTCGTGCCATGCCCACGTGTGGGACCGGCTCCGGCTCCACGAGGCCGACGCCCCTCGCCTCACCGCGCCGGGTGCCGTGGCCGCCCATGCCGCCGCGCTCGCCGACTACAAGGATCATCACCGCCTCAACAGCCCCGGGCTGCCGTTCCTCCACCGCAGCTTTGGTTCTGATTGGACTAATCGCTTCCTGCGCACCGCGCTGTTCGCCTGATGTCAGCTCCCGGCCTGTCCCACGATCTGCTGGTCAGTCCCGCTGATGCGCGCGGCGAGGTGTCTGCCGACTTGGACCGCGCGTGGTGCGCCGACCTCGCCCGCACCCTTGCCCAGCTCGGCCGCGCGTGGGCGGGGGAGGCGAAATGGAAAGGCCTCGGCGGCTTTTCACCGACCGGCGGCTTCTGGCTGGCGCCGGATCAGGAGCAGAGTGAAATGCTTTCGTTCCAGCGCAGCGCCCAGTGCGAGGGCTGGTTGCGCGCGGGCTCGCCCGACGACGACCGGGTATCGGCTCATTTCCCCGTCGCCGAAGCGCCGCCCGAGCTCGCCGCGCCGTTGTCCTTCGCCACCTTGCACCACGCCGCGCGCGCCCTGCCGGGTTTCGGCGGTTGCGCCCTGCGCCACCCCGTCACCGGCCTGTGGAAACCCGTGATCACCGCGCCGGAACCCAACCGCCTGGCCTTGGCCACGCGGAGCTTCACCCCGCTCTCCCGGATCATTGCCTCCCAAGGCTTGCCGGTCGGTCGCATCCTGCTGCTCTCCGACCGGTCCGCCGCGTTTGTCTGGCGCACTCCGGGGAAGATTTTCGGCTACCTGCAGGTCTACCACCTCGACGCCTTGGCGCGCGCCGCCGGCCTGGTCGATGCCCTGCTCTTGTGCACCGCGCGCGCGGACCTCGACTAATGGCCTCCTCCGCCTTCACGCCCCCTCCGCATGCGTTGCGCTTCGGCCCGGTTTCCGCCGGCGATCCCGTCGTCGCCTTGCTTGAAAAGGCCGGCGTTGCCGTGATCGAGTTGCCACCGACGGCACCCGCCACTCCCGCCGAATTACGCCAGCTCACCCGCCAAGCCGGCTTCGTGCTGCTCGATCTCGACCAAGGTGCCGCCGCCCTCGCCTGGCAACGCGCCCTGCGCACCCACCGGCCGGCGCTGCCAATCCTCGGTCTTTATGCCAACGCCGATCTCGCCGAGCTTCTCGTCGCCGGTCGGGCGGGACTGGACCGCGCGATCAAACTTTCCAGCTCCACCACGGCGTTGGCCCACCTGTTCGCCCCGTGGCTACCCGCTTCAAGCGCCGATGCGGCCACGACCGCGCTCCCCGTCGTCGAGACCCGCAAAAACGGCCACGTCGCCGCCCATTTGTCCCCCGCCTCCGAGGCCAATCAGTCCCTGCTCAACGTCCTCGCTCAAAACCCCGGGGCCACGCGGGTGATCGTGCGCGGACCGGTCGGCTCCGAATTCACCTTGGTCGCACTGGAAATCGCCTCGGGCCACAAAATCGACGAGTCGGAGATCGCCTTTGATTGGTATCCCAAAAAAACATCCCCCGGCCCCCGGTTTTTGGTGACGCGCGACGCCGCCACCTTCCGCACGACCGCCGTGCCAGTCGCCTTGCTAATCGAGGAAACCGATGCGACCGATCCCGGGACCCTCTCCGGCGATACGGGGATCCTCCTGCAACTCGCCCCGCTCAACCAACGGCCGGCCGACACCGCGCACTACATCCACCGCTGGCTGCCGGTCCTCGCCGCCGCCGCCGGGAACCCCGCGATCATGCTGCCGCTGCACCCCGAATGGCGGCATGCGTTGCTCGCCGATATGTGGCCGGGCCAATTCGCCGGGCTCTGGCGCGTGCTGCAACGCCTCGCCTTGCTTACGCCCGGCTCCACGCTGCCCCGCCCCTTGGCCCCGCCACCGGGAACTGTTTTCGATTTTGAAAGCCTGACCTCGGTCGCCACACCGCGCGCCCACCGCGCCTGGCTTGCCCGTCGCGTGCCCAAAGGCCTCCTATCTTCCGTGCTCCTCGCACTCGGCTGCCCCGAACTCCCCGCCGACCATGACTAACCCGCCATTCCCGATCGCCCCCGACGACGCAGCCCCGGCCCGGCCGGTCATGCTGCTCGTTGACGATGAGAAGGTTTTCATCGGTCTGGCCCGGCTGGCGCTCTCCGGGCGTTTCGAGGTGCGCGTCGCCACCTGCGCGCGAGAGGCACTCGTCATCGCCGAAGACCCCAACATCCGCCTGCTTCTGTCCGATTTTCAGATGGAAGATATGAACGGGGTGGATCTCATCCGGCAGGTGCGGGCCCGTCGCCCCGACCTGCCCTGCATTTTATTTTCGGGCAACCTGAATCACGAGAGCTGGGCCGCCGCCCACAACGCCGGTTGCCGGCACGTGCTCCCTAAACCGCTCGCTTTGCACGCGGTCATCGAGATTTGCAGCCGCCTGATCACTCCGCCCAAAGAACCGGCCGTCTCCGTAGAGGGACAGGACTTTCTCGAATCGGTGCTCTGGGAGGGAAAGTTGGGCCGGAATTTGCGCACGTTGAACGAACACCTCCGCAAAGACAGCGGCCCGGTTTTCCTGCACACGCCCGGCGGGGCGTTCCCCTCTGAATTACTCCACGGCTTGCTCCCGTCGCTGCACATTTACCCGGGCCCCGACACGCCGCCACCGCCGCAGCCGTTGTTCACCGACTTGCAGGGACTCGACTTGGCGGGCCACGCGCGCCTCGCCCAGCTCTTCCCCTCGCGCCGAGAATTCCCCTGGATGCTCAGCGCCAAAGAAACGCCCGACGAGCTGCTGGAAAAAGGGCTGCTTTCCGAGACGATCTACTTTCGCCTCGGGGCGGGGTTCATCACGCTGCCCCCGCCCAGCGACCATCCCGGCGATAGCTTGCACCTGTGCAACTGGTGGCTCTCGACGCTCTCCCCCGCCGCCAAACTCTCCTCACAAGCCCGCGCTTGGCTCGCCTCGCAGCTGGAGCCGTGGGATTGGGTCACGCTCCTCGCTCTCCTGCGCGAGGCCGCCCCGAAGTGCCGCGACGGCGCCATCGACGCTCCCCAACTCCAGCAAGCTATGCTCGCGCTGAGCCTCGGCTCGCAATTAAGCGAGATTAAGGCCTACGCCGAGTTCTCTGCGGAGCACGTGCGAAAGCTCGAAGCTGCGTGGCATATCCTCGACCACGATCCGATCGCATGAACCTCCCGCATCACTCGACGCCCACCGGTATCATTCAAGCCGCCGCCGCGACTACCATCGGGCGGGTGCGCGCCAACAACGAAGACCGGCACTTGGTGGACTGCGAACACGGCTGGTTCGCGGTCGCCGATGGCATCGGGGGCCTACCTTACGGGGAGCGCGCCAGCGAATGCGCGGTGCGAAGCCTTGCCCGGGAAGCCACCCGACACGGCGCGGAAAGCCGCCCCATGCGCGAGATCATGGCCGGCTGCCACCAAGCCGTCCGCCAACTCGGCGCGATCGTCACGCCACGCACCGGCATCGGCACCACTCTCACGTTTATCCGCTTCACGCAGAGCCGATGCGAGATCGGCCACATCGGCGACAGCAGTGCATTTCACCACCCGGCGCGTTCCCGCGCCCTCGTGCGTCTCACCACCGATCACACCCTGCCGGTCAAACCCATCGCCATCGCGGGGTTCACCGCTTCGCCCTTCGTGCCGCCGCCCCGGCTTGATCGTTACCTCGGCCAAGCAACCCCGCCGCTCTGCGACGTGCACTCGCTCGACCTCGCCCCTGGCGACCGCATCATCCTGTGCAGCGACGGTCTCACTCGCGCTCTCGACGACCTCGACCTCGCCGCACTCAGCAACGCACAACCGACCCCGGCCGCCCTCGCCCAGGCGCTGATCCGGGTGGCAGACTTGCGGGGAGGCCAGGATAACTCGACGGTCGTCATCGTTGACCTGAATGTTCTTTAGCCCACACAGCGCGATCCGATCCATGCCTCATTCCCCTTCCGACTCTCCCGGCACTCGCAGCCTGATTGATCTTCACGCTCAGGCAAAGCGCCTCTCCCGCACGTATGTGATCACCTTGGTGCTCGTAGCGCTGCTCTGCTCGCTATTCGCCATCACCATTAAAAAGACGCAAGATCTCCAGCAGGACAATGCCGCACTCATCAACCTCGCCGGCAGTCAGCGCTCGCTTAGTCAGCGCGTCGCCAAGTGCGCGCTCGCTCTCGGTTCTCCGCTCGATCCAGCGTTGCGCAGCGCTTACCGCGTAGAGGCCGAAACGGTGCTCGAACAATGGATCACTTCGCGACGTTTTCTATTTGAGCTCGAGATTACGCAAAGCTCGTCAAGCCAGCTCGCGCTCTTCCGTAAGACAGAACCGTATCACCAAGCGATGATCAGCGCCTTGCTTCCCCTCTTGGCCGACCGCAGGCCCGCCGCAGACTCCGCTCAATCCATTGACCCCAACCTAGCGATCATCCTGCGAGCCGAGGCCCCATTTCTCGAAGGCATGGAACAGATCGTAACGGGCTATCAGGAGATCGCTTCCACCAACCTAAACCGCCTGAGCCAAGTGGAAAGAGCGCTTGTGGGCTGCGTGTTTTTGACCCTTCTCGGCCAAGCGGTTTTTTATTTCTGGTCCATCGGACGTCGCCTGATTGCCGCCGCAGCGGAAAGCCTGGACTTGGATCGCACCCGAAGACACCAAGCGGCATTGCTCGCCGCTCTGCCAGACGTGGTTTTGATCTTCGACGCCAAAGGTTGCTACAAGGAGTGCCGGATTCCGCCGGGAACCGCCCCCTTCAAACCCGCCTCAGAACTGATCGGTCGTCACTACGCCGACGTTTTACCGGCCGAGGTCGCCGCCGGGTTCAATTTGGTTCGATCACGGCTCGCGGGTGACGACGCCGTCGCTTCGTTCACCTACACGCTCCCCGTGGCGGGCGTCGTTCACCACTACGAGGCGCACTGCACCCGATTCGGTGACGATGGAATCCTCTGCCTCGCCCGCGACATCTCCAAACGCCACGCCGCCGAGCGCGCCCTCGACGAGGAACGCCTCATCTTACGCACCATTTTCGACGACTCCCACGCTGGTTTTTGGGACAACGATCTCGCCCTCGGTATCGCCTTTTACAGCGCGTCCTACAAGGCGATGCTCGGTTTTTCAGATGAGGAATTCCCCAACCTCCCCGACGCTTGGATTCAGCACGCCGTGGCTGAAGATGTCGCCGCCGCCAAAGCCTGTTTCGTTCTCCATGTCGCCAGCCGGGGCCTCGAGCCCTACTCCGCGCAGCTTCGCTTCCGCCATAAGGACGGCTCCATCCGCCATGCAGTGTCCTCCGGTCGTGTCATCTCGTGGGGACCCAACGGCGAACCCTTGCGCGTGGTCGGCTGCCAGTTCGATGTCACCGCACTTTACGCCGCACAGGAATCAATTAAGCGCCTCACCTTGGTCGCGCGCCATGCAGGCAGCACGATCATTTTTGCCGATGAGCAGCGCCGCATCACATGGGTAAACAGCTCCTTCACCCAAATCACTGGGTATTCCGAGTCCGAAGCCATCGGGCGCAACCCCTCTTTCCTTCAAGGCCCCGCCACTTCATCCGCCACCGTCGCAACTATACGCGAAGCCCTGTCCGCCGGCAAAAATTTCCGGGGCGAGATTCTCAACTACACCAAGCAGGGCATCCCCTACTGGATTGATATCGAAATCATACCCGACCTCGACGCCGATGGACGTAAAATCGGTTACATCGGGGTTCAGGCGGATATTAGTGCCCGCAAACAAGCCGAAATCGCACTACGTGAGCGTGACGAGCGCTTCGCCGCCCTGTCCCGACACGTCCCGGGGGTCATCTACCAATTCCGCCTCAGCAGCGCAGGCGTTCCAAATTTTGACTTCGTTTCCGAAGGCACGTCGCGTGTGTGGGGTTTCAATCGCGATTTCGTGCTATCACCCGAGTTCACCCGCTTCGACCATATCCACAAGGGTGACCGGGCTGGGCTCAGTGAGGCTATCGTTTATTCCGCCACCCATCTCACGCCGTTTGAGTCTACTCATCGCAGTCATAACCCCATCACTGGTCTGCGCTGGGTTCATGCCGCCTCCACTCCGACCCGCGAGGCCAATGGCGACACCGTTTGGCACGGCTACGCCTCCGACATCACTGATCTCGTCAGCGCCCAACAGGCGTTGCGCGTGAGCGAAGAAAACCTGCGCGGTATCATCGAGGGCATCCCTGCCGCCATTTTTCTTAAAGACGCCGCCGGTCGCTGGTTGTTCGTAAACCAGCGCGGCCTCGAGCGCGCCGCCGTCTCGAAATGGGAATGGGAGGGCAAAACAAACGAGGACTTCGCCAATTTGGACCCCGCGCGCGCCGCTTTTTTCCAAGCCTGCTCGCTCCGCGATGAGGAGACCTGGTTGAATCAAAAATCCATCACCTACGAGGAAACCACCGAGTCAGCTTTCGGCGCGCCCAGCACCTCCGAGATCACCAAGGTCCCTCTTTTCAACCCAGACGGCACCCGACGCGCCCTGATCATGATCGTGGCCGATATCAGCGAACGTAAAAACGCCATCGCCGTCATTGAGCGCGAACGCCGCCTATTCGCCGCCGGTCCAGTCGCCGTGCTCATCACCTTGCCCGATCCCGGCTGGCCGATCACCTACGTCTCGGAGAACATCACCGGCCTTCTTGGCTACACCGCCGCAGAACTGAGCGCCGATCAGGTTAGTTACTCCGATTTGGTCCATCCACATGATCTTCCCGGCTTGACCGCCGACACCCACGCCCGCCTCGCCGAACACGCACCGTTTTTCGAGTCCTCCTACCGGTTGCGACATCTCGACGGCTCCTACCGCTGGTTTTACGGGTTTACCAGCCCTGAGTATTCTTCGAACCGGGTCTGCACCAGCACCCGCAGCTACCTGTTCGATCAGACCAAGCTCAAGCAGGCCCAAGACGAGCTCCGCATCCGCGAGGAGCAAATCGCCGCCATCTCGATCCACATTCCGGGAGTGCTCTACGAGTTCAAAAAACTGCCTGGAGGCGGTTGTTTTCCCTATGCTTCCGAGGGCCTTCGCGACTTGTTTGATCTCGAACCAGCGGACCTTCGCGAGGATGCCACCTTGTTCTTCAAACGCATTCATCCCGAGGATGCGCACGCACTCGACAGCTTCATCACAACCTCCTTCGCGTCTCGCTCGGATTGGGAATCCGAATTCCGAATCCTACACCCCCAGCGCGGTCTGCGCTGGATCCACGGCTCCTCGAGCCCGCGTAAACTGGAAGACGGTTCCCTAGTCTTGGACGGCTACCTCTTCGACATCACCGAGCGCAAAAACAACGAAGACGCCATGCTCCGTGATGGCAAACGCGAGGCCATCGAGCGACTCGCCGGCGGCGTCGCCCACGATTTCAACAACTACCTGGTCGTCATGTCCATGTCGGCGGAGATGCTCTTCCAACTGCCCGACGCATCGCCGCGCGTGCGCGAGCTGGCCACCACTCTGGCCAACGAAATCGACGCAGCCACGGGAGTCGCCCGCCAACTCCTCGCGTTCACCCGCGACCAACCGCTGCAAAACCGCAGCTTCGTCCTCGAACCTTTCCTTCGCGACTGCGCGACGTTTGCCCTGCGCGGCTCCCCTATGCGCTGCCTCGTTGACATCCCGGACCATACCCTGGAATTGCGGACCGACGCCGACATCCTGCGTCAGGTTATTTTCAATCTGATCCTGAACTCCCGTCAGGCGATGGAGGAGAAAGGCAGCATCCTGATCTTCGCCGAAGCCTCTAACCACGGCACGGTCTGCATCCGCCTCGCCGACACGGGACCAGGCATCCCGCCGAGCGCGAGGGCCAACATCTTCGAACCCTACTTCACGACCAAGGCAAATGGGTCCGGCCTGGGTCTCTTCGTGGTGCGCAGTCTCGTTCTCCGGCTGGGTGGCGAAATCCAAATCGACACCAACGCGACCGAAGGAGCCGCGTTCGTTATCAACCTTCCACTCGACATCAAGACCGCCGATGTCACCAACACCCCCTTGCCGCCGCTGCCCAGGGCAGTTCCCAAGAACGAACCCGCCGCACTTCCCCGAAAAATATCGGCCTCACCTGCCCGTGCTGGCCTCCATGTGCTCTTGTTGGAAGACGAGATCGGTCAAACCAATCTCTTAAAGGAGTTCTTCGAGACGATGGGAACGAGCGTTGAAGACTACAGTGAGGGCGAGTCCCTGCTGGCCGCCGCCCCCGCGCACTGCGGCCGCCGCGCCTCGCTCGTCTGCCTGCTCGACATCACGGTGCGCGGCGGAGCCGGTGGCCTGGAAATCGTGGCGTCTTTGCGGAAGATCCTACCTGAAGCTCGGATTTTCTTGGTCAGCGGCTACTCCGCTAAATGGAAGGAAAAGGAACTTTCTCTCGACGGACTGAATATAGGTTTCATTGCCAAGCCCTACAAGCTCCGTGAGCTTGAGAACATCGTTCTGAATCCTTTGCGCGACCCGATAAGTTCGATGGGAGCCTTTTGACTCCTGGCATTCTAATCCTAGCCTGACTGCGCAGGTAAAAAACTTTCACTCGATCTCTACGACTACCGGCCGGTGATCACTCACCAAGCCCACTTCGGGCGTGTCGTGGATCTTGCCGGCCGCTCCCTTTACCTGCGGCATCAAACCCGGGGACACCAAAATGTGATCTACCCGTGAATACGAATCGTCCCGCCTGAAGAAGTGCGACCATAAGTGCCCGCGTGAGTCAGCTGCCGGCAACCATTCGGCGATGGTTGTCTTGCCTCGCTCCAAAATAGCGCGAACCGGACGGTCTGTGCGCCCATCGTTAAAGTCCCCCACGACCAAGAACCGCGCCACCGCCGGATCGGGAAACACCTTGAGCACCCGATCACGAACGGCGACCGCCTCGCCGGCCCTCTGCAACGACGCATTGGGATCATCCGGCCTTTCCGTGTAACGACTCTTCAGGTGCACCACAAAAACCGTCACCTCTCCGTGCGCGTCGGCAACGCGCACCTCCAGCAGCCCGCGTTTCACCTTCGAGACCTGATCCAAATACTTAAAGGTGAGATCATCATGTTTCGTGACCGCTGCAAACGGTCGCTTGGAGAGCACTGCGATCATCCGATCCGGATCGTCCGCCTGCAAAACCACACGATGCGGATACTCAACGCCCTCCCGCTTCAAATCACGCTGCAGCTCGTTTAAAAACGGTTCGCCCCCGATTTCCTGCAACGCGACCACGTCGGCGTTCACCTGCCGCATCACGGTGCGCAGTGCCGTCTTCTGCACCTCGGGCTTGGGATAGTCTTTGCGGTAGACGCCTTCAACCATCCGATCCGCCAACGTGTAGTTCTCCACGTTGTAGGTCGCCACGGTCAACGGCTCGGCCCACGCCACCACCGTCACCAGCAACCCTGCAAGCAGCCCTTTCATTTCAACAGCGCCGCCTCGCGTTCCACCAGCGTCGGATGCGAATAATAAAACCCGCTGAACCACGGGTGCGGCGTCAGGTTGCTCAGGTTTTTCTGCGCCAGCTTGCGGAGGGCGCCGACCAGAGGAGCCGGTCCGCCCACCGCGTCGCGGGCAAAGGCGTCGGCCTCGTATTCATGTTTTCGCGACAAGATATTGCCGAGGGGTGAGAACCAGAACATCACCGCACCGCTCAATAACCCGAAGAGCAGGAAACTCGGCGCGAGTTCATACGCTGGAAAATAAAACGCGGTGTTAAACCAGTAGCTGTTCGCCAGCCAGGCGATCGAGGCGAACGCGCCCAGCATGATCCCCGCCGACAACGCGATCGTCTTCGGGATGTGGCCGCGGCGGTAGTGGCCCACCTCGTGCGCCAGCACCGCCTCGAGCTCTTCCGGCGTGAGTTGGGCGATCAGCGTGTCGAACAAAACGATCCGGCGGAACCGCCCGAAGCCCGTGAAAAACGCATTCGAGTGCCCCGAGCGTTTGCTCCCGTCCATCACCTCGATGGTGGCGGCCTTGAAGCCGGTTCGTTCCGACAACGCCAGCAGCCGGGTGCGCAGTTCGCCTTCGGGCAGCGGGGTCAGCTTATTGAACAGCGGCAGGATGAGTTTCGGGTAGAGCACCAACATCAGCAGTTGAAAAACGAATACCAGACCGAAGCCCCACAACCACCACGACCGCCCCACCCAATCGACGAGCGACAGCAACGCCCAGAGCAGCGGAAACCCGATCACAAACGTCAGCGCGAGGCCCTTGAACCGGTCGGAAATCCACAACCCCGGAGTCGATTTATTAAATCCAAAACGCCCCTCCAACCGGAACTGTCCCCACCAATCGAACGGCAGGCTCGGGATACTCAGCAACACGCCCGCCAAAAGAATAAACAGCGCGTCGTCCCATTTGCCCACCGGGGACCACGCCGCGATGTTGCCAAAGAGCACCGGGAGAACCTGGCTGGAGAGCGCCAGCAGCAGCACGCCCGTGTCGAAGATCATCGACCACACCCCAAACCGATTCTTCGCGAGGGTGTAATCGACAGACTTACGATAGGTATCGGCGTCCATGATGGCCGCCACCGCCGCCGGCGCCCGGTCCGCATGGCGGCGAACTTCGGCCCGATTTAAAGCAGCCAAAATCAATTCACCCAGCAACTTGGCAACCACCAGCGCGACGACGACAGTAAACACCATAACACCGACTCCAACGCATTCCACGCCGACGCCAACCTCAATTTGCCCGCCTCCCCCGCGCCCTCCCCCGCGCCCTCCACCCGCGCACTCCACCGAACCACCGCCCGCAGTCCGCACCCCCGCCCCCAGGCCGCGCACCCACCCCAAAACCAACACCCCCGAATAAAAGCATAACCCAATAGGTTAGCCTTTTATCCGATATTTTCGCTTCACCCCTTTCCGGGCGCGCGCTGGGGGCTTGGGTGAAGGTTTGGTTTGAAAACCCCTCTCACGCCCACAACGTTTGCCCGCTGTGGACGACAAAACCAAGCAACCGCCCTCCTTCGAGGACGCACTCACCCGCCTAGAAACCATCGTCGAGTCGATGGAATCCGGCGATGTCCCGCTAGCCGAACTCCTCGCCAAATTTGAAGAAGGCAACGCTCTGCTGAAGACCTGCGAAGCCCGTCTCAAGGACGCCGAACTGAAGATCGAACAGTTGAAAAAACAAAAGGACGGCACCACCCTCTTTTCTTCGTTCGAAACCAATCGCGGGGCCTAAGCCCTTTCTCGTCCCCGGTTTCCGGTTAAACGCCTTTCCGTTAGTCCTCCCGTTTTTTGTTAATGAACACTCCTGCCGACGTCCCGGCCTTTTCGCCCAGATTGCCTCGCCTACTCGATGGCATTCGCAGTCCCGCCGACGTCAAAGCCCTTGCCGCCGGCCAGCTCCCCCAGCTCGCCCGCGAGATCCGCGACGAGATCATCGCCGTCACGGCGCGCAACGGCGGCCACGTCGGCCCGAACCTCGGCGTAGTCGAGCTCACCCTCGCCCTCCACCGCGTCTTCAACACCCCCGACGACCAATTCGTCTTCGACGTCTCCCATCAGGGCTACATCCACAAGCTGGTCACCGGCCGCGGCGGCGAATTTTTCCGCAAACTCCGCCAGTCCGATGGCGCGAGCGGGTTTCTCTACCGCGCCGAGAGCAAACACGATTCGTTCGGCGCGGGCCACGCCGGCACCGCCCTCTCCGCCGCCCTCGGCATGGCTACCGCCCGCGACCTGCGCGGCACGTCCGAACACGTCGTCGCCCTCTGCGGAGACGCCGCGTTCACCTGCGGTATCACGCTCGAAGCGCTCAACAATGTGGTTAGCTCCACCAAGCGTCTCATCGTCATCCTCAACGACAACGAGTGGTCCATCTCGAAAAACGTCGGCGCCCTCTCCAAATACCTCAACCGCCTCTCGACGAACCGGACCTACAACAAGGTCCACCATGATCTGGAGAAGTTTTTCACCAGTCTGCCGGGCGGCCACGACATGCACCGGCTGTGGGTGAAGTGGAAACGCGAGACCAAGGACTTTTTTGTCGAGTCCTCGCTCTTCGAGAAGTTCGGCCTCCGCTACCTCGGCCCGATCGACGGACACAATTTCGACGAGCTCATCAAAAATCTGGAATTCGCGAAACACTGCGACACGCCCGTCATTCTTCACGTTCTCACCAAGAAGGGCAAAGGCCTCGACGCCGCCGTCGCGCACCCGGAGAAATTTCACGGTGCCAGCCCCTACAACCCGCTCACCGGCGAGAGCGTCAAACCGTTGGCCGCACCCGCCGCCCCGCCCGCCGGACCCAATTACCAAGACGTCATGGGCAAGGCCCTCGTCCGTTTCGCCAAAGCCGATCCCGCCATCGTCGGCATCACCGGAGCCATGCCGAGCGGCACCGGTCTCTCCCACCTCGCCAAAGAGTGCCCCAAGCAGTTCTTCGATGTCGGGATCGCCGAAGAACACGCGATTCTCTTTGCCGCCGGTCTCGCCACGAAGGGCATCAAGCCGGTCGTGGCGATCTACTCGACGTTCCTCCAGCGCGGCTACGACCCGATCATCCACGACGTCGCCCTGCAAAATCTCCCCGTGACGTTTTGCATGGACCGGGCCGGCCTCTCGCCCAATGACGGCCCGACGCACCACGGGCTCTTCGATCTGGCCTACCTGCGCCCCGTGCCCAACGCCACGATCATGCAGCCCAAGGACGAGGATGAGCTCGTGGACATGATGCACACCAGTCTGCATCTCCCCGGCCCCGGCTTCATCCGTTATCCGCGCGGCGCCAGCGTCGGCGTGAAGATAAAAGACGCTCCCGCCCTTCTGCCCGTGGGCCAGGCCGAGGTTCTGCGCCAGGGTTCCAACATCATGATCTGGGCCCTCGGCAGCATGGTGCACGACGCCCTCAAACTTGCCGCCCGCATCGAGGCCGAGGAACCCCTCTCCGTCGGCGTCGTCAACGCCCGCTTCGTCAAGCCGCTTGATCGCACGCTTCTCCTCAGCCACGCCGCCTGCATACCCTTGATCGTCACGATGGAAGACCACGTCCTCGCCGGTGGCTTTGGCAGCGCGGTCCTGGAGGCATTGCAGGACGCCGATTGCTCCGCCGCCATCGAACGTATCGGCTGGCCCGATACGTTTGTCGAACACGGCACCAGCCAAGAGGTGCTTCGCGCCGCGCACGGCCTGTCGCCCGACGCCATTCACCGCCGGGTCGTCAACCGCTGGCGCAACCTTCACGCCGCGCAAATCGAGGCCGACGCCTGATACCAATTACACCTCGTAATGGAACTTTAGCATGGCCCGATGTAGCCCCGACCGGTGGTCGGGGTTTCTAGGGGATGCCCGACTACCGGTCGGGCCTACACCAGACGAAAGTCTCATTTCATGCCCTAACGGGTATGAGCCTTCCCCTCGGTGCGTAAAAAAGCCGGCCCGAAATGGGCCGGCTTTTTCGCGAACCTTGAAGACGTGCTTCGCGGAGCGAGTCTCAGCTCTTCTTCTCTTCCTTTTTCTCGCACTTTTCGGTGCATTCCTTGGAGCAGCAGGCGGCTTTTTCAGCTTTCTTTTCGGCCTTCTTTTCCATGGAGCAACAGGCGGCGTCAGGCTTCTTTTCGGTGGTGGCTTCGGCACGCACAAAAGCGGCGGAAGCGATGAGGGAGAACGAGCATGCCAGCAGGATACGAATGAATTTCATGAGTTGGTTTTTGATTGGGGTGAAACTATGCGAAGATCATACGTCGAAGGATTCGAAACCCCTCGATAAAAAGTGGTGCGGGCAGAGGGAGTCGAACCCTCTTCTCATGCTTGGGAAGCACACATAATAGCCGGTATACTATGCCCGCTTGACTGCTGTAGGAACGACCAAGATCAAACCCACCCCGCGTGCGCCTGCAATCACGAATAGTCGCGGCGCGCATCCAACGCGCTCTTCAGCGTCACCGAATCCGCATAAAGCACTCCGCCGCCACTCGGCAGTCCAAAGCCGATCCGCGTCACCTTGATCTCCGTGTGCGCCGGGAGGTGCTCGGTCAGGTAATGGCATGTCGCCTCGCCTTCGACGTCGTTGGACAACGCCAGGATCAACTCGCGCACCCCGCCCTCGCCGGCGCGCACGAGCAGCGAGGTGAGATTCAAATCCCCCGGCGCCACCCCTTGAATCGGTGAGAGCTTGCCGTGGAGGACATGATAAACACCGCGATACGCGCCCGAGCGTTCCAACGCCACGAGATCGGGCACGTTTTCCACGACACAGACGACACGCTGATCACGGCGTTCATCGGCGCAGAGTGCGCACAAATCGCCTTCGGCCAGATTGCCGCACCGCGTGCAACGGCGGACGCTCCGCGCCGCTTCTTCAAGCGCGCTGACTAGGACCGGCAGGTCGCCCGGTTTCCCCACGAGCAAGTGGAGCGCAATCCGCTCCGCCGAGCGGAAGCCGAGGCCGGGCAGTTGCTTCAACTGCTGCTGGAGGCGTTCGAAGGCGGGCGTCATGGTCTTGATCGGAAGGTAGGAGCCTGCTTGCAGGCGATTCGGTTGAGCAAAGGCCCGCTTACGGTTCTCATCGCCTGCAAGCAGGCTCCTACACTGCCGATACCTAGTTAACCCTTAGAACATTCCGGGCATCTGGAAGGCCGAGGTGACCTTCTGCATTTCGGAATCGTTGAACTCCTTCGCCTGCTTGGCGGCGTCCTGGATCGCGGCGAGCAGCGTGTCGGAGACGAGCTTCGCGTCCTCCTTGAGAAACTCGGGATCGAGGGCGAGCGAAAGGAATTTACCCGCGCCGTTGATCTTCACCTTCACGGCGCCGCCGCCCGTGGTGATGTCGATTTCCTTGGCTTCCATCTGAGCCTGGATGGACTCGATGGATTTCTGCATTTTCTGAGCTTGTTTGAGGAGTTTGCCTACGCCGGCCATGGTAAGAGAGGGTTGGTGTTAAACGTTGAGGTTCGAGGAGGAGTTAGTGCCTCGCAACGGGCGCAAATCTTCAAGCCCCAAGTATCGCCGCGTAGCCTTCCCGATAACTCGGGTAAAGCGGACGCCAGCCGAGCACGCGTTTGATCTTGTCGTTGGCGATCACGCGGTCGGGCGTGATGCGTCGGCGACCCTGCGCCGGCTCGCCCGTGAAACGCGGGGCCGGCAGCCCGAGCTTGCCCGCCAGAAACGCGGCGATTTCGGCCTTCGGCGCCGAGCCGTCGTCGGCCACGTTGAAGACTCCGTTCGTCACGTCCGCCGGCGCGTTGAAGGCCGCCCAAATGGCGCCCGCGATGTCGTCGCGGTGAATGAGGTTGAGCCGATAATGCCCGAGGCCGGCCACGTCGCCGCTGCCGTGGCGCAATTGATCCACCAGGTAATGCCGCCCCGGGCCGTAGATGCCCGCTAGCCGCAGCACAAAACGCCGCGCCTCGCTTTGCGCGCCGAGCAACAAATCTTCCGCCTCAACCAAGGGGCTCCCCGCCGCCCGCGTAGCCTCGACCGAGGCGTCTTCGCCGACCCGCACTCCGCCGTCCTGCGGATACACTGAGGTGCTCCCCGTATAAACCACGGTGCCAACTGGAACACGCGCGGCCCACCTGAGCACCGATTTCATGCCATCGACATAACTGTGCCGGTAGCTTTCGGGACCGCCGCCACCGGAACTCACGCAGTTCAAAACAAAGTCGGCACCGCCCGGGAGCCGTTCGTGCCAGGAGTCCGCCGCGAGATCGTCAACGATGGTATCGGCCCCCGCCTCGGCGAGCGCGCGGGCTTTTTCAACGTTCCGAGTGAGCGCAGTCACTCGCAACCCGCGGGCCAGCGCCTGCCGCGCCAGCTCGCCGCCGACGTAGCCGGCTCCGAAAACAACGAGATGGGGGGATTGGGACGACGTCATTAAAAGCAAAAGAAAAGCCCCGCTTCCTTTAGCAAGAAGAGGGGCGGGAAAGTGGTGCAAGCGCCGGGAGTCGAACCCGGATCGACGGCTTCGGAGACCGCTACACTATCCATTGTGCTACGCCTGCAAAGACTGGAACGGAAACTCCTCTGACCGTCCGGCGCTGTCCAGTGTAAAGACAGCGCCGGCGATTCGTGGGCTCCGGGATAACTTAGATGTGAATCGCTTCGCCGAGCGACGCCGCGGCGGCTTCCATCACCGCTTCACTGAGCGTCGGATGCGCGTGGATCGTCTGGTGGATTTCCTCGACCGTCGCTTCGAGTTCGATCGCGAGGCCATACTCGGCGATCAGCTCGGTGGCCTCGCTGCCGATGATGTGCGCGCCGTAGATTTCGCCGGTCTTCGCGTCGGTAATGACTTTGACGAAACCTTCGCTGTCGGCGGATGCGACGGCTTTGCCGGAGGCCGTGAAGGGGAATTTACCGACCTTGTAGTCGAGCTTCTTTTCCTTCGCCGCCTTTTCGGTGAGCCCGGTGCTGGAAACTTGGGGTTGGCAGTAGGTGCAGCCCGGGAACTTGGTCACGCGCTTGGCTTTGCCATGGCCAAACATGCCATTGACTGCACTCACGGCCTCGAAGGTCGCGACGTGCGCCAGCCACGGCGGCCCGATGATATCACCGGCGGCGTAGATGCCCTTGATATTGGTCTGATAATCGTCGCCGACTTTCACGTAGTTACGGTCGAGTTCGATCTTCACCGCGTCAGCAATGACGCCTTCGATGTTGGCCACCACGCCGATGGCGGAGAGCACGACTTCGGCTTCGACTTCCTGCTTTTTGTCGCCCGTGACCAGATCGACTTTGACCGTATCTTTGCCCACGCGGAAGTTCTCGCACTTGGTGCCGGTGAGAATGGTGATACCCTGTTTTTCGAGGGATTTCCGAAGAACCTGCGCGACCTCTTCGTCTTCGACCGGGAGGACTTGGTTGAGCATCTCGACGAGCGTCACCTTGGTGCCAAATGCGTTGTAGAAATACGCAAACTCCACGCCGATGGCGCCGGCGCCGACGATCACGATAGACTTGGGCAACGTGGTGTTGGCGAGGGCTTCGCGGGAGGTCATCACCCGCACGCCGTCAACCGGGAGATCGGGGATACGGCGCATTTTGCACCCGGTGGCGATGAGGGTGTTTTTGGTTTTGAAAAACTTACCCGTATGCTCGCCTTCGGTGATCTCGATCATGCCGGCGGCGATAATGCGCGCTTTACCGGTGAAGTAATCGACCTTGTTCTTCTTGAGCAGGAACTCGATGCCCTTGGCCATCTGGCCGGCCACGCCGCGCGAACGGTCCATGACCTTGGCAAAATCGAAGGTCACCTCTTTCACGGAAATACCGAACGTCTCGGATTTTTTTATCTTCTGGAAGAGTTCGGCGCTCTTGAGCAAGGCCTTCGTGGGAATGCAGCCCCAGTTGAGGCAGGTGCCGCCGGCCTTCTCCAGCTCGATACAGGCAACTTTTTTGCCCAGTTGACCGGCGCGGATCGCCCCCGCGTAGCCCGCAGGGCCGCCGCCGATAACAATCAGATCGTATTCAAGTGTGTCTGCCATGGTAGGAAAAGGGACTGAGATGGTGAACCGATAGAAGGGGCAACCGTCGCGCCCGGTCGTTCCCCGGTCAAATTGAAACTCAGATGTCGATCACGTCGTCGGATTTGATTTTACGGGTTCCGCGTGCAGAGGGCGTGGAGCTCCCCGCACCGGGCCCCCGACCCGGCGGACGCGGCTTTTTACCGATCAGCATGCTAAGAACAATGTTGGTAAGGCTCACGATCAGCGCGCCGCCGAGAGCCGACCAAAAGCTATCGACCACGAAACCCTGCACGAGTCGTCCCACCAACATAAAAAGCAACGCGTTGATCAAGAGCACGCCGAGGCCCAGCGTCAGGACGATGAAGGGCAGGCTGAAGAGCACCAGCAGCGGCTTAAGCACGGCATTGAACAAGCTCAGCAATAACACCACGACGATCAGCGTCCCGGGCGTGTCGTAGGAGATGCCGGGAATTATCCGGGTTGCGATCGTCACACCCAAGGCCAGCACCGACCACCGCACGAGCAGTGCGAAGAGAGGAGAATTCATCGCGCCACTCTCAAGCCGACGCCCACCCGGGCAACGAAATTTTACCCCGACGACACGCGCCTCGACCTTTCCCGTTGATTTCCTGTAAAACCCGTCTCCATGACCAACAAGCAGCGGCTCGACCTCATCGAGAAACACATCCGTGAGCACAAATACGCCGACTTGCACACCCTCGCCACGCTCTTCAGCAGCTCGCTCTCAACCGTGCGCCGCGCCCTCGATGAACTGGAGTTGCGCGGCGTCCTCCGTCGCCATCACGGCGGCGCCTCCCTGGTCGAAACCGACGAGCTCGCGAAAGAATACGACTTCATTTCCCGCGACCAGCGCCAGGCCGAGGAAAAGTTTTCCATCGCCCGCCTCGTAGCCGATCAAGTGCAACCCGGCATGACCGTCATCCTCGACGGCGGCACCTCGATCTACGCCGTCGCCCGCTTACTCACCGCCAAGCGCCTGCAAGTCATCACCAACTCCCTGCCCATCGCCGGGCTGTTCAGCGAAATCGGCTCACTCGAAACCATCGTGACCGGCGGCAGCATTCATAACCGGCTCGGCGTGCTAGTGGGGCCGCTTTGCGAGCAATCGCTCGAACAGATCCATGCCGACGTCGCGATTCTGGGCGGCGCCGGCATCACCGAGGCAGGTATCTGGAATCACAACGCGCTGATTGTCGCCACCCAGCGCAAGATGATCGCCGCCTCCGAGCGCACCGTCTTCGCCCTCGATAGCTCCAAGTTTGGCCGCAAAGCCATGAGCCTCACCTCCGCATTCAATGCAAAGTTCTCCATCGTCACGGACCAGAAGCCCGCGCCCGCCGTGACTGCAGCTATCAAGGCTGCCGGAGCGACCCTAACGCTCGCACCCAAGTCCAAAGCGTAACCGGAAAAAGCGGCGACGTTTTCGTCGCTTTCCCTATTTGCTTTCCGCCCCACCCCGCGCATCCGTAACCGCGTGGTCCGTTCCGCTTCTTCCGCCTCCTCCGCAACCAAGCCCGAGTGCATCCGCCTGCGCGGCGTGCGTCAGAACAACCTGAAGGGTTTTGACCTCGACCTGCCCCTCGGCAAATACGTCGTCGTCACCGGCCTTTCCGGCGCGGGGAAAAGTTCGCTCGTGTTCGACACGCTGCACGCCGAAGGCCAGCGCCGCTACGTCGAGACGTTCTCCGCCTACACGCGCCAGTTCCTCGACCTCCTCGACAAACCCAAAGTCGATTCCATCGAAAACATCCGCCCGTCCATCGCCATCGAGCAGACCAACACGGTCAAAACTTCGCGCTCGACGGTGGGCACGATGACCGAGCTCACCGATTTCTTCAAAGTCTGGTTCAGCCACGTCGCCACCTGTTTCGACCCCACCACCGGCAAGCCGGTCGAAGACGATACTCCGCAGTCCATCTGGGAAAAAACCCACGCCGCCACGCCCGGCGTCCAGATCATCGTTACCTTCAAAGTCACCAAACCCGAAAAACTCACCTGGACCGAAATCCTCACCAACCTCAAAGCCCAGTCCTACGTCCGCGTCCTCCTTTCCGTTCGTAGCGGCGAGCACCAGCGAGCCGACTCCGTCGCCCGCATCGACGACCTCCTCGCCAACGAAGCCCAGCTCGCGGCGTCCGACCACCTCTATGTCGCACAGGACCGCCTCGCCGTCACCCCCGAAGCCCGCTCCCGCTTTCTCGAAGCCGTCGAAACCGCCCTCCACTTCGGCCAAGGCCAGGTCCACCTCTTCACGGCCTCTGATCCTTCAACTTCATCTTCTCAACTTCAACTAGCGCCCGCGGGCCACTTCTCCCGAGGGCTCCACTCACCGGATACCGGCCGCACCTTCCGCGCCGCATCCCCCGCGCTTTTTTCGTTTAACTCCCCGCTCGGCGCTTGTCCGCAGTGCCGCGGCTTCGGACGCATCATCGAGATCGACTACCGCCTCGCCATTCCCGACCAGTCCGTCTCCATCGCCGACGGCGCGATCAAGTGCTGGGAAGGCGAAGTTTACAGCGCCTCCAAAGACGATCTCCTCTCGATCGCCAAACGCAAAAAAATCCCCACCCACGTCCCCTTCGGTTCGCTCACGGCGGAGCAGCGCGATTTCGTGATCAACGGCGAACCCGGCTACGGTGAAAACGGGCTCGATTGGCCCCGCGCCTGGTATGGCGTGAAGGGCTTTTTCACGTGGCTTGAGAAGAACACCTACAAGATGCACGTGCGCGTCTTCCTTTCGCGCTTCCGCGCCTACAACGAGTGCCCGTCCTGCCGCGGCACGCGCCTGCAACCCGAGTCCCTCTGCTGGAAATGGCAGGGCCGCACCCTCCCCGAAACCTACCAACTCCCCGTCAGCGAACTGCTCGCCAGTCTCACCACCTCCGACGTAGGCCGCGAGCTTGCTCGCGCTTCCGACGACAACCGCAGCGCCACCCTCGCCCACGATAGCATCCTCACCCGCCTTCGTTACTTGACCGAGGTCGGCCTCGGCTATCTCACGCTCGACCGCACCTCCAAAACGCTTTCCGGCGGCGAAGTTCAACGCGTCAACCTCACGTCCTGCCTCGGCACGTCCCTCGTCGATACACTTTTCGTCCTCGACGAACCCAGCGTAGGCCTGCACCCGCGCGACATCGACCGACTCATCGCGATCATCCGCACACTCACCGACGCCGGCAACACGGTGGTCGTTGTCGAGCACGACGAAGCGATGATCCGGGCCGCCGATCACCTGATCGAAGTCGGCCCCGAGCCCGGCACCCGCGGTGGCCACATCGTTTTCCAAGGCAAACTCTCCGCCCTCCTCGCCTCCGACGCCATCACCGGCCGCTACCTCTCCGGCCGCGACTCCATCGAAGTCCCCAAAGTCCGCCGCCCCATAAAAGGGAGGGACGACCTCCGTGTCGTCCGCTCCGACTCCGACCTTGGTCATTCGTCATTCGACAGTGGTCATTCCGGGGAGAGCGACTGGTTGACGTTTACGAACGCCACCAAACACAACCTTCGCAACATCACCCTTCGCATCCCCCTGCACCGACTCGTCGCCCTCTCCGGCGTCTCCGGCTCCGGCAAGTCCACCCTGCTCGACAACGTAATCCACCAGGGCCTGCTCTCGAAGCGTCTTCAGCTCACCGAGGACCCTGCGATCATCGCCTCGATCACCGGAGACGACGCGTTCTCCGAGATCGTCCTCGTCGATCAATCGCCGCTCTCGCGCACCCCGCGCTCCAACCCCGCGCTTTACACCGAAGCCTGGGAACTCATCCGCGAACTCTACGCCCGCGAACCCGCCGCCAAAGAAGCCGGATTCAACAGTTCGTCCTTCTCCTTCAACAGTGGCGACGGCCGCTGCGACCACTGCCAAGGCCTCGGCTACGAACGCGTGGAGATGCAGTTCCTCTCCGACGTCTTCGTCCCCTGCCCCATCTGCGAAAGCAAACGCTTCAAGCCCGAGGTCCTTGCCGTCCGCTGGTCCGGCCTCTCCGTCTCCGACCTCCTCGCGACCAGCATCACCGACGCGCTCCCGCTGTTCGACAAGCACGCGGCCATCCGCACCCGGCTCGCCAGCCTCGAATCCGTCGGCCTCGGCTACCTCACCTTAGGTCAGCCCCTCAACACCCTCAGCGGCGGCGAATCCCAACGCCTCAAACTCGTCAAATATCTCTCCGGCTTTACCGCACCGAGTAACCCAATAGGTTACTCATCCTCCGGCACGCCCCTAGCAGGCCGTCAGGTTGCTGACGCCTACGACCATTCGTCATTGGCCATTGGTCATTCGTCCTTCCGCCCGCAGGGCGGCGCTTTGCTCCTCTTGGACGAGCCGACCACCGGCCTCCACCGCCACGATGTCAAACGCCTCATTGCCGTCCTCCAGGCCCTCGTCGATCACGGCCATTCCGTCATCGTCATCGAGCACAACCTCGACGTCCTCAAATCCGCCGACTGGCTGATCGAAGTCGGCCCCGAAGCCGGCGCCGAAGGCGGCCGGATCATCGCCGAAGGCCCGCCCGAAGAGGTCGCCCGCGCCACCACCGCCACGTCCCCCTTCCTCCGCGACGTCCTAAAGGGAGGGCGGACCTCCGTGTCCGCCGAATCCGACTCCGAATCTCGCCTCATCGCCGCCGAAGACCCCGCCCCCTACCGCACCACGGTTCCTTCAGCCCTTCAGCCTTTCCGGCCTTCAGTCCTTTCCCTCACCGGCGCCCGCGAGAACAACCTCAAAAATATCTCGCTCACCATCGCCCACCGCGAGCTCACCGTCGTCACGGGCGTGTCCGGCTCCGGCAAGAGCACCCTCGCCTTCGACATCATCTTCGCCGAGGGCCAGCGCCGCTTCATGGAATCGATGTCGCCCTACGCGCGCCAGTTCGTCGAGCAGATGCCCCGCCCCGCCATCGACCGCCTCACCGGCATCCCGCCCACCGTCGCCATCGAGCAACGCATCACCCGCGGCTCCCGCAAGTCCACCGTCGCCACCATCACCGAGGTCGCCCAATACCTCCGCCTCCTCTACGCCCGGATGGGCGTCCAGCACCACCCCGACACCGGGAAACCGGTCCAACCGCTCACCCCCGGCCAGCTCAAAAAACTCCTCGCCTCCGTTCTCGCTTCTCCCAAGGCGACGAAGGCGAAACACCTCTACCTCTGCGCCCCGCTCATCCGCGGACGCAAGGGCCACCACCAGCCCATCGCCACCTGGATCGAGGACCACGGCTACGAGCTCATGCGCGCCGACGGACGTCTCCTTCGCGTGGATACGTTCCAAAAACTCGACCGCTACTCCGAGCACGACATCGAGGTCGTCGTCGCCGATCTCGGAGGCAGCCCGCTCGCAGGCGCTCCAAAAACACCCCACGCCGCCCTCGAAGTCGCCCTCCGTCTCGGCAAAGGCTCCTGCTTCATCGCCCTGCCCAACGGCGAAATCCTCTCCTGGTTCTCCACCACGCGCACCGACATCGAGACCGGCGAGTCCTTCCCCGAGCTCGACCCAAAACAGTTCTCGCACAACTCCCCGCGCGGCTGGTGCCCCACCTGCCGCGGCCACGGCCGCGTCTTCCCCTGGATGCTCGAAGAAAGTGGGAGCGAGCTTGCTCGCGATTCCGACGATCCCGCCGCCCGCCTGCGCGAATTCGGCATCGAGTCCGGCGACGACGTGGCCGACACCGGCACACCCTGCCCCGAGTGCCACGGCCAGCGCCTCAACCGCATCGCCCGCGCCGTCCGCCTTCACCTCGATCCGGAAAAGCTGAAAGCGGGAAACCTGAAACCTGAAAAAAAATCCCGTTCCTCCGCGTCCGCCCTTCAGGTCTCAGGTCTCAAGTCTCAGGTTTCTTCCTCCTCCGTCTCCCTCCCCGAGCTCCTCGCCAGCACACCCGCCCAACTCATTGCCCGGCTCGGCGCTCTCAAGCTCGACGAACGCGGCGCGCTCATCACCCAAGACATCGTCCCGCAGATCCGCGAACGCCTGCGTTTCCTCGACCACGTCGGCCTCGGCTACCTCTCGCTCGACCGCCCCACCGACACCCTCTCCGGCGGCGAAGCCCAGCGCATCCGCCTCGCCGCGCAACTCGGCACCAACCTCGCCGGCGTGCTCTACGTCCTCGACGAGCCGTCCATCGGCCTGCACGCCCGCGACAACGACCGCCTCATCGAGACGCTCCTTACGCTCCGCGACAAAGGTAACACCCTCCTCGTCGTCGAGCACGACGACGAGCTGATGGAACGCGCCGACAGCATCATCGACCTCGGCCCCGCCGCCGGCATCCACGGCGGTGAGCTGCTCGCCCATGGCACGCCCGCCGAAATCAAAAAGAGCGAGAAATCCCTCACCGGCCTCTTCCTCGCCAAAGGCATCACGCATCCGCTGCGCGGTTCGTATCGTTCTGTTGCCGAAGGTAGGGACGCCTCTCCGAGGCGTCCGCTCCGAAAACCCCAAACCGGACGTCTCGGAGATACGTCCCTACCTTCAGACTGGCTCACGCTCACGGGCGTCCAATTCCGCAACCTCAAGAACTTCGATCTTCGCCTCCCGCTCGGCCGCCTCATCATGGTCGCCGGCCCCAGCGGCGCCGGCAAATCCACACTCTTCCGCGACGTCCTCCACCCCGCCGTTACCCACGCGATCAAAGCCAAGAAGTCCAAACTCACCGGGAAGGACTTCGCCAAAGCCACCGGCTTCGCACCCGAGCCCGCCGACACCATTCCGTTCCTCGACCTCCGCAACGCCGACGCCTTCAAAGGCGTCATCGAAGTCGACCAATCCCCCATCGGCAAAACCCCGCGCTCCACGCCCGCGACCTACCTCGGCATCTTCGATCTCATCCGCACGTTCTTCGCCTCGCTTCCCGAGTCGAAGATGCGCGGCTACTCCGCCGGTCGCTTCTCGTTCAACACCGCCGGCGGGCGCTGCGAAACCTGCTCCGGCGGCGGTCGCATCAAGCTCGAGATGGCCTTCATGCCCGACACGTATCTGCCGTGCGACGACTGCCGCGGCACCCGCTACGGCCCCGACCTCGTCGATATCCAGTGGAAGGGCAAAAACATCGGCCAGGTCCTCCAACTCACCTTCGAGGAAGCGGCCACGTTCTTCGATTTCCACTCGCAGCTCTCACAAGTCTGCCAGCTCATGGTGGACTGCGGACTCGGCTACCTCACCCTCGGCCAAAGTTCCCCGACCCTCTCCGGCGGCGAAGCCCAGCGCCTCAAGCTTGTAACCGAACTCGCCCACGGCCTCGCCAGCTACAAAGAGCGCAGCCGCGGCATCGCGATTAAAAACCTCTACCTCCTCGAAGAGCCCACCATCGGCCTGCACCTCAGCGACTGCGAAAAGCTCATCAAAGTCCTCCACTCCCTCGTCGACCAAGGCCACACCGTCGTCGTGATCGAGCACCACCTCGACCTGCTCGCTGAAGCCGATTACATCATCGAACTCGGCCCCGTCGGCGGACCCCAAGGCGGCGAACTCCTCTACCAAGGTGCCCTCCCCGGCCTCCTAAAACTCAAGTCAAGCCCCACCGCGCCCTACCTGACGGCCAAGCTCAAGAGGTAGGAGCCCACTTGCCGCCAAAATTTCGGCGAAAGCGGATTATCGGCGACCGGACCGAAAATGTGGAACTCTGCCCGGACTTGGCGAGTGCGACGTGCAGGACGTCGAGGGTGCGCGTGCCAGCCACGGGGGTGACTTTGCGCGAGAGGGCGCGGGCTGTGGAGAGCCATTCGTAGGCACGTAGCGGAGCCGAACGCAGGACTGACTTTTGTTTTTTGTGTCACCTCTCCAAAACGCGTTCGCACCGACCGCGCCTGAGCACTTGCCAACCCGCACCCGCCTCGCAACGTAGCCTCATATGCATTTCGACAATCTCCAGCCCGGTCTGAGCGCTCCCCTCCCCCGCCTCGACGACGACGAGGATGATGACGACAAGGAGTCCGATGAAACCGCCAAGAAATCCGCCGCCCCCGTGGCGATGCTCATCCAGAAGAAGTTCCTCGATGATCGTAAGATTTTCCTCTGGGGTGCCGTCACCGACGAGACCGCCAAGGACATTACCGAAAAGCTCCTCTACCTCGAAGCGAAGGCTCCGGGCAAAGAGATCCACTTCTACATCAACACTCCTGGCGGCTCCATCACCGCCGGCATGGCCGTTTACGACACGATGCAGATGATCACTTCGCCGATCAACGTGATCGTGACCGGCATGGCCGCCTCGATGGGCTCCATCCTGCTTTCCGGTGCGAAAAAGGGCCGCCGCTTCCTCTTCCCGCACTCGCGCGTTCTCATCCACCAGCCGCTGATCTCCGGCCGCATGGTGGGCCCGGCGACCGACATCAACATTCAGGCCAAGGAAATGGAAAAACTCCGCTCTGAGCTGAACCAGATCCTCGCCGACGCCTCCGGTCAGCCCATCGAGGTCATCAACCGCGACACGGACCGCGACTTCTACCTGAACGCCAAAGAAGCCATCGCCTACGGCTTAGCCGACAAGATCGTCACGAAGCTCTAAAGGGAGGGACGACCTCCGTGTCGTCCGTTCCGAGAGATCAGCGCAAGCCCGCACCGGACGACACTGAGGTCGTCCCTCCCTCATACCTCACGGCTTCGCCGCAGGTGGCGGCGCGGTGAGTGCCGCATACTCCGCCTCCCACTCGGATGTCAGCCGCATGTCCTTGGCCGCCCGCGCCAGCTCCAGCGCCTCGGGCAACCACGCGATCCGCGCATCGCGCGACAGCGACCGTTCGCCCAAGACGCGACGCCACACCCCGAGAGACGAGGCTGCATCACCCGCGTCTTTAAACTGCCGCGCCGCCGCCACCGCCAAGGGAGCTTCCGCCAGCGTGAAACTGCGCCGTTGGGCCACCCACGCCAGCGTTTGCCGCACACCCGAGAAGTCTTCGGTTCCTAGCTGCAACGCCGCAGTCGCCAACGCGACGGCCAGGTGCGGACTCCCCTTCTCCGACACCAATCCCGCCCAAATCGCCGCGTTGCGATCGCCCGCGCGGTCGAGTTCACGCATGCGCCGAAGCACCACGTAGGCGCGCTGCGCCGGCGGGAGTTTGTCCCGCCGCGCCCACTGCTCGGCGAGCGCGACTTTGAACGGGCGATAAAGCGGGTCGCCGACCGACATCGCCTGCCAGCTGTAGAACGGCACCGCATACGCCGCCGCGTCGCCCAACGTGTCGCCGCGCGCCAGCGCCTTTAACACGAGCTGCGGCTGATGCGTGAGCTCCAGGTAAGGCTCGGTCACGTTGCCAAACGTCGCCGTGACACCCCGCGCCACCAGCGGCCCCACCCAGCCGCGCGTCGTCGACCGCAGCGTATCGGCCGAGAAACTGTGGATGTGCAACGCCACCGCACCCGGCGGAACATGAACCCCGGTTGCGCGAACGGCCCGTTGAGGTCACCCGCATACCAACCAAAATAAAGCGCCGGCATGTCGAGGCGCGTCCACGGCGGCATTGATCCGCCCGCCCGCTCCGTGTCGACCTCGAAGTCAAGCGCGGCGAGTTGCGCGGATACCTCCTCCAGCCAGCCATCCCCCTGCGGGTGCGGACCGCCGATGTCCACATAGCCGCGCCCGACGAGGCCCGACTGCTCGGCGCTGAGCGCGCGATCAACCAGCCCGCGCGCCTGATCAAAGGTCGGCCCGTCCAAGCGCCCCACCTTGACGATCTGGTTTAATTGCAACGTCGAGGGCCGGTCGTTGTTGAAGAGCGGATTGGGCACAAACGCGATCAGCGGCGGATTGCTCACCGCGAGCAGCGCGAGCTCACCGTCCACGGACGCCGCGTTGGTCTTGAACGCGGGATTCATCGAGGCGGGAACGTTCTCCTCCGGCAAAAGCGGATCATTGACGACCTTCAGCGGCACACCGCGGCACACCACGAGATAAGAGATTTTGTGACCCGACATCACATACTTCTTCCGCCCGAACGGATCGGCCAAATCCATGCCGATGGCGTCAATCCACCCGCGCTTCACCAGTTCTGCCTGGAGCGGGTTAAAAACCGTATCCAAAAAACCACGCCAGTTCACCGCCTCGATGGTCGGCATGCCCAGCGCGATGATGTTGGCCTTGGGCACGCCGCGCTTCTCCGCATAATATTCGGCCAGGCGCACGGACTCCGGCTCGTCGCTATTGGCCAACACAATCACCCGCGCCGCCACATCATCCGCGCGCGCCGAAGCCGCTCCGACGAGGAGCGCGAACAACACGAGCAGCGGGATACGTTTGCGCATTCCGGTAAGCTTGTGCCGAACGTCGCTCCGGGCCAATCACGGATTAAGGGAGGGACGACCTCCGTGTCGTCCGCTCGGTGCCCCCGCCCGACGGACCGCACGGAGGCGGTCCCTCCCTTTCCTGGCGTTGCCACCGCGAAAATGCCCGACCACCGTCGCCGTTTTCGACATGCCCGCCGCCCTCGAACTCCTGCGTCCGCGCATCTATCTCGACAGCCTTCGCCCGCTCGGCCTCTGGACGCTGCTCGTGGCCCCCGTCGGCGCCCGACCAGCGGTCGGGCCTACAACGAACCCGTGGGGCCGCCAGAGGTTAGGCTTTTTCTGAGATGGGGTCGCGCCAGCGTCCTGGAAAGAGAATCATCGGCGGCGGGTTGGGCAGTCCGAGTTCGTTGCGCTGAAGCTGCGTCACCACCAGATCAACGGCATGCGCGGCGATCGCGTCATAGCCCTGATCAATGCCGCCAAACTCGCAGCCCGGCAGCCAGGAAAGCACGATGTTTCTTTCCCGCACGCCGGACCAACCTGCGGCCTGCGCGCGCCGCAGCGTCGCGAGTTCATCAACCACCAGCGCGTCGGGCTTCATCTCCCGTATCCAGTCCGCCAATTCCTCTGTTTTCGGATCATCATAGAGCCAGATACGCCGGACCGCCGCCGTGGGTCCGCACGCCAACCAGGCCGCCTGCCAGCCTCGATGCGCTCGTTCATTCGTCGCCGCGTCCACCAACGCCACCGGGCGCCGCGCACCCATCTCGCCCAGACGCCGCAACACTTCGCGCATCGCTTCGTAGTGGTGATGGGACGCACGCGGCAGCGTCACGCTCAACTCCGACATACCCACGACCGCCGCGGCAAAATCCGCCCATTCCCAGTCCAGCTCGACGCGATCATGGCCAACCCTCGGTGCAACCAACACGCCGGTGATTCCACGCGCGCTGAGGATTCTCCCCAGTCGTCGCCCATTGCCTTCCACCTCGGAGAGCCAGAACGCATCAAGCCGGTAGCCGCGTTCCGCCGCGTGTTCCCGGGCGGCCGACTCCACCCGTTGAGCAAACGCGCTTCGTTTCGCCGCCTTGCGATCACCTTCGGTGTAAACCAGCGCCAGCGGTTCCGCCTTGGCCAGCGGACGCGCCTGCCGGATGTGCGCCATCAACTCGCCGACCCGGGCATTGGGGCGATACCCCAGCCGCGCCGCCGCCGCCCGCACTCGCTCCGCCGTGGTCGCGGGGATGTTTCCCGCGCCCCTCAGCGCATAAGACGCCGCCGAGATCGAGACGTCGGCCGCGAGGGCCACTTCCCGCAGCGTCACCCGCCGCCCCTCGCCGCTCATCGGCCCCACCCCCGAAAAAGCATAACCCAATAGGTTATGCTTTTTCCGTTTTTGGAGAAAAGCGCCCCGGTCACGGCAGATTTAGTCAACGGATTCACTAAATCCAGAATCGTGCTGCAACACCACCGGCGGCAATCTCGTTTTATGCCCTCTACCCTTCACTCACTTGAAACCGATTTCGTCGTTGCCGGCGGCGGTCTCGCCGGCATCTGCGCCGCCATCGCGGCCGCGCGCCGCGGCTCCCGCGTCATCCTCATCCAGGACCGCTCCGTCCTCGGCGGCAATGCGTCGAGCGAGATCAAAATGCACATCGTCGGAGCCGATTGCCACGGACATAAACCCGGCACCCGCGAAGCCGGCATCATGGAGGAGCTCCGGCTCGAAGACGCCGTGCGCAACCCGCACCGCAGCTACTCGCAATGGGATCTTCTCCTCTACGAAAAGGTGAAACTGGAGCCCAACATCACCCTCATGCTCGACACTGACCTGGTGGGCGCCGAGATGCAGGGCGACACCATCCGCACCGTCCGCGCCGTCCGTAATCTCACCGAAGAAGAGTTCATCATTCGCGCCAAGTTTTTCGCCGACTGCACCGGCGACGGGCGCCTCGGCTTCGAAGCCGGCGCTGATTTTCACGTCGGACGCGAAGCCAAGAGCCAGTTCGGCGAACCCCTCGCGCTCGACGTGGCCGACCGTCACACGCTCGGCAGTTCGATTCTCATCACGGGCCGTCGCTACGACACACCGCAGCCCTTCATCGCACCGTCGTGGATCCGCAAGTTCACCAAGGACGACTTCAAGCTTCGTCCGGTCAACAGCTACGAATACGGTTATTGGTGGTTCGAATGGGGCGGTCAGTTGGACACGCTCAAGGACAACGAGACCATCCGGCATGAACTCCTGCGCATCGCCCTCGGCGTCTGGGACTACGTGAAAAACTCCGGCGATCATCCCACCTCCGCAAACTGGGCGCTCGACTGGGTCGGCAACATCCCGGGAAAACGTGAAACGCGGCGCTTCCATGGCCCTTTCCGCCTGACGGAAAATCACGTGCGCCAATCCACGCCGTTCGCCGATACCGTCGCCTACGGGGGCTGGTGGATCGACACCCATCCGCCGATGGGCGTCGACGCGCCGAATGAGCCGCCGTGCATGCAGCACCACTTCGACCACGTTTATCCGATTCCGCTCGGCTGCTATCACTCGCGTAACATCGCCAACCTGTTCTTCGCCGGGCGCAATATCTCCGCGACCCACGTGGGTTTCGCCAGCACGCGGGTGATGGCGACCTGCGCCATTGGCGGTCAAGCCATCGGCACCGCCGCCGCGTTGTGGCGCGACGTCGCCGGTTCGGATATCCGCGCACTCGCGACCCCGGCCAACGTGACCGCGCTCCAGCAGGCGCTGTTACGCGACGACGCGTTTCTCCCCGGCTTCCGCAACGAAGACCCGAAGGACCTCGCCCGCACCGCGACGATCACCGCGTCCTCCGCCGCCTACGCGCCAGCCCATGTCATCGACGGCATTACGCGCGATTTAAAGGCGTCGTTCGGCAACTGGTCGTCCGACTCCGTGCATCGCTGGGAATCGTTGACCCTTCCGGCCACGCTCGCGCTGGAGCTGCCCTCGCCCGCCACGGTCTCGGAGGTTCACCTTACGTTCGACACCAACTTCGAGAAGGAGCTGCTTCTTTCGATGAGCGACCACCACACGGTCAAATCCGCCTCCCGTGCCGCTCAACCGGAGACCGTGAAAGACTATCGCCTCCTGCTCGACGGCAAGGTGATCGCCGAGGTGTCCGGCAATTATCTGCGCAAACGTATCCATATTATGAATACGCCGATGCTTGGTAAAAAACTTGAGCTGGAGGTCACCGCCACGCACGGAGCCCCTGGGGCCCGGGTGTTTGAAGTGCGCATCTACTGACCGTTCGCCCGTGGGCGGCGGCGAGCTTCCAGGCTCGACCGCCTGCCTGATTATTTAGCCATGTGCCGGAAGGCAAAATAGCCACAGCCGGCCAGCCCCGTGATGGCTGCGGGGAACAGCAACGCTGCAAAGCCGATCGAAACGTAACCGAGGCTGCCCAGAATTCCGCCGATAAAGAATCCGGCGAACAGCACCCCATACAACCCGGCCCTCCGCGCATCGACCGGCGAGCCAGTGAGTTTCAAACCCACCGCGATGCCCAGGTCGGTGATGATTCCGGTCAAGTGGGTGGTGCGGATAATCGCGCCGCTGTAATGCGTCGCCATCGCGTTCTGCAAACCGCACGCCATCGCCGCCAGACAATCACCGGAACGATGGCCCGTCATGAGCAGGCGGCACGCGCCAAACAACAAGGCCGACTCGATCACCAACACCACGCCGTAACGCCGACCCAGCCTGAGCACCCCCTGTCGGATGATCGCCGCGCTCACCACACTGCCGAAGAAAAACGAAAGCACCACGCCCACCGCATACAACGCCAACGAATACCGCCCCGTCGCCAACTCGTTGCTCAGCACCGTAACCGTTCCAGACATGTGCGAGATGGCCTGGTGGTGCATCCCCAAAAAACCCACCGCGTTGACGCTCCCCGCCACGCAAGTGAGCAAAAACCCGCCCGACAGAATCCACACCGGAATCGGCTTCGAGAGCATGATGGGGTGTGCTAGTCACAACACAGCGGCTGGCAAGCTTGGTGCCCGCGCCGTGCGACTTGTGTCGAGTTGTGATTGCCTGCAACACTCTGACCGTGAAATGGAGCCCACGGATCTTATGTCTGCTATTACCCGCGATCCTAATGCTGCGCGCAGCCGAGGACGCCCCGGCGTTCGTAATTCAAAATCAACCGGCCCCGTTGCCCCACACCGCGTCGCCGTCCACGGCCGAAGCGTTCGCCAAAGCCGACCTGCCCGACGGGCAAACCCTTACCGTCTGGCTTGACGGGGTCTCGCTCCAAGCGCGCCTCGGCGAAACTGCGGCGACCGTGATAGATCCGCGCGCCAGTCCTGCCTGCCGCCCTGCGCTCACCGCATTTGCCGATGGCACCGCCTTGCTCGTCTGGCGCGGGCACGACGACAACGGCTCGCGGGATCTTCGGTTTACCCGCTTCGACAAAGGCGAGTGGCAGCGCGCCTCAACCTTGATTCAGGACGGTTGGGTGACCGCCTCCGACCCGCTCGACGAGGGTCCGGCGCTGGCGGCCCGCGGCCCGCATGTCGCCGTCGCCTGGTTCACGGCCGGCGAGGGTCCGCGGGTCAATGTCTCCACCTCGGCCAGCGCCGGCATCCAGTGGCTGATGCCCCAGCGCGTCGACGACGTCGCCCCCATCGGGCGCGTTTCCGTCGTGCTCTTCGATGATGGAGCCCAACTCGTTTCCTGGGTGGAACGGGTTGCCGATGGCTACACTCTCCTCCTGCGCCGCGTCTCTCCGCGCGGCACGTTGAGCGTGCCGGTGCAACTGGCGCGCACCGCGTCAGACCCCGGGCACCCCCGGCTGACCTGGGTGAAGGACGGCGACGCCACGCCCGCTCAGGTCCTGCTCACTTACACGGACAACGCCTCGCCTCTCGCCCGTCTCATCACGTTGCCCGCCGCGTCGTTGCTGGCCGAAGCCGATGCCTGCGACTGCGACCCGCGTCCGGAAGAACTGCGTGGTTACGCCTTAAGCGGCCGCGTCACCGCCATCGATCCCAACATCGGCACGATCACCGTGGCCCATGGCGACATCCCCGGCATCATGAAAGCGACCACCACGGTGTTCAGAGCCGCCCCCGACCTGCTCGCCGCCGCACAGACCGGTCAACGCTTGCTGGCCCGCACCGAACGCATCGGCCCGGATTGGTGGCTCTTAAACGTGCGCACGTTGTCAGCGCCCGACCGGACTCGCTGAAGCCACCCGGCAGGGTGCGAAATCACTTAAAGGGAGCGGTCGCACCGGTTTGTTTAACCGTCGCTATGGCATGTGCCGTGCTAAATTCGAATAAGTCCAAAACGGACTCACTCCTTTCCATGCGCCCCCGTCTACAGCCCCTCTGCGTCGCCGACGACCGCACCTTCTGGCCCTGGCTCACCTGGGCGGATTTCGCCCTGCAACGCGACTCCGCGGCCGACACAACGGTCATCGTTCCGCTGGCCGGGTTGGCCGACTGGGGTTTGGGCCACGCCTATGATGCCGAGGAGCAAGTGCTCACGGCGGTGCTGCGCGATGCGCTTCGGCTCCGCCCGGCTTCGGCCCGCACGTGGATGCTTCCGCCGCTGCGCTTTGTGATCGGACCGGACGCGGGTTGCATCTGTGCGGTCGAGCCCCCGCTGGCCCACGCATTGATCGACGAGACTATCGCGTCGGTCGCCGCCGCCGGCTTCACGCGCATCGTGCTCTGCAACGCCAGTCCCTGGAACGAGGAGTTGATCGACGCGGCGGCGCGGGACATCCGCATCTCTCGCGGAATCCAGATGTTTTGCGTCAACTTGAGCGCACTGAATCTCGATTTCCATCCTGTGCGCAGCAAGAGCCGGCGGCAGTTGCAGACTTTGCTCACCCACCTCACCGGTCGCACGCCCGAGAACGTGGAAGCCGCCCCCGAGAAAGCCAATGCCACCTACCGCGACGAAACCGTGCGCCCGCTGGCCGGTCCTCCGGCCTCGGCTGCGGAAGTCGCCGGCGAAGGTCCGGCCCTTCTGCTTAAGGCAGCCCGCCACCTTGCGTCTTTGCTCGATGAGATCGCCGCCCGGCCCCCGTTGCCCAATGGCGGCACGCTTTCTGTGCGCACCTACCCATGACCACTACCGATCCCGTTTTCCCGACCTACCGCCAGCGCTACCTACCGGGCATGACCGCGCGCGAGATCGCCGCCCTGCCGGATCGCGAATGGGCGCCGGTGATCGTGGCCACCGGTGCGATCGAACAACACGGCCCGCACTTGCCCGTCGCGGTGGATTCGTTTCTCGCCCAAGTGTGGCTCGACCGGATGCTCTCCCGCATGACTCCCGAGGTCTCGGCCTACGCCATGTTGCCGATCACCCTCGGCAAGAGCAACGAACACGTCGGCTTCCCCGGCACGCTCTCCATCTCCAAGGAGACGTTGCGCCTCCAGCTGATCATGCTCGCCCGCCAGGCCGCAGCGTGGGGCTTCCGCCAATTCGTCGTGCTCAACACCCACGGCGGGAACACCGCAGTGATCCGCTACACCCTGCGCGAGATTCAAGCCACCGTGGGCCTGCGCACCGGCTGGCTGGCCGCCCACGCAACCATCGACGTGACCCCGCAGGAAAGCACCTACGGCTTCCACGCCAACCAGTTTGAAACCGCCGCGTTGCTCGCGCTCGCCGGCGGCATCACCCGCCAGGAACGCGCCGTGCGCTGCTACCCGGCAAGTCTCGACGACCCGGGCGAACTGCGCCCCGAATCCGCTCCGGCCACGTTCTCCTGGGTCAGCCAAGACCTCTCGCCGTCGGGCATCATGGGCGACGCACCCGCCGCGACCGTTGAGCAGGGCGTGCGCTGGACCGACGCGGTTGCCGACGCCTTCTACGCGGATCTCGCCGCCTGGTGCGCGGAGGGTCGCAAAGCCGCCGCGAAAAACTAAGATTCTCCTGCCGCGCATGCACCACATCCTCTCCGCACAGCCGTTCTGCGACCGCTGGAATCGCGACCACGCCCCGCGCCTCACCATCGCGCCCGGCGACACGGTCACATTTCAATGCGCCGATTCCAGCGGAGGCCAGGTCACGCCGGACTGGTCGGCGGCGGATTTTAAAGCCCGCTTCGATCCGCTCAAAATCCACTCGCTCACCGGCCCGGTCGCCATCGATGGTGCCGAGCCCGGCGACCAACTTGAAATCCAGATCGAGCATTACCGCCATCACGGTTGGGCCTGGACGAGCCTGATTCCCGGGCTGGGCCTGCTCGCCGAGGATTTCCCCGACAACCATCTCTTCATCTGGAAATTGGCGGGAAACCAGACGCGCAGCTTTCCAGGCGTCACGCTCGACCTGCACCCGTTCGCGGGGATCATCGGCGTGCAACGCGCCGAAACCGGCGAGTTCCGCACGCGCGCACCCGGGGCGTTTGGCGGCAACATGGATGTGCGCCAACTCACCGCGGGCACCACGCTGTTTCTCCCGGTGTTCACGCCCGGCGCCGGCGTGCTGGTCGGCGATTGCCACGCCGCGCAAGGCGACGGCGAGGTCTGCATCAACGGCATGGAAGCGCCGATGGACGTCACGTTAACATTTAACCTGCGCAAACAAGCCCCGCTCGTCGGACCGTATGCGCGGTTCCCGGGCGGCTTCGCATCGCCGCGTTACGCCACCAAGCCGTGGCACCTGTTTATCGAATCCGACACCGATGCGCTGACCGCGTGCCGTCGGGCCGTGCGTCGCGCCATCGTGTTTATTATCGAGCGCCTCGGCGTAACTCCGGCCATGGCCTACACGCTCTGCAGCGTCGTGCTCGATCTCAAAGTCAGCCAACTCGTCAACGTGCCCACCGTCACCATCACCGCCGCTTTGCCCGAGGCCATCTTCGACTAACCCGCTCACAATGGACGACCTGATCGAAAATCGACTCGCCGAACTCGGCCTCACGTTGCCCGCCGCGCCGTCTCCAGGCGGCAACTACGTGCCGCACCGCATTCACGGCGAAACCCTCGTGCTCGCTGGGGTGATCTCCGCGCGCGACGGCGTCGTCACCGCCGGCCAAGTCGGCCACGAGCGCACGGTCGAAGAGGGTTATGCCGCCGCTCGCGTGTGCGCCTTAAACGCCCTCGCCGCCATCAAGGGCGCACTCGGCCGTCTTGATCGCGTGCAAGAATTCATCTACCTGGGCGGCTACGTGAACGCCGTGGCCGCCTTTGATCAGAGCCCGCAGGTCATCAACGGCGCGAGCGACTTGTTCGCCGGTCTCTACGGCGAAGCAGGGAAACACGCCCGCGCCGCCGTCGCCGTCGCCGGCCTGCCCCGCAACGCCACCGTGGAGATTCAGGTAACCGTCCGTTTCAAATGACGTTCGCCGACTGGCAAAAACTGACGCCGGCCGAAGCCGCCCGCACCGTCCACCGCAAGGCGGCGTTACTACCGCCCGCGCAACACCGCGCAATTTTCGCCCACCTTGAAACCGAAGAAGAAATCGTCGCTCGCCTCACGGAGACGCCCGCCCACGCGCCTCTCAGCGGTCTGCCCTGCGTGATAAAAGACGTGTTCGATGTCGGCGGCTGGCCCACCCGCGCGGGCTCTTCTTTCTTAACCGAGGTGCGACCGATACCCACCGCCGACGGCGCGTTGGTGGCGACGTTACGAGCTCAGGGCGCGGTCATCGCCGGCAAGACTCACCTACACGAATTTGCCTACGGTCTCACCGGCGAAAACGCGCACTCCGGCGACGTGGAGCATCCGCGTTTTCCGGGGCGCACCTCCGGCGGTTCGAGTAGCGGCAGCGCCGCCGCCGTCGCCGCGGGGATCGTGCCGCTGGCGTTCGGCACCGACACCGCCGGCTCCATTCGCGTGCCCGCCGCGTATTGTGGTTTGTTCGGATTCAGGATGACGCCCCAGCATCCGTGGATTGCCGATGCGTTTCCCCTCGCGCCAAGTTTCGACACGGCCGGCTGGTTCACGGCCAACGCCACGGATCTCGCGCACAGCTTGCGCGCCCTGCTCGGGCTCCGCGCCGATGACAGCCCGCTGCGTGGTGCGTGGCTCGATCTACCGGGAGCCGAGCCCGAGGTGGCCTCCGCTCAACGCGCCGCCGCCGAGCCGTTCGCGGAGCCGTTGATCTCTTCGCTGGCGACGCGCCTGCGTGAGGTTTTCGCCGAGGCGCCTGCGGCGTTCGCCGCGTTGCGCTCGCCCGAAGCGTGGGCGGTCCATCAATCGTGGGCGGAGCCGATGAAGGCCCGCTACACGCCGTCAGTTTACGAACGCATCGTCGCCGGTCGCAGCGTGACCGCCGCAGCGCAGGCGGCCGCAAGAGACGTGAGCGCGCGGCTGCACGCTGCATTTTCTGCGGTCTGGGACCGCTACGATTTTTTGGTGCTGCCGGCAACGCCGTGCGTCGCACCGACCCGCAACCAGCTCACCCCATCGATGCGTGATCTGATCCTCTCGTTCACTACTCCCGTAAGCCTCGCCGCGCTTCCCTCGCTCAGCCTGCCTGTCCTTCTTTCAAGCGGTTTATCCACCGGGCTTCAGATCGTCGCCCCGCGACTCGACAGTCCCGCGTTCCTCCACGTGCTTCAAAACTTCCGATGAAAATAGTCCGTCATCTCACCTCCCAAGGTCCCGCGTATGCGGCGCTTTCAGCCGACGGCACGGCGCATGAAATCGCGGGCGATATATTTAACGACTACGTTGTAACCAACCGGGTCGTCGCCATCGGCACGCTGCTCGCGCCGGTTCCAGCTGCCGCGATTTTTGGCGTGGGCCTCAACTACCAAAAACACGCCGACGAGCTGGGCCGCGTTGTTCAAACCCATCCTCTGATCTTCATCAAAAGTCCCAACACCCTCCAGCATCCCGGCGCGGCCGTTGAGCTCCCGCGTAGGTTGCCAAGTCATGCGGTCGATTACGAAGGCGAGCTGGCGGTCGTGATCGGTCGCACCTGCAAAAACGTCTCGAAGGCGGACGCACTTGATTACGTTCTCGGTTACACCTGTGCAAATGACGTGTCGGCTCGCGACTGGCAGTTCATCCTCGGCGGAGGTCAGTTTTGCCAAGGGAAGAGCTTCGACACGTTTTGTCCGCTCGGCCCGGTGCTGGTGACGGCCGACGAGATCACCGATCCCGACAACCTGAGCGTCACCACCCGCGTAAACGGCGAGCTGCGCCAGGATGGTAACACCCACCAGATGATCTTCGCGGTGGCCGATCTGGTTTCATTCCTCAGTTCCAGCAAGACCCTCCTGCCCGGCACCATCATCCTCACCGGCTCACCCGATGGCGTGGGCCATTCTCTGAAGCCGCCCGTCTATTTGCAGTCGGGGGACGTCGTCAGTGTTGAGATCGAAAGAATTGGCGTGCTCACAAACCCGGTGATCGACGAACCTCTCGACGTTCGGCCCACGGCGCTTCACCCGCATCACCAATTGAATTCCCTCTGATTTCTCCCCTGCCTCGTGCGCATCAAAATTGACGGTTTCCTGATTGGCATGATTGCAGCCGTGGGGCTGGCCTGGGCGTTTCCTCAGCTGGGCGCCAAAGATGGGCCGCTCAATCCCACGTTGGTCAACAAGCTGGGCGTCGCGCTGATCTTCTTCCTCAACGGGGCCGCGCTTTCTTTCGCGTCGCTCAAGGCCGGCGCGATGCAGTGGCGGCTGCACCTTGTCGTGCAGACCGCCACCTTCGTGTTTTTCCCGCTGCTCGGCCTCGGGTTGCTCGCGCTGGCCGGCGGGGCGATCACACCCACGCTTGGGCTCGGTTTCTTTTTTCTCTGCGCGTTGCCGTCAACCGTGTCGTCGTCCGTGGCGATGACCTCCGCCGCGCGCGGCAACGTGCCGGCTGCGGTGTTCAACGCCACACTCTCCAGCCTCATCGGCGTGTTCATCACGCCGCTGTGGATCGGCTGGATTATCAAAACGCAAAGCGCCGGCTCGCTCTCGCTCAGCAAGGTCATCCTGGATTTGGTTATCTGGCTCATCCTTCCCCTCGTTCTCGGACAACTCAGCCGGCCGCTGATCGCCGACTGGATCAAGCGTCACAAGCCATGGGTCAACCGCATTGATCGCGGCACCATTTTGTTCATCATTTTCACGTCCTTCTGCGACTCGATCCTGCGAGGCATCTGGGCCGGCCAAGGTTGGTCAACTGTGGTGATCGCGTTGGTCGGCGGAGGTCTGCTTTTCACGATCGTGTTCGCCGCAGCGACCGCCGTGAGCAACGCACTCAAGTTTTCCCCCGAAGACCGGATTGCGGCGGTTTTCTGCAGCTCCAAAAAAACCATCGCGGCGGGCGTGCCGATGGCGCAGCTCATCTTCAGCGGAGACCCGCGACTCGGCGTTATTTTGCTCCCGCTGATGATTTATCACCCGATGCAGCTGGTGATTTGTGGGTTTCTCGCGGGACGGTGGGCGCGTCGCGATTCTGTTACGAACAGGTGATTTCATGACGGGGTGATGGGTTTCCCCTCGCCGCCGGGTGTCTGCGCGTTTCCAACGCTCCTTGCGTGAAGATCGCACTCGTTACCGAAACCTTCCCACCGGAAATCAACGGCGTGGCCATGACCCTCTCGCATCTCGTCGAGGGCCTCGCCCGGCGCGGCCACCTCGTCACGGTCATCCGACCGCGCCAAACCGCGACCGACCTGCCTCGCAGCGACGGTCTTTACCACGAACTGCTGTGCCCCGGCGTGCCCATACCCGGCTATCCGCTGCTGCGCGCCGGCCTGCCCGTGCGCGGTCGCTTGCTAAAAGCCTGGCGCACCACCCGGCCCGACCTCGTTCACATCGCCACCGAGGGCCCGCTGGGTTACGCCGCGCTTTCCGCCGCCGGCAAACTCGGCATCCCGCTCACGTCCACCTTTCACACCAATTTTCACAGCTACAGCCGTCACTACGGCTTCTCATTTCTCACCCGCCCCGCGCTCGCCTACCTGCGATACTTTCACAACCGCACGCGCATCACCCTCTCGCCCACGGCGGAACTCAACGCCGAGCTTACCCGCGACGGTTTCCACGGCATGCGCCTGCTCTCTCGCGGCGTTAACACCGAGGTGTTCTCCCCCGCCCATCGCGACGAAGCGCTCCGCCATTCGTGGGGCGCGGCTCCCGACGACCTGGTCGTGGTTCACGTCAGCCGCCTGGCGGCGGAGAAGAATTACCCGCTCCTGATCGACGCCTTCGGGCGCATCCGCGCCACCCACCGAGGCGCCCGCTTTGTCATCGTGGGCGACGGACCGCTCCGCACGAAACTGGCCCGCGCGTATCCATGGATCCACTTCACCGGCTTCCTCCCGCGCGCCGACCTCGCCCGTCACTACGCCTCCGGGGATGCCTTCCTCTACGCCAGCACGACCGAGACTTTCGGCAACGTCGTCACCGAGGCCATGGCCAGCGGGCTGCCGGTGGTGGCGTTCGATTACGCCGCCCCCGCCCGCTATATCCGCAACCTGGAAAACGGCCTGACCGTTCCCTTCGACGACCGCGCCGCCTGGCTTCAGGCCTGCAACACCCTCGCGAACGCCCCCTCGCTCCGCAGTCGCCTCGGCGAGGCGGCGCGCCGCACCGCCGAGGGCATTTCGTGGACTCACGTCATCGATGGCTTCGAGCGCGATCTGCACGAAGTCGCGAATTTGACCGCGCCGATCTACCCCGCCACTGTGACCCCGTGATCAAGACGCGGTTTATCTTCAACCCCCGCTCGGGGCACAACGCCAAGAACCCCCACTTGCTCGAACGCGCCCGCGCCTTCGTGCGCGAACACGCGCTCGACGCCGATGTGGTGCTCACCGAGCGTCCGCGTCACGCGACCGACCTTGCCCGCCGCGCCGTGGACGAGGGCTGCGGCCTCGTGGTCGCGATCGGCGGCGACGGCACGCTCAACGAGGTCGCGGCTGGCCTCGTCGGCACGCCTGCGGTCTTCGGGTTGATTCCGTGCGGCTCGGGCAACGGCCTCGGTCGCCACCTCGGCATCCCTAGTCCCGGCAAAGGCGCCTTCCGCACGTTGATCGAGGGACGCGTACGCACCATCGACACCGGCGAGGTGAATACCATCCCGTTTTTTAATGCGATGGGCTTCGGCTTCGACGCCGAGATTGCGGATCGCTTCAACCGCCTCACGCGCCGCGGATTGGCTGCCTACGTGCGCACGACAGTCGGTGCGCTTTTCGACTACCGCGCCCAGCCGTGTCACATCCGCAACGGCGTCGCCTCGTTGCAGACCACCGCGTTTCTTCTGACGGTCGCCAACTCCGATCAATACGGTAACGACTGCTTCATCGCTCCGGGTGCCCAAGTCGACGACGGCCAACTCGACCTCACCGTCATCAAGCGCGCCCATCTCTTCAACGCGGCCCCGCTCGCGGCTCGCCTCTTCCTTGGAAAAATCGACGGCAGCTCGTCGGTCGCCCGCCTTCGCGGCGCGCACTTCACGATCGAGCGCACCGCGCCGGGCCTCATCCACACCGACGGCGAGACTCATCAAGCCGCCGCCGTCCTCGAAATCACGGTCCGACCACGCAGCCTGCGCATCATGGTCCCGGCCAGCCCGTGACGTTCGCGTGACTATTCGTCCCGCCCCCTAGCTATCGCCGCGTTGTTTTGTTACGCTATCCCGAGATGGAAACCAAGCCGCTCAAGTTCCGAACAATCGTCATCTCCGACGTCCACCTCGGCACGCACGACTGCAAAATTCGGGAAGTGAATCATTTCCTCAAATATACCCAGTCCGAGAAACTGATTCTTAATGGTGACATCATCGACGGCTGGAAACTCAAGCAAGGCGGCCACTGGCCCAAGACCCACACGCGGTTTATCCGGCTCATCTTAAAGAAACTCGAAAAAAAGGACACCGAGGTGGTTTACCTGCGCGGCAACCACGACGACGTGCTCGCGAAGTTTCTTCCCATCGCCTTTGAGAATTTGGTCATCGTCGAGGACCACGTGCACCGCGGCGTGCGCGGCGATTACTTCGTCCTTCACGGCGATGTGTTCGACACCATCACGAAAAATTTTGTGTTCCTCGCCTACGCCGGGGACTGGGGCTACCGCGGGCTCTTGCGCATCAACCGCCTCTACAACGCGTGGCGCTCCTGGCGCGGGAAGGAATATTACTCCCTCTCCAAGGCGATCAAGGCGCGCGTCAAACAGGCCGTGAACCACGTCTCTCATTTTGAAGACCACATCGCGGAACTCGCCAAAAGCCGCGGCTGCATCGGGGTCATGTGCGGCCACATCCACACCGCCGCCGACCGCATGATTGGCGACACCCACTACCTCAATTCCGGGGACTGGGTGGAATCGCTCACCGCCGTCGTCGAGCACTTCGACGGGCGCTTCGAAGTGATCACTTTCGACGAATTTCGGAAATGCTTCCCCCTCGAGGTCGAGGTCGGCGAATCGGATGAAATGCCGGTCAAATCCGCAGAGACCGCCCCGCTCGCACCGCACGTGACGATTTCGTGAATCGCGCAAACCCACTTGGCACGCGGACTGCATTGAACATCGTGAATCACGATCAAATGAACCGGACATCCCACCCTCTTCGCAGCTACGCCGGCACTTCGATCACGAAGGCCGTTGTGCAATGCTGCGCCCAGATGCGTCCGGCCACCTGCCAACGTTGGAATCATTCCAAACCAGGCACGGGCTCACAGACCTAAACCTCCGCACACGACGGAAACCTTTAGACCACCTGATGAAGCCCGAGGCCGCCAAGCCCCAGGACGCCACTGCTTAATCCCGACCCACTCCCCATTTCCCATTTCCCTTTTCCCATGAACACGATCATCCACCCGCTGAAGCCCAGTCGCAGCACCCGCAACCCGGAAGCCACGGCCAACGCCGCTGCCGTCCGCAAGCCGCACTACGACTGCCAAGAGCACGACGCCGCCGTGAAGGTCATCGTATACGTGCCCGGCGTGGTTGCCGCCGGGATCGAGATCACCACCCGCGGCCCCGACCTTCTGGTGACCGCCCGGAAGCAGCACTTCGTGCGGGTCAACTTCGGCGCCCTCAACCTCGAAGGCGTCCAGCGCGATTACCAGCTCAGCCTCCGGCTGGGCCGCAATCTTGACTACACCGCGCTCGAGGCCGAGATCCACGATGGTGTGCTGACGCTCACCCTCCCGAAGAAGCAGCCCACCGCCTTCCCGACGGGCGAAGCGCTGGAGCGGGTCGCCTGAATGTTCCGAGGGTAGGAGCGCATTTTATGCGCGATGAACGACCTGCGCACACCTAACCAGCATGCGCAGCGCGAGCGCCGTCTCTCGCCCTTCGTAGTGCAGTCTGCATGCCCTATCGCCCATGAATGGGCTCCTACCTGGCGAGCCCTTAAGCCCGTCCGCCCCCCGGCGGACGGGCTATTTTTGGGCACCTGCGCACTTTTCGCTCAATTCCGGTCGCAAACGTCACGATATTCATCTGTATTCCGACTACCCCGCTTACCCCCATGATCGCTCAACCTCATAACATCCCCCCCAAGCCAGCCGTGTCTTTTGAAGCCTCCGCGCACTTCGATGTGCTCTGGGGGAAACCCGTATTCCGTGCCCCGGATTTACCCACACGCGTCGCCAGTCCAGCCGCCGTTCCGTTCACCGCCCATCGCGTAACCGAAGTCCGCCGCGACAGTAAATAAGAGCAATCAAGAGATAGCCCTTCGTCGTTTCTCAGACACAAAAAAGCGCCGTAAAAAATACGACGCTTTTTTTGTGTCCGGCGGTAGGAGCCCGTTTACGGGAGATCAGCGATCCGAAAAAAAACTCGCGCCCCGAATCGCTTCCCCCCGCGCTCGCTCACTTTTTAAACATCGAAAACACCTTCTGCCCGAGCGCGCTATCCGTGACCAGCGCCGGGTTCGCCCGCACCGCAGCTTCCTGTTTACCCATCAGCGCGAAGCTCTGCTCGATTACTTGGTCACACAAGTAACCATCCAGATCGCTCACCGCTTTATTGCCGCCCAAACCCGCCAGCGGTCCGGCCAACGCAAGCATGTCTTTGGCTTTCACGGCGAGGCCCGACGACGCGGTCGCCTGCTTCACGAGCGGGAGCAATTTCTCGCGAACGGAAGGCCCCATGGCTTTTTTCAGATATTGCGTGCCGGCATCCGCACCGCCCGAGAGCACGGCTTTCGGGTCATCGACTTTGATGTCTTTAATCGAGCTTTGCAGCAGCCCCATGGCTTGCGGTGCGACTTGGGCCACCGCCGCCGAGAACGCGCCACCGAAACCCGTCGCCTTGGCGGCGTTGCCGGTTTTGCCGAGCGCAGTCTGAACTTTCGCCAGCGCGGGCGGGACCGAGACCGACACCGCTCCCTGGCCCAGCGCCTGAGTCACGATGGAGGCAAGGCCCGCTTTGAGTCCGTCAGAGAGTTGTTGATTCGAAAGCGCAGTCGCCGGCGCGACTTGGGCGTGCAGTGCAAAAGGAGCAGCCAGCAGGGCCGAACAAATGAAAACAGAGCGAAGAAGGTAGTTCATGCGCCCGCCACCGTGCCGTGCGCGGCGGCCCACTGCAAGCGGAGCAACTCACGATTCCCTCGCCAACCAGCGCAACTCCGCGCGGCCGCCCTGATCCTGCGCGAGCACCTCGGCGAGGCAGGCCGTCGTGGGCGCCAGTTCACGATCCAACTGCCACGGCGGGTTGATGATCACCAGCCCGCAGCCCTTCATCTTCATCGGATGCGCCGGACCGACCACGGTGAGCTCATAGAAGAACGTCGGCGGCAGGTTGAGCGTCATGAGATCGTCGAAGAACGCATCGACGCGCGCCCGCTCGGTCAGCGGATACCACACCATGATCGTGGCCGCGGGAGCGCGCTTCAACGCATCCGCCACCGCGCGCGCCACCTGGACAAACTCATCCTGTGACTCAAACGGCGGATCGATCAGCACCAGCGCGCGTTTCTCGCGCGCGGGCAATTGCCCGCGCAACCCGGCGTAACCATCCATGGCCTGGATGCCCACGCCGATCGAGAGCGCAAACTCGCCCCGCAACGCCGCCGCCTCGTCCGGTTGTTTTTCAAACAACGACAACCGGTCCTGGGGTCGCGCGAGCGCCTGCACCAGCCGCGGAGAACCCGGATAAAAACGCGGCGCAGGCTCCAGGTTTCCGAACGCCTGATCGAACGATCTCACCTGCGCAACATAGTCCGCGATCAACTCGGGCAGCCCACTGCGATTCCACAACCGGCCGATGCCCTCCGGCCACTCGGGCTTGCGTTCGAGCGTGTCGCCGCGCGCGGCCGAAGCCAGGTCGTAGCGGCCGCGGCCCGCATGCGTGTCCACGTAAAGAAAACCGCGTTCCTTGCGCTGCATCGCGCGCACCACGCGGACGAGCATGGCGTGTTTGAGCACGTCGGCAAAATTGCCGGCATGATAATGATGCCGGTAATTCACGCGACGGAAGCGACCGGCACCTTCACTACGGTCTTGCGCACCAAGGCCGCCGGCTCACCCGCCGCGAGGGAGGGCTTGTGGGCATCGACCGGGTAAAACACCGCCAGCTCGCCGGCACGCATTCGCAACACCGAGCCGTCGGCATAACCGTCAAAAAACAAAAGGTCCTTCGCCGGGGTATGGTCCTCCGCGACGTGCAGACGCGACACATCGGTCACTTCCATCAACTCGTCACCGACCACGATCAGCTGCACGTCGATGTAGGAGCGATGCGCCTCCCAACGCCCCTCGGCGCGCGGCTTGGCCACGTAGGCTTGTTCGAGGGCGAAGACCCCATTGCCCAGTTCAACGCGTTCAGTTTCTCCTGCGGGAACCGCCAGCAAGCGCCGGTGCGCGGGCGAACCCGGGCGGAGAATTTCCTCCACATAAGTAAGCGTGCGTAGAAACGACGGACTCCCGGTGAGTTGAGCGCGAACGGTGGCGAGTGAACCAAAAAGGGCCATAAGCCACCGACTCCAACGTGCCCCCCCGCGCACAGGCAAGAGCCGAAACCGGCCCAACCGGAAAAAGAATCTTCTCCGTCACCGCCAAACGATACCTCGATTAGATTTCCGACTTTGTAGCCCCGTGACTAAACGCCTTCACAACGCGAGCCGGATGCCTTTACGGAGATACGTGGGCACATCGAGGTCCTGGCCCTCGAAGAGGTTGCGCTCGGTTTTGTCAAAGTGGCCGCGGCTCTCGACTTCGTTAAACGAGAACTCGTCCTGCGCCACCGGCTTTTGCGGCTCGTGAGTCACCTTGGCCTTGATGGCACCCGGGATCGTTTTTTCGGCAAGCGCCGGGTCGGCGCTCGTTGCTTCGGTCTCGATCGCGAGTTCGCCCGTGGCTCGAGCCGCAGCCTGGGGAGTAATCGCGCGCGTCGGCCGCGCCAACGTGGAGGGACGCCGGGCTCCGCCGGAACGCCCGCCGATGTCGCTCGTGCCAAGCACGACCACTTCGACTTTGCCCTGCATGTCTTCGTCGATGACCGCACCCATGATGACGTGCGAGTCGCGTCCGAATTGCTCGGTCACCGCCGTCATGATTTCGTTGACCTTGGGCAAGGTGAGATCGGTGCCGCCCACGATGTTGACCAGCAGGCGATCAGCCTTGCGGGCAAACTCCGGGGTGGCGAGGAGCGGGCAGAGTTTCACACCTTCGATCGCATCGGCCACGGCGTTTTCACCGGTGCCAGCACCAAGGCCGAAGAGCGTTTTTCCGCCGCGCGTGTGGAACGCCTGACGCAGCGTGGCAAAATCCAGATTGATCAGGCCGGTGCGGAACAGCATCGACCAGATCGACTTCACGCCGCGACCGATCCACTCGTCGGCGCGGGCAAAGGAATCGAGTGCGGTCTCACCTTCCTCGGCTTGCTGAAGGAGGATGTCGTTGGGCAACGGGATGACCGCGTCGCAAACCTTGCGGAGCGCGGCGAGACCCTCCTCGGCCTGTTTGACACGGCGGCCGCCTTCAAACGTGAAGGGCATCGTGACAAACGCGATGACCAGCGCGCCGGATTCGGCGGCGATCTCGGCAACTGTAGGGGTGGCGCCACTACCGGTGCCGCCGCCCATGCCGGCGATAAGGAACACGAGGTCGCAGTCTTTGACGACGGCGGCAATTTTTTCACGGTCGGCTTCGGCGGCATCATGGCCGAGATCGGGATCGCCGCCCGCGCCAAGCCCGCGCGTGACGGACGAGCCAATGAAAATCTTGTCCTGCACCGGCGAGTTACCGAGGGCCTGGTGGTCGGTGTTAATCACCGCCATTTGCAGGCGGTCGAGGTTCTCCATCTTGAGGCGGTCGACCGCGTTGGAGCCGGCACCGCCGACACCCACGACCTTGATCGCGATGGTGCGATCGGTGAGGATTTCATGGGACAGCGGGAGTTCGTTGGAATTCATGGCGTGATCCTCGGGGTGGGCGCTCAGGCGTTGGCAAAGAATTTACCCATCCAGCTGGTCGCTCGAGCGCGGCGCTTGGGAGCGGCCAAATCGGTGCGGGAGCTGAGGCCGTATTGGAGAAGGCCCAGCACGCTGCTGAAGCCGGGGTCGCGGAGGTTTTCCGCCACCCAGCCGGGGGCTTCGCCGAGGCGGGCGTGCACACCGAAAACGCGCGCGGCGGCTTCGTCGATGCCGGGTAACTTCGCCGTGCCACCCGTGAGGATGACGCCAGCGGCCGTCTTCTCAGGCGAGAAGGCCGTGCCGAGTTTCTTGCGCACGACCTCGAAAATTTCGTTGGTCCGCGCGGCGGTGATTTGCTCGATGGTGTGGCGCGGGAACTGCCGGTCGCCGATGGCAAAATCACCGTTGAGCCAGACCTTCTCGGCTCGGTCCTTGGTCAGGACGGTGCCGCGTCCGAAACGAAGCTTGAGTTTCTCGGCCTGGCCTTCAGTCACGCGCAGGCCGAGGCTGAGATCATTGGTAAGATGGCCGCCACCGACCGGGACGACGCCGGTGAGCTGCGCGCAACCATCGCGGTAGAGCACGAAGTCGGTGGTGCCTGCGCCCACGTCGATGACCAGCACGCCGTTTTGTTTATCTTCGGCGCAGGCGAGAATGGTGCCCGAGGCCAGGCTCGACAGGATCAGCTCGGCGACCCGGACGTTGAAGCCGCGGATGACATGAATGTTGTCGGCGATTTTGTTCTCCGTGCCATGCACCGTCCAATAGCCGGCCTCGAGACGCTGGCCCACGAGGTGCTCGGGATCGGGGACGTTGCGGCCGTCGAGGCGGAACGGGCGGCGCAGGTGGTGGACGACCATGCGGCCCTCGGGGAGATTCTTGGCCTTGGCGAGGCGGCACACCGTGTCGATGTCGGGCGCGCCGACCATGTTATCGGCGGCGGAGACGTTGACGGCGGCCTCGTTGTAGAACCCGTCGAGGTGCCCGCCGGTCTGGGCGAGGTAGACCTCGTCGATGCGCGTGCCGGCGCTCTGCTCGGCGGCCATGAGGGCGCTGTGCGTGGCCTCGCTGGCGGCCTTGAAGTCGGCGACCGCGCCCTTGATGACGCCGCGCGACTGGCATTCACCCACGCCGATGATGTGAAGCGTGCGGCCCTGAGTGAGCTCGCCGATGAGAACGCTGACCTTCGAGGTGCCGATTTCAACGGCGCCGATAAACTTGGTTCTAGAAATCACGTTTCGTGGAAGAAGAATTGCGGGGAAGCGGAGAGAAAAGCGCGGTCCCGGAGGGCTGCGCGGGTCGGAGCGTGGACGAGGCGGGGGCGCTGGAGGCATCGCGCCCGCCCCCGGCAGGATCGAACAAGATCGGCACCTGCTTGTCGCCGATCGCGAGGTTCACCGATTTGAGCTGCCCCGCGTTCACCTGATTGCGGGTCTCCTGAAGAATGTAATCGAGGCGGGCGAGCTGGCGGTAGAAACTATCCTGCGAAGAACCGAAAGTGATCACCTCGACCTCGGTCGATTTGACCGCGAGGGTGCGGTCGAGGCCGAAGCGGGCGAGCGAAACGATCTTAAAGGAGCGATACAGCTCGGGCGCCGAGGCCTGGGCCGTCCCGAGCAGGTCGGCGACGGCGTCCATCCCCTCGATGCGCTCAAACCCGAAGCCCTCGCGGACCAACCGCACGCCGTCGATGAAGGGCAAAAACTCCGCCATCTCCGCTTCGTATCCGGATGCAGAATACACCATGCCGTCGCGCGAGACCATGAACGCCACGGGAGCCGCGTCGCCGATGCGCGCCATCACGCGGGCGACCGGGGTGCGCTCCTGGAGCGTGACCACCAGCACGTCGGGAAAGCGGCGCTCGATGACGGCTTTGCTCACCTGCCCGCTCTCTTCCAAGCGGCGCTTGAGATCGACCAGGTCCAGCTCCATCAGGCTCGCGGTTTTCGGCAGCGCGAGCGTCCGCTGAACCCAGCCCTTGTCGAGCACGCCATCGGTGCGCACGGCAAAATCGCGAATCGGCACACCCTTGGTCGGCGCGGTGATCCGCGCAGGATCGGTCTCCCAAATACTAACGAACTCATAAACGCCCCACGCGCCCGCCCCGAGCACGAGCACGAGACCAACGATGTTTCCGATGGCCATGGTGAGGCGTTTTTTTCCTTCGGGCCCGAGTATACGGCGCTGCGCCACCGGCTGCGGAATGTCGCGCCAGGTGCGGGTGGAAGGAGGATTAAAACTGCTCTGACTCATGGAAATAGGGTCTTCGTTCAGACTTACCGGCGAAAACGCAGCAGGGCCGGACTCACCAATTCGCGAACCAACACGGTAAAATCCAACCCGACGCAGCGCGCGCTCATGGGCAAAAGACTGGTCTCTTTCATGCCGGGTAGGGTGTTGATTTCGAGTAAATAAAGCGGGTTATTCACATTTTGCTCACACAACATAAAATCGACGCGCGAATAGTCCCGGCAGCCACACGCCGCGTAGGCGATTTCCGCCGCCTTTTGGGTCGCCGCCGTGAGCGCTTCCGTAAGCGGAGCGGGGGCCAGATACTGGGTCGCGCCCTTCGTGTATTTGCTCGCGAAGTCATACACCCCGGACTTGGGCCGGATCTCAACCACGCCCAACGCCTTGCCGTTCAAAACGCCGACCGACAACTCGCGGCCCACCAGGCGCTCCTCGATGAGCCAGTTGCCGTCCGTGATATCGGCGAGCGCCTGCGCCAAGACCGCGCGATCCGTCGCCACCGTGAGGCCGACGCTGCTGCCTTGGTCGTTGGGTTTCACGACGACCTGGCCGCCCAGCGCGGCGATGACTTCATCGGCGGACGGCTTCTGCTGCGCTGAAAACGTGAGCCCTTTTGCCACGTTGATGCCTCGCGCCGCGGCCGCCGCCTTGGTGGCGGTCTTGTCCATGATCAACGCGCTCGCAGCCGCGTCGCAGCCGGCGTAAGCCACGCCCGCCGCGTCGAGCAGGCGTTGCATACCGCCGTCTTCACCAAACGTGCCGTGCAGCGTCGAAAACACCACGTGCCGCTCAGGATCGAGTCCGATCGGCAGGGCGTCCGCATCCACGGTGAACAGCCGTGTCGGGAAACTCGCCGCAAGCGCGAGCGCCGAGGCCGCGCCGGAGCCCAACGACACGGTGCGCTCGGACGACGTGCCGCCGCAAAGCACGGCGATGATCGGTTCGGATGGTTTCTTCATAAAACGTCTTTCCACTGTTTGCCGTAAAGCAGCACCTCGGGTTCGATTTTCACGCCTTGCGCCTGCTCGACCCGGGCGCGCACCCGTCGAACCAACTCGATGACATCCGCCGCCGTGGCGTTGCCGCGATTGACGATAAAATTGGCATGAACCGCCGACACCTCGGCGTCCCCCACCCGCTCGCCCTTGAGCCCGCTCGCTTCGATCAGGCGTCCCGCGAAATCACCCGGCGGGTTCTTGAAAATGCACCCGGCGCTCGGTTCACGCGGCTGGGATTTCTGACGCTTTTCCTTGTAGGCTTCGATCTGCTTCGCGATGGACGCAGCCTCGGACTGCGACGCCGGCTTCAGCAAGGCCCCCAGCGCGACCGCCTCGTGTAACTCCGCGCAATGCCGGTAGTCCACATGCATCGCCTCTTTCTTCAACGTGCGGATCTCGCCCTCGAGAGTCATCAGGGCGACCTCCTCCACCACGTCGAACATCCAGCCGCCCATCGCGCCGGCATTCATGCGCAATGCGCCGCCCACGTTGCCGGGAATGCCTTCCAAAAACTCGAAGCCCACCAGCCCGGCCTTCGTCGCCAGCCCGCACAGATTTTTCAAACGCAGCCCCGCACCCACCCACACGCGGCCGTGATCGCGCGGCTCAAAGGTTTCCCACGCCGGATGCCGCAGGCTGATGACGAGCGCGTCCACGCCTTCGTCCGGCACGACGAGGTTGGAGCCGCGTCCCAGCATGACAACCGGAAGCCCGCGCACCCGCGCGGCCATCACCAGCGCTTGCAGGTCGGCGACGCTCGCCGGCTCCGCGTAGACGCGCGCGGCGCCACCGAGACCGATGGTGGTCTTGCGCGCGAGCGACTCCTCGCGCTTCACCTGAGTCTCGGGCGAAACGGTGGCGCGCAACGCATCGGCCAGCGCGTCCCAACGCCCGTCAAGCAGGGACCCCAACCACGCGCGCGCCATGACATCGATATCGCCGGCGCCGACGAAAACCACCAGGTCGCCAGGCTTCAATCCGGCGGCGAGCACCGCCAAGGTGCCAGCGTGGTCGCCCGGATGATACGCCACCGGCAGCGACGGCGCGATGCGTTGCAACTCCGCCCGCAAATCGGCGGTGGTCCCGCCCTCGATGGGAGCCTCCCCCGCGCCATAAACATCGATCAGGTAAACCGCGTCGCCCAGCGCGAGCGCGGCGGCGAAGCCCGCTTTAAATTGCGCGGTTCGACTGAAGCGGTGTGGTTGAAACACCACTACAAGCCGCCCGTCGTCGCGGGTGCGCAGGCTGGCCAGCAAGGCGCGGATCTCCGCCGGGTGATGCGCGTAATCCTCGATTACCGTCAAATTGACCGTGGTGTGCAGCACCGCCTGGCGGCGCCGCACACCCGGGTAGTCAGCCAGCGACTGGCTGGAAAGTCCTGCGACGCCAATCACTTCGGCCACCGCAAGCGCGGCCGTCGCGTTCACCGCGTTGAAGTCGCCCAACGCCCGCACCGTGGCGGTCGGGCACGAGAAACGTCCGCCGAGCGCGAGTTCCATCCGAGCGCCCAACGTGGAGCCAATCTCACCCCGGTAATCGCCCTTGATTCCGAATGAAACCGGAGGCCGCGGCAATTGCACTGCGGCACGCCGCGAGAGATCGCACGCCGCGTTGACGAGGACCGCGCGTTTGGTGCGGTTAAAGAGCCCCCGAAACGCCGCCTCCAACTCCGCCGCCGTGCGGTAGAAATCAGGATGATCCCAATCGAGATTCACCGCCACGGTGATCTCCGGCGAGAAGCGGCCGATGGTGCCGTCGCTCTCATCGATCTCCGCGACCACCCAGTCATTCTCGCCCGCGCTGGCCGGCGCGAGCGCGTCGTCGGCGAACAAACCGCCGAGCACATAACCGGCCGGGAAACCCGCCGCGCGGAAAATCGAAACCACCATGGCGGTCGTGGTTGTCTTCCCATGCGACCCGCACACCGCGATCAACCGCCGGTCGCGCGTGACCTCGGCCAGCAGCTCGCCCCGCCGCACCACCGGCAAGTTCCGCGCCTTCGCGGCCACGCTCGCCGGATGCTCCGCCGGAATCGCCGAGGAGCACGCGACGAGTTCGCACCCTGTGGGGATTTCGCCGGCTCCGGCGATGATCACGCCCGCCGTTTCCAGGTGGGCGCGCATCGCGGCGGTCATCGCATCGTCTTCTCCACTCACGCGAAAACCGCGCTGCACGAGGTAAATCGCCAGCGGCCCCAAACCCATGCCGCCCACACCGGCGCAATGCACGGCGGTCACCCCGCGTCCGAAGAGTGCAGGCACGGTGACGGCGTTCATGCGGTGGCGTTCTCGTTGTTCCGCGAGGTCGCGGGGTTCAAGGAATCAAGGTCGTCCAAGATCACCGACAACGGCGAAGCCCGGTCGAGACGGCGCAGGTCGGAACGCATCGCCGCGAGCCGCGTTTCATCGGCGAGCAAGGCGCGCACCACGCCGGCCAGCTCGGATTGTAGTTTCGCCTGGTCGATGACCACGCCGCCGCCGTGCTCGCCGAACCAGAGCGCGTTGGCGCGCTGGTGATCGTCGGCCGCGTGCGGATAAGGAATCACCACCGACGGCGTTTCGCAGCGAATCATCTCGGCAATAGAACCGGCGCCGGCGCGCGCGACCACCAGATCGGCGGCGGAGAGCAACGCGGCGACCTGGTCGCAGAACGGCACAAACACCGCCGTGACGGACGTGCGGTCGGCGGCCTTGAGTGGCAACACATCAGGCGAGCCCTTGCCCAGGCCGGTTACGCAATAGAGCTGGATGCCCTCGTTGGCCAGGTTCGGCAGTTCGCGGCGCGCCCACTCGTTGAGCACGGTCGCGCCCTGGCTGCCCCCGAAAATCGCGAGCACTTTTTGCGCGGGGTTGAGGCCGAGCAACCGGCACGCCTCTTCGCGAGGGATACGCGCGATCTCGCGCCGCACGGGCAACCCGACATTGCGGACCACGCCTTTGCCCACGCCCGGCAGGTCCACGCCTGGCGGCAGATACACGCGGCGCGCAAACCGGCTCAACGAACGGATGGCGCGGCCCGGAACGCGATTGGCCTCGTGCAACGCCACGGGGACTCCGCGCAACTTGCCGGCCACGATGATCGCCGCCGTCGTGAAACCACCGAAGCCGACGATGCCGGCGGGACGAGTCGCGCGGACCAGTTTCCAACTCACGATGAAACCCTTGGCCTGCGACACGACGAAGCGCACGAAGCCGGCCGGCTGAAGCGTAAACGGCGCGCCCGGAATCGGCACGAAGCGCAGGTGCGGATATTTTTCGATGAGGCGCGCATCGACGCGTTTTTGGCTGATGAGCAACGTCGCGGAGTGCCCGCGTTCGGCCAGCCCTTCGGCCAGCGCGATGCCGGGGGAGAGGTGTCCGCCGGTGCCGCCGCAGGAGATGAGATAAACGCTCATACAAAAACCTCCTGGTCTGAAGCGCAGGGCCTCACCTTGTGTGAGGCCGCGATGATACGCGGTAATCGAAAGCCGAACCGGCTCGACACGAGGTCGAGCCCTACACGAAGCAGACGGCGCAGGTTGCTCATGACAATTCCTCCATCGAGCGCCGGCCGCCGGCCAAGCCGGTGCGCGACCAGTGGCGTTGTGTATTCAGAATGATGCCGATGAGGATGCCCATGAGCAGCAGGTTGGAAAGACCCGCGCTGATAAACGGGAGCGACATGCCCTTGGTCGGCAGCAGCCCGGTGACGACCCCGAGGTTGATGATTGCCTGGAGGCAGATGAGGAGCACGGTCCCGGTCACCAGTAGGTATTGAAAGAGATTCGGCGCGCGACGGAGGTGCAGGAATCCAGCGATGAAAATGATCGTGAATATACCGACCACCCCGAGCGTGAACCCGAGCCCGAGTTCTTCGCCGATCACGGCAAAAATAAAATCCGTGTGCGCCTCCGGCAGGAAATTCATCTGCTGCCTGCCCTGCCCCGCGCCGACGCCTTCCACGCCGCCGACCGCGAAAGCCAGCAGTGATTGCCAGAGCTGGTAAGTGCCCGCCTGCTTGTTCCCTTCGACATCGAGGAACGCGAGGAACCGGCGGAGGCGGTTGGGGTTGTTGATCACCAACGCGGTGAAGCCCGCCAGCACCAGCCCGACGGTCGGCAAAACGTAACGCCACTTGGCTCCGGCCAGAAAAAGCAAAATGACTCCAACTACCACCACCAGCGCCGCCGTGCCAAAATCCGGCTCCAGCACAATCAAGCCGGCGAACGCACCGACAAGGGCCAACGGGAAAACATAACCGCGTTTAAACTCGCCGATCCGCGTCTGGTTGAGCGCCAGATAATGAGCCAGACAGAAGACCATCGCGATCTTGGCGAACTCGGAAACCTGCACGCGCAACGGCCCCAAACCGAGCCAACGCCGGCTGCCCTTTACGGAAATACCGAGACCGGGAATCAAGACGAGAATCAGCGCCAACACCGCGATTCCGCCGACGATCCACACGTGGCGGCGGGCGTATTCCAAATCAAGCCGACTCACGAACCACGCCGCCAAGCCGGCCATGACCACGCCGGCAACCTGCTTGTTGAGATACGAATACGGTCCCGCCTTAAAGGACACGGTTGCGCTGAACAAAATCGTGAGCCCGAGGAAGACCAAACCGACCGCGCAGACGACGATGACTGCGGCGGGATTAAAGGTGAAGCGACCCCGATGCGGATCGGGCGCGATAAGGTCTTGGACCATCAGGGCGGCTTCCGTGAATTCGAGGGTGCTTGGGTGGGGTGATCGCGTCCTTCGCGTAGGCCGCCTGCTTGCAGGCGCGGTGCGGAGCGCGAGCAAGCTCGCGGCCTACGAGGAATTTTAGTCGATCCGGGGAGCGCCCGATTCTTCGACGCGGATGATCGGCGCGTCCGTGGATTCGGGCGCCGGTGTAATGAAAGGCGAACCGGACGACTCGGGGGCCGGCGCGGACTCGATCGGCGAACCGAACACCGGGGAAAGCGGCGCGGGCGCGGCCGGAGCGACCGGATCGGGGGCGGGAGCGGGGACCGGTGCGGCGGGGGCCGGCGCGGCGGCCGGCTTGGAAGCGGGCGCCTTCCAGCCCGGGATCTTCAACGACTGGCCCACGCGAAGCTTGGTGGGATCGGCGATGTTGTTGGCGGTGGCAATTTCGCCGACCTTAACCTGATATTTTTTAGCAATGGCACCGAGCGTCTCACCGGCCTTCACCACGTGGGTGATCGACTCGGTTTTAGGAGCAACGGGAGCGGCGGGCGCTGACAAGGGAGCGGGCGCGGTCACGGCGGCGGCCGTAGCGGACGACTTGGCCGGCAGGGCGAGCTTTTGACCAAGCTTCAACACCGTGTCGGTGCTGATCTTATTGGCGGCGGCGAGCTGCTTGACGGTGACGCCGTGTTTCTTGGCGATCGACCAGAGGTTGTCGCCCTTGGTCACGATGTAGGTGTCCGGGGCGACCGCCTCGACGGCGGCCGGCGTGCCGGGGCGCGTGGGGCTGAAGCGCACAGCGGCGACGTCGGCGGAGCCGATTGGCGCGGGTTGCTCGGCGGCGGCGACCGGTGACGATTCCGGGCCCGTCGCGAGGGTGGAGGCAGGCGCGTTCGCGGCCGGTTTTTTGCTCGTGGAGCGGCAGCCGGGAATCGCGAAGATGAACATGAAGGCGGCGGCATGGAAGGCCATGACGATGCCGAATATTTTTACGAGTTTCATAGGTGATTTGGTTTCTAAATTTAGAGATGAAAATAATGCTCAGACGAGGGTCGCGCCCACCTTATTCACGAGCGCCACGAACTGCCGGCCGCGGTCCTCATAGCTCTTGAACTGGTCAAAACTGGCGAACCCCGGACTCAGCAAAATGTTATCGCCGGCCACCGCCAGCGCGGCAGCGCGACTTACGCTCTCATTTAAATCGGAGCAGACTGTATGCGAGAGTCCGCTGACCCCCGCAAACGTCGCCAGAACGTGGCGCGTCTCGCCGATCAAGAACGCGTGTTTCACCTGCGGCGCGAGACGGCGCACGAAGGCCGCCACGTCGCCGCCCTTCGATTTGCCGCCGGCGATCAAGATGACCGGCGCCGCAAAGCCGGCCACCGCCGCCTCGACCGCGTGGAAGTTGGTGGCCTTGGAATCGTTCCACCACGTCACGCCGCCGCGGACGAGCACGCGCGCAAGCCGGTGCTCGCCGAGACTGAACGATTGCGCCGCGGCGTAGAGCGCGGTCTCAAGCAGCCCGTAGCTGCGCCACCAGGCGGCCGCGATGAGGAAATTTTCACGCTGCGGATAATGCGCGAACACCGTGCCGCGCAGCAGCACATCGCCCGGCTGCCCTTCGGTCGCGACATGCGCCTCGGCGGGCAGCGTCTGGCCCAGTTTTTCCGCATGGAGCTGCACGCTCGTGCCGGCGAAGACGTGGCCACCGACGGTGCGCTCAAACAGCCGCCACTTGGATTGAAAATACTCCGCCATCGTTCCGTGGCGCTCAAGGTGGTCTTCGGCGAAGTTGGTCCACAGCGCGGCGTCGGCGCGGAAGTGCCGCAGGGTCTCGGCTTGGAACGAGCTGACCTCGCACACCGCAATCGAGTCCGGCGCCCCACCCTCGCGCTCCGCGACGAGTTGGGAGAACGAGAAGCCGATGTTGCCCGTGGCGTAGGCATCACGGTCCACTGAGCGCAACGCGTGCGTGAGGAACTCGGTGAGCGTGGTCTTGCCGTTGGTGCCGGTGATGGCGACGACCGCGCCGCGCCAGAAGAGCGAGGCAAAATCGAGCTCCGACAGACACACCGCGCCAGCGGCCCGCGCCTCGGCAATCCACGGGTGGGTCGGTGAGAAGCCCGGCGAAAAGACCACGAGGTGGTGCGCCGTGGCAGCCGCGCCACGGAATTCCGTGAGTGCGCCGTCGGCACCCTTTTGGTCGAAAATGACACCCTGCCCACCGAGCTTCCCGACCAACGCACGCACGGCTTGCCCGCTCACGCCGCCACCAAAAATGGCGACGGGGTGCGCAAGAAGCGGTTCGATGAATTCGGTAATGGAGAGGGACATGGTTAACGGTCGCCGGCGGTAGGGACGGCTCGGAGAGCCGTCCGGTTGGACACGCGCATGCAAACGGACATTGGTGATTCGCGGACGGCTCGGAGAGCCGTCCCTACCCCGGAATTTGCATGTATGCAGGTTTTCACAGTTAGCGGAGTTTGAGCGTGCCGAGCCCGGCGAGCGCGCACATGAGCGAGATCACCCAAAAACGAAGAACCACCTTCGTCTCGGGCCAGCCGGCCTTCTGGAAATGGTGGTGAATGGGCGCCATGCGGAAGAACCGCTTGCCCTCTCCGTAACGGCGCTTGGTGTATTTAAAAAAGCCGACCTGGATGATAACCGAGACCGCCTCGAAGACGAAGACACCGCCGACGATCACCAGCGTGAGCGGCTGCTGCACCATGAAGGCGATGATGCCAATCAGGCCGCCCAGCGCGAGGGATCCGGTGTCGCCCATGAAGAGCTCGGCCGGGTAGGAATTATACCAGAGAAACGCCAGGCCTGCGCCGACCAGCGCGCCGCAGATCACGGCGAGTTCGCCGGTGCCGGGCACGTAGCCGATGAGCAGGTATTCGGCGATCTTCACGTTGCCCGCCGCATAGGCCATGATGCCGTAAACGAGCGCCACCGTAATGGTGCAACCGATGGCCAAACCATCGAGACCGTCGGTGAGGTTGATGGCGTTGCTGAAGCCGACCACCCAGAAGAAAACGAGCACGAAAAGCGCCGCGACTGGCATCGCGGTGAGCACCGGGTATTTGAGAAACGGCACCCAGAGTTCGCGGATCTTTTCGGCGCTCATCGGGTGCCACACCAGCGCGGTGAGCGCCAGAATGGTCGTGAGCGTTTGCCACACAATTTTCTCGCGCGACGAGATACCGTCGCGGTTCTTTTTGACGACTTTGAGGTAATCGTCGCGGAAGCCGACCGCGGTGAGCGCGGAGTAAACGAAGAGCGACACGACCACCCAGATATTGGGCTCGGCCCAGAGCACGGTGCTGAAGAAGACGGAGATAAAGATGAGCAAGCCGCTCATGGTGGGCGTGTTCTTTTTGTCGAATCGCTGGGCGAGGTCGCCGGTGCGGTCGTCGTCGTAGTGCTGGCCGAACTTCAGGGCTCGGAGTTGGGTGATCAGCCACGGTCCGATGACGAAGCCGATGAGCGCAGCGGTGCCGGCCGCCATGAGGGTGCGGAGCGTGATGAAGCGCAGGAGCCGAAGGGGGCCCCAATACTCGGCGTAATCGGAGAGGTAGCTCAGCATGGCTCAATGCGCCGCAGGCGCGCCCTCCGGGGTTAAGATCGTTTCGAGATGGTAACGACGACTGCCTTTGATGAACACCGCTCCATGAAAAGCCGCCAGGCGCGCCCGCACCGGGTCCAGCGTCGTCACGACCTCGACCTGCGCTTTCGGCGTGCCGTTTTCCACCGCGCCTTGGCGCACCGAGTCGGCGTCGTCACCGATGACAACGAGGTGGTCCTGACGGCGCAGGCGGATAGACCGACCAAGGGCGCGGTGATACATCGGCGACTCGGGGCCGAGTTCGCCCATGCAGCCGAGGATGAGCAGGCGCGGCTCGGTGTCGGGCGCGACGGCGTAAAACGCGTCCAACGCGTCGCCCATCGCGGCGGGGTTGGCGTTGTAGCAATCCACGTAGAGGAGGCGTCCGTTCTCGCGGCGGAGCTCACCGCGCAACGTGGCGGGCTGCCAGGCGACCAGGCGCTCGCGAATGGTTTCGGGACGGATGCCGAGCAACAGCGCGGCGCGGATCGCCAGCGCGGCGTTCTGCGCCATGCCGTCGGATACGCGGCGGAGCGCGAAGTTGAGCGCCTTGCCGGAAACGGAATCACGCATCGCGATCAGCGTTTCCTCGGCGCATTGGATGAGCGTGAAAAACGTGTTGGCCGGCGGGAGGTCGGCGGGGAGCGGTATGTCGGCGCGACCGAGCTTCCACGCGTTGGCCGTGAGGTCGCGGAAGGCGGCATGCTTGAGGCACGATTGCGGAAATAGCGCCGAGCCGCCGGTGTGGACGGACGCGGGCAACACGGCCTTGGCCTTCGCGACCCCCTCGATGCCGCCAAGCTCCTGGATGTGCGCGGGCGCGACCAAGGTGATGATCGCGCAATCCGGTTCGATCATGCCGGCGAGCACTTCCATATCACCGGGCGCGCTGATGCCGGCTTCGACGACGGCGAAGGTGTGTTTCGCGGAATCGAGCCGCGTAAGCGTAAGCGGAACGCCGAGGTGGTTGTTGAGATTGCCCTCGGTCGCGAGCACGCCGCCGGCTTCGCCGCCGAGGAGGAGCGCAAGCAGGTTTTTGGTGGAGGTCTTACCGGCGCTGCCGGAAATGCCGATCACCGGGCGGCGGAAGGTGCGTCGGTGTTCGCGGGCGATGGACTGAAAGGCGACCAACGGATCGGCCACCACGAGCTGCGGCAAGACCAGCGCGGGATCGGCACGGGAGACGAGCGCGGCGCTAGCGCCGGCGGCTTGGGCGGCGGGGAGAAAATCATGGCCGTCGCGCTTGTCGGTTTTCAACGCAACAAAGACGTGGCCGTTGCGCAGCTGGCGGGTGTCCGTGGTGAAACCGACGAGTGCCGACGCCGGTAGCGACGTCCATTTACCGGAAGTCCAGGAGGCGAGATGGTCTGGTTGAAAAACGGGCACGGCCGGTCACGCGCGTTGGTTGATTTGTTTGATCTCGATAAGCTCACGCACGACCTGGCGGTCGTCGAAGGGGCTCACCGTGTCGGCGAATTCCTGATACGTCTCGTGGCCCTTGCCGGCGATGAGCAGGCAGTCGCCGGGTTTGGCGATGTCGAGGGCAAGGCTGATGGCGCGGCGGCGGTCCTCGATCCACGTCATCTTGAGCGGCGCGGTGACGCCGGCCTGCATGTCGTTGAAGATTTGAGTGAGCGGTTCGTTGCGCGGGTTGTCGGCGGTGGCGAAGGCGAAGTCGGCGTAGTCTTGCACGGCCTTAACCATCATCGGGCGCTTGGCGCGGTCGCGGTTGCCGCCGCAGCCGAAAACCACGAGCAGGCGGCCGGGCGTGATGGCGCGAAGCATGCCGAGGGCGTTGCTCAACGCGTCGTCGGTGTGCGCATAATCGACGAGCACGTTGAAGGCCTGGCCCTCTTCGATGCGCTCCATGCGGCCGGGGACGCCGGCGAAATCGCGGAGGCGACCGAGGATCGCGCGCGGGTCGCGGCCGAGGCCCCAGGCGGTGGCGATGGCGGCGAGCAGGTTGCTCACATTGTAGCGACCGATGAGCGGCGAATCGACGAGCACCTCGCCCTCGGGCCAGACGAGCGTGAAGGTCGTGTTTTTGAAGTTCAGGGCAACGTCTTGCGCACGCACGTCGGCGGTGGCGCTTTCGCCGTAGGTGACGACGCGGGCGGCGGGAACGGCGGCGTGGATCTTATCCACAAGTTGCACACCGTGCGGATCGTCGATGTTGACGATGGCTACCTTCGGCTCGGCACCGGTGTGGCCGGTAAAGAGGCGCGTCTTCACCTCGAAGTAGGCCTCCATCGTTTTGTGGTAATCGAGGTGGTCGCGCGTGAGGTTGGTGAAGATGGCTGCGCCGAATTGCAGGCCGAGCACGCGTTGCTGGTCGATGCCGTGGGAGCTGACCTCCATGACGGCTTGTTTGCAGCCGGCGTCGCGCATCTGCGCGAGCATGCCGAAGATGTCGAGGGACTCGGGCGTGGTCTTGTAGGACGGCACGGTGCGCGCGCCGAGGTCGTAGTTGATCGTGCCGATCAAACCGACGCGCTGACCGTCGCTGAGCAGGTGTTTGACGAGGTGGGTGACGGTGGTCTTGCCGTTGGTGCCGGTGACGCCGATGACCTGGAGATCTTTGTCGGGGAACTTGTAGAAACGCTGGGCGACGCGGGCGAGCGTGGCGCGCGCATCGGCGACTTGGATGAACGTGACCTTGGCGGGCGCGGGCGAAGGGATCTTCTGCGTGACGATGGCGACGGCGCCGCGGTTAATGGCCTCGTCGATGAACCCGGCCCCGTCGGAGCGGAGCCCGGGCAAGGCAAAGAAGAGCGTGCCGGGCACGACGCGACGGCTGTCCATCACGAGACCGGAGATCGGACGGTCGAGCGTGCCTTTGACGGCGATCGCCTCGTTCTCGCTGAGAAAATCGGAGAGTTTGGGGGCCATTTTAAAGACGCGGTTGCTAACGGGATCGGACGAGGAACGACGTGCGGAAGAGGCTGCGGTGCGCGGTTGTTGGAAGGCCTGAATGAGAGCGTGGTTTTGCGTGAGATAGCCGATCATCGACGGCCTCCTTCCATGACCAGCAAGTTGCGGCCGGGTTCAATCACCGGCTTGATATCGAGATACTGGATAAGTTGCTCGGCGATGTGTTTAAAGCTAGGGGCGGCGACGACCGAGCCGTAACCGACGCGGCCGTTGGCGGGTTTGCCGTCGTCCACGATGACTGTCATCACGACGCGGGGGCGGCTGGCGGGGAAGAAACCAGAGAATGAGCCGATGTGGTTGCGGTCGGAGTAGCGTCCGTTGATGAGCTTTTGCGCGGTGCCGGTTTTACCGGCCAGTTCGAAGTGCGGGATGGCGGCCTTGGCGGCGGTGCCCTCTTCGGAAACGACCTTTTGCAACATGCGGGCCATCTGCTCGGCGGTCTTGGTGGAGAGCACCTGCCGGCGGACGGAAGGGCCAAAGTTATAAACGACCTCGCCGGATTCGTCGGTGACTTGGCGGATGATCTGCGGACGCATGAGCGCGCCGCCGCTGGCGATGGTGCCCATGGCGTAGTGGATCTGCATCGGCGTGGCGGAAATACTGTAGCCGGCGGGGATGCGCGTGATGTCCACGCCGCTCCATTTATCGACGGGATTCAGGAAGCCGTTGACCTCGCCGCCGAAGGGGAAACCGGTTTTTTCGCCGAAGCCAAACGCGCGAGCGTAGTCGTAGAGTTTTTGTTCGCCGAGGACCATGCCGAGGCGGGCGGCGCCGACGTTGCTGGAGTGGCTGACGATTTCAGAGACGGTGAGCGGGTGCTTGAACGGATGGTCGTCGCGCATGAAACGGCGCGGCTTGCCCCGGTATTCGATGGAGTCGATGGAGCAGTCGAAGCGCGTGGCAGGCGTGACGAGGCCGTCGTTGAGCGCACCGGCGGAGGCGACGATCTTAAAGGTGGAGCCGGGATCAAGCACGTCGGTGATGGCGACGTTGCGCATCTGGCCCATCTGTTCCTTGGAGAGCTCGTTGTATTCGTTGAGGTTAAAGGTCGGGTAATTGCCGAGCGCGAGGACGAAGCCGCTGCGCGGGTCGCTGACGATGATGGTGACCTTGGCGGGGTTGAAATTTTTGACGATGGCGTCGATCTCCTGCTCGACGATGTGCTGAATGGCCGAGTCGATGGACAGGCGCACGGAGTAACCGGCGGTGGCGGAGACCTCGCGGTTGCGGAATTGGGCGAGCTCGCGACGGAGGCCGTCCTTCTCGGACTCGCGCCAACCATCCTGACCGCGCAGGTAAAAATCCGCGAAAGCCTCGATGCCGGCGGCGGGTTCGCCGGCTTTGTTGACGAAGCCGATCAAGTGCGCGGCGAGCTGGTTGTGCGGGTAGGCGCGGGTGAAGGAGCGGTTACCGTAGACGCCCTTGATGCCGAGCTTGTTGATCTGGTCGTAGGTGGACTCTTCGACCGTTTCGCTGAGCTTGGCCCAACGAATCAAGCGCTCACCGGCGGGACCGGCTTCGGTGGTTTCCGCCAAGGCGTCGGCCTCGTCGGCGGTGGCCTCGGCAGAACTGGAAAGCGCGGCGGCGGGGCGGGTCTTGGTGTTGAAAATGCGGGTAAGCTCGCTGAGCCGCAGGTTAAGGAGCTTGGCGAGTTCCGGCCACTTGGGCTCGTCGGCTTTCAAGAGCGCCTGCGGGTCCGCGCCGAGGACGATCAACGAACGCGAGGTGGCGAGCCGGTCGCCCTTGTCATCGAGAACGTCGCCGCGTTTGGCGGGCTCGATGGTGATCTGGCGGCGGGCGCGATCGACGTAGCTGATCAACCGCTCGCGCTCGAAGATGTGAAGATCCAGCAAGCGCACGCCGATGCAACCGAAGCAGGCGAGAATGCCGGCGCCGAGCAGGACGATACGATAGTTGGAGCCAAAGCCTTTCGACATCGGGTGCGTTCGCGAGGCGGCGGTTAACGGTAGGTGGTGCCGATGCGGAACCGCACGGGGGTGACGGTGCCGGTGGCGACCGCCTCGGGGGCGAAGACCTCGGCGTTGTTGCGCGCGGCGAGACGGCGCTCGGGGGACTCGCTGACGCGCACGACCTGGGGCTCCTTGGGCAGCACGAGGCCCAGCTTCCACTCGGTATTGCGACGGGCGAGCACGTCGATGGATTGCTCGGCGGTGACCTGGGTATTGAGCTCGGAGAGGTGGCGCTCGGCCTCGACAATGCGCTGCTCCAGCAGCTTGGCGTTGTTGGCCGTAATGGAAATCTGGTGACGCAGCCAGACGGTGCCCAGTCCGATGGATCCGCTAAAGCAGATCATCACCAGCGTATAAACGAGGAGCTGGTTCACGAAGGCGTGGGTGTCTTTTTTATTCATGGCGAAGGGGCGCGTGCGCGCGGTCGGGAATGGTGGGCGAGGGTGTTGGATTTAGAGTTTGCGCAGAGCGCGCAGCTTCGAGGAACGGCTGCGGGGATTGGCGGCGATCTCGTCGTCGGACGGCGTGATGGGGCGGCGGGAAAGGAGTTCGGCGTGCTTCACGCGCAGATCCTGCGGGCGGTGGTCATCCTCGCCTTCAGGCAGGCCGGCGAGGTGGCGGAAATACTGCTTGGCGATGCGATCCTCCAGCGAATGGAAGCTGATCGCACACAACACGCCGCCGGGTGCGAGTCGCGCGAAGGCGGCGGGCAACGCCCGCTCGATGGCGCCGAGCTCGTCATTGACCGCGATGCGGATGCCCTGGAAGGCGCGGGTGGCGGGATGGATCTTCGAGGTGAAGCGGTCGCGGGGCGGGATGGCCTCGGAGATGAGCGCGGCGAGCGACGCGGTGCGGGCGAGCGTGCCGGTGCCGCGGGCGGCGAGGAGGGCGCGGACGACGTGGCGCCAGTTCTTCTCCTCGCCGTAGTCGCGGATGGCGCGGACGAGCATCGGCTCGGTGGCGGTTTCGAGCCACACCGAGGCGGGCACGCCGGAGCGCGGGTCCATGCGCATGTCGGCGGGTGCGTCGTTGCGAAACGAAAACCCGCGCGCGGCGTCGTCGAGTTGGAACGAGGAAACGCCGAAGTCGAAGAGGATGCCGTCGAACTTATCCACAGGAAGTTCACCGAGGCGGCCGAAGTCCCGGTCGATGAGAGCGAACCGGCCCTCGAATTCCAGGCGCAGGATTTCGGCGCGCGGTTGGGCGGCGGGATCGCGGTCGAGCGCGACGACGTTGACGCCCGGCGCGGCTTCGAGAATCGCGCGCGTATGGCCGCCTCCGCCGAAGGTCGCGTCGAGGTAGCGACCGCCGGTGCGGGGGGCGAGCAGCTCAAGCGTCTCGCGGAGCAAAACGGGTTGGTGGCCGGGCGTCATCACAGCGAAGGCGGCTTCAAGCAGCATGGCGCACGGGGGCGGATGACAGTTGGAAACCGGCGTTTTGAAAGAGCGGACCGCGCAGCCAGACCGGGCGGGCCGCTTGCGCGATGGCAAGGTTGCTCTGCTCGAAACGGGTGCGGATCGCCGGGATGGGCTCTGACGCGCCGAGCCTACGCTGGCGGCGTCCGAGTCGGGCTGGTAGGTCCAGCGCGCGGATCGGAAGAAGAGGGCGACTTGGACGCATGGGTTAGATTCCGATGCGGCGCATGAGATCGCCGAAGTTCTCCCCGGCGGTCCGCTGCTCCACCCGACTCCAGCGGTCGGGACTATAAAGGCTGAATTTCGTGAGCGAACCCACGATGACGGCGTCTTTGGCAATGCCGGCATGCGCGAGCAGTTCGCCGTTGATCATAATGCGTCCTTGCTTGTCGAAGCCGAGGGCTTGCGTCTGCGCAAAGAAACGGGCGGCAAAGTCCTGACCCGCGCCATCAGACAACGCGATGGCCTCGATCTTGACGCGCAACTTGGCGACTTCGCCGGGCGGGAGAACGGCAATATAGCCGTCGGGATGCGGGGTAGCGAGAAACTGGTCCCCATCGGTGTGGGCGGCACGCCAAGCGGACGGGATCGTCACCCGACTTTTATCGTCGAGCGTGTGCCGAAAAAGGCCTGTGTAAAAAGGTGTGCCGGATTGATCCATTAAATACGCGAGGAAACCGCCAAGCTTCCCCACAACACCCCATTTCAACCCAATTTAACCCACTTCGGTCAAGATAACTCGGGACTTAACCACCGTTTTGGCCCTAAAACTTATTCACACTATATCTCAGGTCCACTTGGGGACGGCCCCCCATGGCAGGCGGCAAGCGGGCGAGTATCATGTCGGGTTATGCATAATATATCACGTCGCGCCCATGGCGCTATCGACTACATCATAGGCTTTGCTTTGATTCTTGCACCTAGGATTTTCAACTTTGAAGGCGGGATCGAATCGCGGATCCCGGTTATCCTTGGTGTCGCGACCATTGTATACAGCCTGTTCACCAATTATGAACTGGGGCTATTTAAGGTGCTGCCGTTCCGCGCCCATCTTGCGGTGGATGTGGCGGCCGGCATCTTTTTAGCCGTTTCGCCTTGGCTGTTCCAATTCGCCGATCGCGTCTGGGTCCCCCACCTCGTCGTCGGTCTGCTTGAATTGGGCACCGTATTTGTGACCAATGCCGGCATCAGCACCGACCGTGACCACCACCGGCCCGGCGCACCCGGCAGCCCGGCCCGGTCCTAATCGCAACCCCTACGCGCCGATTAAAACCACCTCCCTCACCTAAAACCACAACCCCGGCCTCAAAGTAACCTATTAGGTTACTTTAGGTCGGGGTTTTTCGTTTGTATCAATCTCCACGCGAGGGACCCGCCGGTATCGGGGCTGGGCAGCGGACGGAGACCTTGGACGGCCTGGGCTATGGTTTCTCATTCAAAATCATCCCGCCCACACTCGCTTCCGCCCGAATCGTCGTCTCGGTATCAACCGTGTCGGGACTCGCCGCGTCGGAGGCGATCTGACCGTAGTCCAACTTGATCAACCGGTCCGCGAGGTGGAAGTAGTGGTCGTCATGCGTGATCACCAGGACGGTCTTTCCGCGCGCCTTCAGGTCGGGCAACAGGCGGGTATAAAACACTTCCTTGAAGAGCGGATCTTGATCCGACGCCCATTCATCAAACAAGTAGAACGGGCGGTCCTCCAAGTAAGCCGTCAACAGCGCGAGGCGCTTGCGCTGGCCTTGCGAGAGCTCGGTCGTCGAGAGCCGGCCGTTCGCGATGCTCACCTTGTGATCGATGTGTAACTGCTCAAGATAGCTCCGCGCCTTCGCATCAAGGCTTGGGCTGTGCAGGCCGATCAGGCTGTCGAACAAATGAAAATCGGCGAACACCGCCGAGAAATGCTGCCGGTAATCATCTCGGTTTTCGTGGCCGATGACCTGGTCGTTGACACGGATCTCTCCCGACTCGGGCGAGTAAAGGCCGGTGATGATCTTCGCCAGCGTCGATTTCCCACTGCCGTTTCCGCCCACCATAAAGACGAGTTCGCCAGCATGAAAGGTAAGGTTGATCGGCCCCAGCGTGAAGGGATTATCCTCCTTCTCGCGGCGGTAGGCATGCGTCACATTGATCAGCGACAATCGGTTGAAGACCGACGTCTTCGGAGGCGTCATGGCAGTGCCGTGGCGGACGCTTGGCGAATCGTCCACGGACGCCTTCAGCGCGAGACCGAGTTCATCGATTTTTTGCAAGGCCGCACTGGCCCGGCCGAAAAGCGAAAAGCTGCCCAACACTCCGGCCAGCGGTCCCATCAGGTAGAGCGTGGCGACAACATAACCGGTCAACGCGTGCGGATCGAGGTGCTCGATTCTCGGCAGCAAAAAGAGAATGAGCCCGATCAGCGTGAAGAACAAAAACTGGCTCCAGTTTTGCGCGACGATGAATCGCATCTCTGCGTCCACAGTGCTGCGCCGGCACGCTTCCGTGGTCGTGTGCACGTTCTCCGAGAGAAAAACCCCGCGGCGTTCGCGATGCAGTTTGAGCTCCTTGATGCCTTCCGTGAGCGAGCGGAAATTGCGGAAGAGCCGGTCCTGTTCTTCGCGTGCGGCGACCAGGTGCTTGAACCCGCTGTGAATCAACAAGCGGTAGATCACCGCGCCGAGCACGATGAATACGCCCATCGCGAACAACACCTTCGGTGACAACCAACCGAGATACGCCGCGCCTCCCAGCAGGATGGCAAAATTCACGGCGGTCGAGGGTATCGCCAGCATCGCATCGGTGATGCTGCCCACGTCGTCGGTCAGCGTGACCATCAGCCGTGGCGTGCCGACTTCTTCGAGTTGGCGCAGCGGCACGCCGAGAATTTTGCGGATCAGATTCCGGCGCAGGTCCGCAGTCGCCCGCTGGGCGAAATTCGCGAGCGTCACTTGCGCCGCGAAGTTGGTGGCGAGGCGGCCAACGCCGAGTGCGACGAAAGCCCATAGGAGCGCCATGCCCGGCGTGCCTGTGCTGTTCAGCACGGCGTTCACCATCGCGATCAACCCGGCGTTGCAGATGCCGCTGCCGAGGGCGGCCAACGACGTCCACACCATCATACGGCGCGAGCTACTTAGAAAAAAACGAATGAGATTCATGAGAAATAATGTGTGCCTGCATCGGCTGCAAAAAGGTCGGCTCCGAGGGTGACGACCACGTCCTAAAAACCACTCGCGGCGCCGGGATGCCGCTCGCCAACGCCGCCAGATAACCCGGTGCCGGCACCAACGATCCCACCGAAAACGCATCGTCCCGGGCCGATGCGCGGCCTTCAGTTTCGCCGCTCAAGCCATCGCCCGACGCCTTCAAAAGCGCCTCGCGGCGGGTCCATGCTTGCAGAAACGCGAGTCTTCGCCGGTCCGCCGTGAGGCGATGTAAACGCGCCCGCTCCTGCGGCTCGAAAAAGGTGTCCGCAATGCCCTCCCAATCCGGTATCTCGCGGACGCGTTCGACATCAATGCCGACCGCCCCGCCCCGCCCCACCGCGTAGAGCGCGAGCTCATCCGCATGCGACACATTGAACTGCAACTCCTCCGATGGCCGGCCGTCGTCGACCAACCGAGGTTTGCCGTGCGCACCTTCCACGAAACCCAGGTCTGCCGGCTCGCGGCATAGATAACGCCCAAGGAGCATCCGCAGAATCGCGCGTCCCGCCACGAAGCGCCGGCGGTCGATAGCGAAGCGGTAACGTTCCGCGCGCACCCGTTCGTCCGGAGAAAGCAGTGTCCGATGCTCCTCGGGTAACCTATCGTCGAGGCACGCTTTCCAGATGTGAACCTCCCCGCAGTGGAGCTGCGGCCAGGCGGCCGCATACGTCTCGCGTTGGTTCATGTGCGCCCTCCGGAGTGGGCCGGCACGGTCTGGTCTCTTTGCGAGAAGTGCTCTTGCAACGCCCGGCGCAGTTCATTGGCCGCCGCCGCGACAAAGGGCTCCGCGAGCACCCGTCCGTGGTCGCCGGGGATTCTCTTCACGCTCACGCCGCCGGGGATGAATTCACCCCACCCGCATTGTTCGTCGAAGGAGCACAAGAACAGATGCCCCGACGAACGGATCAGCACCGTCTTGCCGTCGTAGGGTTGCGGCCGGTGGTTCGCCAGGGCGCGCATGTGGCCGTCCCACAAGCGGCGTTGCTCCGCACCGACGACCGACAAATCCAGGATGCTGTCCACGTCCTCGCGCCGCAGTTCCTTCACCCGAATACCGAGCAGACCGCCGATTCTCCGTCCAAGGAGGCGTGCCTTCCAGCGAACGAAATCGCGGCGGTCTTTCGGGTCCCAACGCCGGATAAACGAGTTCAGCCAAAAGCCCGTGTTGCGGGTAAACTTAAACATCCAGGGTAACGACCAGCGGAAGCGCGTGCTCTCGTATTCAGAATTTGGAGGCGACGCGCTGATCAGGACCAGCAGCGCCACCTCGTCTCCTTGTTCTTGGAGCTGGCGCGCCATCTCGTAGGCGACGTTTCCTCCGAAACAATAACCGCCCAACACATACGGCCCTTCCGGCTGGAACTGCTTCAAGTCGGCCACGTAGGTCCGCGCCATCTCGTCGATGCTCGACAACTCCGGCAGGCCGTCGAGCCCGCGCGATTTAAACGCATGCACCGGCTGCTCCGGACCGAGATGGCGGGCGATGTTCGCGTAGCCCCAGAACATGCCCCCGCCGACGCCGTGAACGAAGTATACCGGCGGGCGGGAGCCCTGCGGCTGGATGTGCACAATCGACGTGGTCGGGAGAATTTTGCCCGCATCCTGCGAGCGCAACAAGGTGGCCAGCTGCGCGACCGTGGGCTGTTGGAAGACTGCGGAGACCGGGAGCTTCCGCCCGAAGACGGTTTCGACTTTGGCGAGCAACCGCACCGCGAGCAGCGAATGGCCGCCGAGATCGAAGAAGCGGTCGTGGACGCCGATCGGACTCACCCCGAGGACCGCTTCCCAAAGCTCGGCGAGCTGACGCTCGATCGCGTCGCGCGGCGGCGTGCGGGATTTGGCCTGCTCAAGCTGTTCGCCGACCGTCACGAGCAGCGCCGCGTGATCGACCTTGCCCGTCGACGACAGCGGCAGGGTGTCGAGCACGGCGAAGACCGATGGCACCATGTAGTCGGGCAGCGAGCGGCGCAGGTAGTCGCCCCACTCCACCGGCGCGGAGGGTGCGTCCGGTTTCAACACGATGCAGGCCACGAGGCGTTTCCCGCCCGCCGGATCTTTACCCACCGCGACCGTGCAGTTCTTCACCGCCGGGTGGATGAGCAGGAGCGACTCGATCTCGGCCGGCTCCACGCGGTAACCGCGGATCTTCACCTGCCGATCAATGCGGCCGAGAAACTCCACCGTCCCGTCCGCCAACCAGCGCACCCGGTCGCCGGTTCTGTAAAGGCGCACCTCGGGACGTCCGGCGAACGACTGCGTGACAAACTTCTCCGTCGTGAGCGCAGGTTGGTTCAAGTAACCGCGCGCCAGTCCGTCGCCGCCGGTGTAGAGTTCACCGGGCACGCCAATGGGCACGGGCCTGCGCTGCGCATCGAGCACGTAGACCTGCGTGTTCGCGAGCGGCCGACCGATGGGCACCGAGTGGTTTTCGGAGAACGGTGTGGTGACCAGGTGGCAGGTGGTGAATGTCGTGTTTTCCGTGGGGCCGTAGCCATTGATCAGCTGGGTGCGCGGGAGTTGTTGCAACGTCCGCGCCGCCATGGGCACCGAAACCACTTCGCCTCCGGTGATCAGCAGGCGGAGGTTTTTCAGGTAGCCGAGATGTTCCTCCGCCAGCTGATTAAACAAGCCCGTGGTGAGCCACAGCACCGTGATACCGTTCGTGTGGATGAACTCGCCGAGCGCCGACAACGACGGCATGCCGGGAGGGAAGACCACGAGCCGCCCGCCATTGAGGAGCGGGGCCCAGATCTCCAGCGTGGACGCGTCGAAGGCAACCGGCGCAAGTTGCATGAAAACATCGGTGGACTCGAAGCGGGCGAAGTTGGTGTTTCTCACCAGTCGCACCACGCCGCGATGGGGAACGCACACACCCTTCGGCGTGCCGGTGGACCCGGAGGTATAGCTCACATACGCCAGGCTGTCCGGCGTGAGCGGCCGCAGTTCGGCTCCACCGTCATCCTCCTCGGGAACCCGGTCGTCCTTCCCGTAGCGCGACGAGAGAATCGTATCCACGCGGAGGACGGCGGGCTTCAACGACGAGTCGGCCGATTGGGCGACTTCCACCAGGGCACGCACACAGGTCTCCTGTTTGCCCGCAGTGAGCAGCACCGGCGCCTTGCACTGCACAAACATGAAACCGAGGCGTTCAACCGGACACGTCGGATCGAGAGATACGTAGGCGCCGCCCGCTTTGATGATGGCTACCAGGGAGATGATCATTTCCAGTGACCGCTCCACGCAGACGCCCACCATCACGTCGGGCCCGACTCCGCAGCGGCGCAGGCGGTTGGCCAGGCGCCCGGCGCGCTCATCGAGCTCGCGATACGTCAGTTTCCTGCCCGCGCACAACAACGCGATCGCATCCGGGGTCTTCTGCACCTGCTCCTCAAACAACGCGGCGATGGTGCGGTCGCGTGGATACGGCGTCTCCGTGCGCGTCCAATCGACGAGGAGTTGCTGGCGCTCGCCGGCCGTGAGCAATGGCAGGTCGGAGATTTTTTGATCAGGGTTTTTAACGATGCCCTCCAGGAGCATCTGGAAATGGCCGAGCAGGCGGGTGATCGTTTCGCTTTCGAAGATGTCCGCGTTGTATTCCGCGATGGCCCGCAGGCCATCGGCCGTCTCCTCCATGAAGAGCGTGAGATCGAACTTTGCCGTGACGCTGTCCACCGGATGCGGCTGCAAGGTGAGCCCCGGCAGGTGGGCCGGCTTAGGCGGCATGTTCTGCAGGACGAACATCACGTTGAAAAGCGGATTGCGGCTCGGCGTGCGTTCGGGGCGCAGTTCCTCGACCAGGCGGGCGAAGGGCAAGTCTTGGTTGGCCAGCGCTTCGAGCGTCGTTTCCTGCGCCCGCGCGAGCACTTCGCGAAACGTCGGATCACCCGCGAGATTTCCTCGCAGCACGAGGGTGTTGACGAAGAAACCAACCAGCTTCTCCAACGCGACTTGTGAGCGACCGGCGACGACCGACCCGGTCACGATGTCGTCCTCCCCCGTGTAGCGGTGCAACAGCACTTGAAACGCGGCGAGTAACGTCATGAACAACGTCGCGCCTTCCCGTTGGCTGAGCGCCTTGACTTGCCGCGCAAGCTCCGGCGGCAGCGGAACCGTTTTTGTCGCGGCCGGCGATGACGACGCAACCGGGTGCGGGTGATCCGTCGGCAGCTCCAGAACAGGCAAACGGCCGCGCAGTTGGTTTTTCCAATACTCCAGCTGTCGGGCGAGAACCGGTCCGTTCAACCGCTCCCGTTCCCACATGACGAAGTCGGCGTATTGCACCGGTAACTCGGGCAGGCCGTGGCGTTGCATCGTCGCCTCCGCAGCGTAGATTATCTTCAACTCCTCAAAGAATACGCCCAGCGACCACCCATCCGAGATGATGTGGTGCATCGTGAACATGAATACATGGTCGTCCGTCCCACGACGGATCAGCAGGACGCGCAACAAGAGATCGCTGCGGAGATCAAACGGCCGGCTGGCCTCCTCCTCGATCATCCGTTCGACCCGCACGGCCGACTCGGCCGCATCCGCCTTCACGCAGTCGCGAACGGCGAGCGACAACAAGCGCCGCTCAATGACGACCTGGATGGGATTGCCATCCACCGCGATGAAGTTCGTGCGGAGGATTTCATGGCGGCGGATAATCTCGTTTAAGCTGCGTTCAAGCGCAGGCACATTGAGGGCACCGCTCAACTGGATCGCCTCGCACATGTTGTAGGCGGGGCTGTTGGGCTCCAGTTGGTCGATGAACCACAGCCGCTGCTGCGCGTAGGAAAGCGGGATGTTTTCCCGGCTGCCGTGGCGAGGGATTCCGCTCGAGGAATCCTGGGGGCCGACGGTGGCTTCGCGCGCGTGCTGCAGCCGCTTCCTAAGAAGCGCTTGTTGCGCCTCGCTCAATCCCGGACGTTGGGCGGTGGTCCCTGTGTTGCTCATAGATACCTCCCGTCAGTCTCTGCGGATTCCGCCTCGATGCTTCCGGCGCCCTCACCGTCGGACATGTTTTTAATCTCCTCCACCATCGCGGCCTCGATCGCGGCCGCTTGTTCCGCGATGACGGGCGCGGCGAAGAACCGCCGTAGCGGGAGCTCGACTTGGAACGCCTCGCGCACCCGCGAGAGCACTTGGGTAGCCATGAGCGAATGGCCGCCGGATTCGAAGAAGTTGTCCTCGACGCCAACTTGCTCCAGCCCGAGCACGCCACGCCAGATATCGGCCAGCACTTCCTCGGTCGTCGTTCGCGGAGCGACAAACGGCCGGGCATCCTCGGCTCTCCGGGAATCCGGCGCGGGCAAGGCCCGCCGGTCCACTTTCCCGTTGGGCGTCAGCGGGAGTTTTTCGAGCACCACAAACGCCGACGGGATCATGTAAGCCGGCAGCGTTTTCACCAGGTGGGCGCGCAGGTGTTTGAGTTCCATGGACCCGTCGGCGGGCACAACGTAGGCCACCAGTCGCTGGTCGCTGGCATGGTCGTTGCGCACCATGACGATCGTATCGCGCACCGATGGATCACGACGCAGCGCGGCCTCGACCTCGCCGAGCTCGATGCGGAAACCGCGCAACTTCACCTGGTGGTCAAGCCGCCCGAGATACTCGATGTTGCCATCGACCCGGTAACGAGCGAGGTCGCCGGTGCGGTAGAGTCGCGTGCCGGGCTGGAACGGGTTCTCCACGAAGCGCTCGCGGGTGAGTTCGGGCTGGCCCAGATAACCGCGCGCCAACCCGTCGCCACCCAGATACAGTTCGCCCGGCACGCCGACGGGCACCGGTTGCCGCCACTGGTCGAGGATGTAGGCTTGTTCGTTGGCCAAGGGCCGGCCGATCGTCGCCCGGCCTCCGGGGGCTCGCAGCGCAAAGGTCGAATACACCGTCGTCTCCGTCGGGCCGTAGAGGTCAAAGACCCGATCAACGGGCGTCTTCCGGTAGAGCTCATCGACCAGGTCCTGTGAGAGGGCCTCGCCCGCGAGGTTGATGGTGCCGACCGTCGATGGAATGCGGTCCGCGTGGAGCAGATCCGCGATGGCCGATGGCACCGTGTTGACGAGGGTTACTTCCGACGCCGCCGGCAAATCCGGAAGAAGCAGGATGCTTTCGGTGAGGATAATTTTTCCGCCGCAACACAGCGGAAAGAATATCTCAAAGACCGACAGGTCGAAGCAGACCGAGGTCGCCGCGAGCACGCCCGCATACTCCGAGGGGCGATAAGTCGCCGCCGCCCACGCGATCAACGCGACGACGCTCCGATGCTCGATCTCCACGCCTTTAGGCCGCCCTGTGGAGCCCGAGGTGTAGAGCACATACGCCAGATTACCCGACGGATTCGACCCGATTAAGGCAGGCTCGACGGCCTCGGATTCGCGCCCGTCCGAAGCGCCCGCGTGATCGACCAACAACACCGTGGCCGCTCCGGCATCCAGTTGGCTCCGCAGCTTCTCGCTGGTGAGCAACACGTGCATCCGCGAGTCCTCGATGATCAACGTCAGGCGCTCGCGAGGATAAACCGGGTCGAGCGGCACGTAGGCTGCCCCGGCCTTGAACACGCCCAGCATGGCGGCGATCAAGGCCGGCGTGCGTTCCAGGTAAAGCCCCACCCAGGAACCCGCGCGGACATCGAGGGATCGCAGGCTGCGCGCAATGCGCTCCGACCAGCGGTCCAATTCCCGATACGTCAGGCGCTCGTGACCCCAGACCACCGCGACCGCATCGGGCGTGCGCTCTGCCTGCGCCGAAAACAAATCGTGGATGCACTTGTCCCGTGGATACGCGACTTGGGCGCTGTTCCATTCGACGAGGATCTTCTGTCGCTCCGCGTCGTTGAGCATCGGCAGCCGGGTGATCGGTTGCGTCGGTTGCAAGGCGATGCCGCGGAGCAGGACTTCATAGCTCGCGATCAAGCGGTCGATCGTGGCCTCATCGAAGAGTTCCGTGCTGTAGTTGCAGACAAATGAGAGCGTGTCGTCCGGCGCGGACTCAAAGTTGAAGGCGAGGTCGAAGTTCACGAAGTGCTTGGGCGCTCCGATGGAGTCCACCGTGAGATCCTTGAAAAGAAGCGGCTCACGCACGCCGGTGGAGTTGAACACCACGTTAACCAACGGCACGCGGTTGGCGTCGCGCGGCAGGTTTAACTTGCGCACGAGGTTCCCGAGCGGGTGCCACCAATGCTCCAGCGCCTCCAGCAGCTTTCCGCGGCTAGCGCTCAGGTAATCATTAAAACTCAGGTGGTCGGTGATACGGCTGCGCACGGGCAGGACATTCGCGCAATGCCCCACGAGATTCCCCACGCCTTCCAGCACTTGGGCGGCGGCCGGCACGCCCACCACGATGTCGTCCTGGCCGGTCAGTCGATGCATCAGCAGCCCGAACGCAGAAAGCAGGACAGTGAACATCGTGCACCCGCGCTCTTCACAAATACGTTTCACCGCCGCCACCATTTCCGGCGAAAGATTCCCAAACCGTGACGCGCCCGCAAAGGTGCGCAGTGAGGGCCGGGGCCGATCCGCAGGCAGATCAAGCACCGGCACCGAGTCCGCGAATTGCTTCATCCAGTAGGTTTCGGCTCCCGCAAACTCCGGTGTCCCCCGCCGCCCCGCATGGTTGCGCGCGTAATCACTGAAGACCGCCGCCGGCGGCAACGCCGCTTTCTCGCCACGGCAATTCGCCGAATACAACACGCCGAGATCCGACACCAGAATGCTCTGCGACCAGCCGTCGCTCACCAAGTGGTGCACGACAAGGACGAACAGGTGCTCGCCTCGGGCGATGCGAATCAGCTGAGCCCGCAGCAGCGGTCCCGCCACCAGATCGAACTCGAAGCCGACTTCGCGTTTGATGATCGCGTTGACTTGGAGCTCCTGCTCCTGGCCGCTCAACGCCGAGCAATCCACCACCGGCAAATCGATTTTGAGCGTTGCGGGGATTTTCTGGAAGTCACCCGCCTGGCTGAACGTGGCCCGCAGGGCCTCGTGACGGTCCACCAGGTGCTGGAGAGCCAGCCGCAACGCTTCCACGTTCAGGGGACCGAAAAGCCGCAGCATGCTGGTTTCGTTGTAGGCGGCGGAGGCCCCCGCCCCCATTTGCGAGGCAAACCACACTTCGTGCTGCTCTTCCGTAAGCGGTATCTGTTTCACCGTAGCGACCTCGCGCGTCGCCACTCGTTCGGAGGCGGTGACGCCCACCCCGCCCACCGCCCGACCATCGAGGTGGTCCGCGAGTTTTTGCAGGGTCGTAAACTCGTCCAGCATCTGGCGCAGCGTAACGCGCACCTTGAATTGATTCTGCACAGCGAGGCTGGACTGCGTGAGAAACAACGAGTCGAACCCGAGCTCATAAAACGTCGCCCGTGTATCGGCTCCGGCCAGGTCGACGCCCGACAAGGTCTGGAAAAGCGACCGCAACGCGACCAGCGTGGCGGTTTCACCCTTTACAGCCGCCTTTTCTTGAGGGGAATCGCTAACTCGTGTATCCACGATTTCGCTACTCATGATAGCGTGGGGTTTACCATTGATTCCCGCGTGAGGAGTCTCCCCGCCGCCGACCGCGAGCGCCACGGGCTCGATCCAATACCGCTTCCGCTCGAAGGGATACGTCGGTAATTCGACCTTCCGCCGGCATTCGTGTTTAGAAGTGTGGGTCCAAACGACGGGCGATCCCGCCAGCCAGAGACGTCCCAGTGACTTGAGCATCACCGCACGGTCCGACTCTTTGCCGGAGGCGGCGGGCAAAGAGCTGACCACGACCCGGCCGGCGAACTCGGTGATTACGGGATGCTGGCGAGCCAGTGTTCCCAGCGACTGCCCGGGGCCGACCTCCAACAGCACGTTGACGCCCCGTGACGCGAGTTCGCTGAGGCTGTCGGCAAAGCGCACGGTGCGACGCACGTGCTCCACCCAATAATCGGGGTCCACGGCCTGCGAGGCGGTGATCCAACGGCCCGTCAGGTTGGACACCCACGGGATCTGCGGCGGGTGCATCTTGATTTTTTTAACCGCCTCGGCGAACGGCGCGAGCATCGGCTCCATCATCTGCGAATGGAACGCATGCGACGTCACCAAACGGCGCCCGGCCACGCCGCGACGCGCGATTTCCGTTTCAAGCACCGCAATCGCCTCCGCCGTTCCGGAGACCACACACAACTGCGGCGCGTTGACCGCCGCCAGCGACACCTCCGGCCCGAGCAGTTCCCGCAGCGGCTGCTCCGCCATGCGAACCGCCAGCATCACGCCGCCGGGTTGCTGCTGCATCAACCTCGCCCGCTCCGCCACCAGGCGGACCGCATCCTCCAACGTAAACACGCCGGCTACGCAGGCCGCCACGTATTCGCCCACGCTGTGGCCGATCATGCCTTGCGGGCGGATGCCCCGGTGTATCCAGAGTTTCGCCAACGCATACTCGACGACGAAAAGCGCCGGCTGGGTAAATGCGGTCTGCGCCAGCAGGCGCGCGCTCTCCTCGCGGTTTTCCTGCGCGGGATAAATCACGGTGCGCAGATCGAGGCGGAGATACGGCTCAAGCAGCTTGCACGCCCGATCCACCTCGTCGCGAAACACCGGCTCCGTCGTGTAAAGCTCGCGCGCCATGTCGATGTGCTGCGAACCTTGGCCGGGAAACAAAAAGGCCACCGAGGGCCGGCTCTCGCCGGCACGGCCGGATGGCAGGCGGGTCGCATCGTCCGAGGCCAACGTCTCGACCGCGTCATTGAGATCGCGGCACACCACCGCGCGACGGTGATCAAACGCCTTGCGGCCAGCCTGCAGGGTATAGGCCACGTCGGCCAGATTGAGCTCAGGGTGCTGCCGCAGGTGCTCCGCCAGATTCTTGGTGGCCGCGTCCAGCGCGGCGGGTGAGCGCGCGCTCAGCGTGAGCAATTGCCACGGCGCCGCTGCGTTCGTGTGCGCCGTCAACGGCGCTTCCTCCAGCACGACGTGGGCGTTGGTTCCGCCGATGCCGAACGCGCTCACGCCGGCGCGACGGGGATGTCCGCCGTCGGCCCAATCCTTAAGCTGCACGTTGGGATAAAACGGGCTGCCGGCGAAATCGATTTTCGGATTCGGTTTCTTGAAATGGAGCAACGGCGGCAATTGGCGGTGCTGAAGCGCGCACACGGTTTTGATCAAACCCGCCACGCCGGAGGCCACGTCGAGGTGTCCCATATTGGCCTTCAGGGAACCGATCGCACACCGCTGCTTGCCGGCGCCCGCGCCGAAGGCCTTGATCAAGCCCGCGATTTCGATCGGGTCCCCCAGCGGGGTGCCCGTGCCGTGGGCTTCGACGTAAGAAATCGACGACGCGTCCACCCCAGCGGCCGCGTGCGCCATCGCGATCACCTCGGCCTGACCATCGATGCTGGGAGCGGTGTAACCGATTTTCCGCGCCCCGTCGTTGTTGAGCGCGGAGCCAAGAATCACCGCGCAGATGCGGTCGCCGTCGGCCTCCGCATCGGCGAGTCGCTTTAACACCACCACACCCGCTCCGTCGCTGAAGATCGTGCCGGCCGCCTCGGCGTCGAAGGCGCGGCAATGTCCGTCGGGCGAGACGATCCCGCCTTCCTGATGCAGTTCGCCGCGTTTTTGCGGGAATGACAGCGACACACCTCCGGCCAGCGCGACGTCGCATTGGTAGGACAACAAGCTCTGACACGCCTGGCAGACGGCCACCAGCGATGTGGAGCACGCCGTCTGGAGATTTATGCTGGGCCCGTGCAGGTTCAACTTATAGGACACCCGGGTCGTCAGGAAGTCTTTGTCCGCCGCCAGCAGCAGGGAGAATGTATCGCCCAGCACGGCCGACGCCGGCCGGTGCGAGAGCAAGTTCGCCATCAGGTAGGTGTTCATGCTCGCTCCGGCAAACACACCGGCCAGCCCGTTGATCGTGTCGGGATTGCAGCCCGCGTTCTCCAGCGCCTCCCACGCGCACTCCAAAAACAACCGGTGCTGCGGGTCGATCACCTCCGCCTCGCGCGGCGTCATGTTAAAGAATCCGGCGTCGAACCACTCGGGCCTTTCGACGATGCCGCGCGCCTTTACGAAGGCGGGGTTGTTCTTGGGCGGCGGCGCATCGAACCAGGCGGGGCGGATTTCTTCGTCGGTAAAAAACGAGATCGACTCCACGCCGTCCCGAACATTCCGCCAAAACTCATCCACGTTGGCCGCTCCGGGGAACCGACCGGACATGCCGATAATTGCGATGCTCTCTCCGTGCGTTTGATCAGTGCTCATGAAGTGGTCTCCTCCGTGTGTTGCACGCGGGGTTTGCGCGTAGGCTGCCGATGTTGGCTGCGACCTTGGATTTTCTGGCGAAACGCATCGTCCTCGTCTGGATGCGAACTGATAAATTCGGCCAGCGAACGGATCGTCGGGTATTGGAAAAGTTTGATGATGGGCAGTTCGATCCCGAGCGCCGCATCGAGCCGGGTCTTCGCTTGCACGACATGAAGCGAGCGTCCGCCGGCGTCGAAAAAGTTATCCTCCGCACCGAGGTATTCGATGGACAGGATTTCTTTCCAGATGGTGGCGATCGTGTGCTCCAGGCCGGGAAGCGACGGCGTCTCGACGGCCCGCGCACCGGGGCTGCGCGCGGGCGCAGGCAAGGCGTTCCGATCGATCTTGCCGTTTGGCGTCAGCGGCAGGCGCTCCAAAAACACAAAGAAATCGGGCACCATGTGACTGGGCAGTTTCTCGCGCAAAAACTCCTTCAACGCGCCGGTCTCCGGGGCGCCTGTCGCGGAGGGCACGAGGTAGGCGGCGAGGCGCGGGTCCTCGGCATTTTCAGCGCGGACGACCACGACGCTCTGTTGAACCCCGGGATGTTGGGCGAGCACGGCTTCGATCTCGCCGAGCTCGATGCGGTGACCGCGAATTTTCACCTGATGGTCGGCGCGGCCCAAAAACTCGATGACGCCATCCGCCCGATAACGCGCCAGATCGCCCGTCGGATAAAGCCGGGTGCCAGCGGTCGAAAACGGGTGCTCGACAAAACGGTCGGCCGTGAGCTCGGCACGGTGCCAATAACCACGCGCTAACCCGTCTCCCCCGATGTAGAGCTCGCCGGGGATGCCGGCCGGCAGCAGCTGCCGGTTACGGTCCAGAATGTAGACCTCCGTGTTGGCGATAGGCCGCCCGATATCGACGGTGCCGGACCTCACGGAGCCGACTTTGTGCGTCGTCGACCACACAGTCGTTTCGGTGGGACCATACATGTTGATCAGCTCGCCATCGAGCGCCGCAGTGAGCACTTCGGCGAGATCCGCCGGCAGGCCTTCGCCGCCCACGAGCATCCGGCGCAACGGCCGCAGCGCCGCGAGGGTGTCGGGCAACCGCGTCAGCAACCGGGCAAAGGAGGGCGTGCATTGTAGGTGCGTGACCCGGTGCCGGGCGAGTTGCTCGTCGAGCGACCGCGTCACCTCGGCGGGCGCCCAGGAGCTACCGCTGAAGTTTTTGAGCGACCGCATGCCCGCCTGGTCCGCGAGGATGACAACCTTGAAGCCGCGCGTAAGCGTCCAGAACAGTTCAAGCACCGAGATGTCGAACGAGATGCTCGTCACCGCCAGCCACACACCGGGCTCCGGGCCCACGGCGCGATCCATGCCGGTAAAAAAGTTTACCACATTCCGATGGGTGATCATCACGCCCTTCGGCCGCCCCGTGGAACCCGAGGTATAGAGGAGGTAAGCAAGATTCTCCGAACTCGCCGCCGCGCCGGGGGCCGGGCGGGCGCTTGTCTCTCTGGAACGTTCGTCCTCGGCGGCATCGCCCCCGGAGGCATCGGCGTCGAGGCAGATGACGGTGGCTTTCCCTTGAAACAAACTTTCCAAGTGGCGCTGCGTCACCAGCAGCGGTGCCTGGGAGTCTTCGAGCATGAACGCGAGCCGTTCGGCCGGAAAGGCGGGATCCAGCGGCACATACGCCGCGCCCGCTTTCAGAATGCCCAACAACCCCACGATCATATCCAACGAACGTTCGACGCACAGCGCCACGAGCGTCTCCGGCCCGGCCCCGTTGGCGCGAAGCCGCCCGGCGAGGTCGTCGGCCAATTGGTTCAACGACGCGTAGCTGAGCTCGCGGTCGTTAAACACCACCGCCGTAAGGTCGGGGGTTCGCTCCACTTGTTCAGCGAACAAGTCATGGATGAGTTTATCCTTGGGATACTCCTCGGCGGTCGCATTCCAGGACAACATACGCAGGTGTTCTTGTTGGTTGAGCAAAGGGAGCAGGGAGATCCGCTGGTCAGGATCTTCGGTGATCGCTTCCAGCAAGGTGCCGAAGTGACCGAGCAGTCGCTCGACGGTTCCCGCATCAAACAGATCAACGCTGTAGGTCGCCGCGATATGGAGGCCGGCTGCGTCCTCGACGAG